>JAJTBN010000007.1 GCA_021286895.1 Bacteroidota bacterium | reverse complement strand
TGAAATCAACGGTTTGAAAACGAAAGAGGACGCGGTGAAGTACATCGCGAAGATGCACACACTCGGTTTCCCCGCGCTTTTTTATTTCGGCGCGACAACTGACGAAAAGAACAGCGCAATGGTAATCGGCGGGTTCAGTCAGGGCGGCACTTCATTCGGAAACAGGGATTATTACCTTAAGGATGACGAAAGGTCGAAATCGATAAGAGCCGAATTCGTTAAAACAATGACCTCCATGTTCAAACTCGTAGGATACGACGAAGCGACGGCATCGAAGAAAGCGGACGCTGTACTTGAGTTTGAAACTAAACTCGCGAACTCGTCTTTCTCCAATGTTGAACTTCGCAATCCTGAAATGAATTACAACAAGATGACATTCGCTGAGATGCAGGAAACAGCGAAGAATTTCGACTGGAAGACTTATTTTCATGAAATCGGTCTTGTCAATCCCGGCGACGTCGATCTCGGACAGGTAAAGTTCTTCACTGAACTCGGCCCGACGTTCGAGACAGTGAGTATGGACGACCTCAAGAGTTATCTTGAATGGAAAGTGCTTAACGCTTCCGCGCCGTTCCTCAGCAAGGAATTCGTAAATGTGAATTTCGATTTCTTCGGAAAATTCATGAGCGGACAGCAGGAAATGAGACCGAGATGGAAGAGGGTTCTTGACGTTGTTGACGGTTCTCTCGGCGAAGCGCTCGGCGAACTTTACGTAGCGAAATATTTTCCGCCGGAAGCGAAAGTGAGAATCAAAGAACTTGTCGCGAACATCAAACTCGCGCTTGGTGACAGGATAAAAAATCTTTCATGGATGAGCGAGGCGACAAAGGTCAAGGCGCTCGAGAAACTCGATAAGATTGCCGTGAAAGTCGGATATCCCGACAAATGGAAAGATTACACAAAACTCGAAATAAGCAGGGATTCATATTTCGATAACATGATGCGAGTAAGGAAATTCAACTATAACAAACGTCTTGAAGAAATCGGCAAGCCGACTGACAGGACGAAGTGGGGCATGTCTCCGCAGACAGTAAACGCTTATTACAATCCGAGCAACAACGAAATCTGTTTCCCCGCGGGAATTCTCCAGCCTCCTTATTTCTTCGCGAAGGGTGATGACGCGGTAAATTACGGCGGTATCGGCGTTGTAATCGGGCATGAAATATCGCACGGCTTTGACGATCAGGGAAGAAAGTACGACAAGGACGGAAACCTTACCGACTGGTGGACGGAGCAGGACGCGGCGAATTTCGAGAAGCAGGCGCAGATGCTGGTAGACCAGTACGACAATTATTTTGTGCTCGACACATTTCATGTTGACGGCAAGTTTACTCTCGGCGAAAACATCGGCGACCTCGGCGGCGTAATGATTTCTCTCGACGCTCTTAAAAAAGCATGGGCGAAAAATCCGCCGGCTAAGGAACTCGAAGGCTTCACTCCGATGCAGAGATTCTTCGTCAATTACGCGACAATCTGGAGAGGAAACGTCAGGGAAAAAGAACTTCTGAAGAGATTGAAAGAAGACCCGCATTCACCTTCCGAGGCGAGAGTCAACGTAATTGTATATAATGTGGATGAATTCTACGGCGCGTTCGGTATAAAAACGACTGACAAGAAATACAGAGACCCGAAAGACAGAGTTCATATCTGGTAGAATTGAAAAAGAAATAGATTTTATAATAAAGGCTGCCCATGGGCAGCCTTTTCTTCTGGATGAGATAATAAGAATTTTCTAATTTTATTATCCCGTCCATCCATATTTTCCGGCCATAATGAGGGGAGCCGTAAAAAGATTATTTTCGTCAGTACTTAATTTCCAGCAATTTTTATGCCCGGATAATTCGTCGTTTTTGGCTCATTTTTGGCGTTATTGCAGGGTCGGATTTTCAAAATGAGAAAAAAATCTCAATTTTATGTAGTATCAGAGTTATACGTGACACAACGAATCTGTGGAGGCTTATGGTTTGTGTGTCATCGGATTTTGTCAGAATTTTGGATATTGTTTGAGTTTGAAAATCCATATTTTTCATAATATCTGATTTTTAAAATATTCTATTTTATGAAGAAAATTCTCATATTAATTACTGTACTTTTTCTTCAGTTTTCTGTGATGAAAGAAACTGTTGATGCCTGTACAAACTTTCTTGTGACAAAAGGCGCGTCCGTTGACGGTTCGACTATGATAACCTACACGGCGGATTCGCATACGCTTTACGGCGAACTTTATTTCTGGCCCGCGGCGGATTATCCTCCGGGAACGATGCTTGACGTTATAGAATGGGATTCGGGAAGACTGCTCGGGCAGATTCCGCAGGTTCCGCATACATACAACGTAGTCGGGAACATGAACGAGTTTCAGTTAGCAATCGGCGAAACGACATTCGGCGGAAAGCCTGAACTGCCGGATTCTACGGCGAAGATGGATTACGGTTCGCTTATTTATCTTGCGCTGCAGAGAGCTAAGAATTGCAGGGAAGCGATAAAGGTAATGACGCAGTTGACGGATGAATACGGTTATTGCAGCGAGGGAGAGACCTTCTCGCTGTCCGACCCGAATGAAGCATGGATAATGGAAATGGTCGGCAAGGGCGCCGGAACCAAGGGCGCGGTCTGGGTAGCGGTAAGAATACCCGACGGCTACATTTCGGGGCACGCCAATCAGGCAAGGATAAGGCAATTCCCGCTGAACGATACGGTGAACTGCTATTACGCGAAAGATGTGATTTCCTTCGCAAGGACAAAAGGGTTTTTTAAAGGCAAAGACGAAGAGTTTTCATTTTCCGATACTTACGCTCCCGTCGATTTTGAAGGCGCGAGATTCTGTGAAGCAAGAGTATGGGCGCTGTTCAACAAACTGTCGCCCGGAATGAACAAATATCTTGATTACGCAAAGGGCGAAAATCTAAAAAACAGGATGCCGCTATGGGTGAAGCCCGATAAGAAATTATCGGCGTACGATGTAATGAACGCGATGAGAGACCACTTTGAGGGAACGGAACTCGACATGACGAAGGATTTCGGCGCGGGACCCTACACCTGCCCCGTAAGATGGAGGCCGCTGACATGGAAAGTGGATTCGCTAACTTATTTCAACGAAAGGGCTATCTCGACACAGCAGACGGGATTTTCATTCGTAACGCAGTCGCGTTCATGGATGCCAGAAAATCTCGGCGGTATTTTCTGGTTCGGGGTTGACGATAACTATACGACTGTTTACACGCCGATGTACACGGCGATTAAGCAGGTGCCGCCGAATTTCGCGGTAGGCAACGGCGACATGATGGTGTTCAGCGATTCCGCGTTGTTCTGGGTTTTTAATCAGGTTTCGAATTTCGCTTATACCAGATACAAAGATATGATTCTCGATATTCAGCCTGTACAGAAAGAACTTGAGCAGGGATATATAAACAGCATCGCCGATGTTGATAAGACGATGCTCGAACTTTATCAGAAAGACCCCGAAACCGCGAGGGATTTTCTTACTGAATACTGTCTGAAAGCGGGAAAGAATACTTTTGACAGATGGAAACAGTTGTATGGATTCCTGTTCACGAAGTACATGGACGGAAACATTAAGACTCCCGTACCTGGAAGCAGAGTGCCGAAGGTATCTCAGCCGGGATACTCGCAGGAATGGTACAGGCAGCTCGTTAAACTGACGGGGGAGAAGTTCAGGGAAAAGTAGTTCAGTTAACAGTTAACATTTAACAGTTAACAATTAGAGCAGGTAGCTTCAGGGAAGAAAATTTATCTGATTGTTTACTGCATATTGCAAAGCAATGTCCCCCTCCGGAGGGAGTGGCAGCTTTAGCTGCCGGGGGAGGGTGTAAATGTGTACGGCAAAGTTGTCGGAAGAAACGAATTATAACAAGCGACTTCAGCCTTTTGCAAATAAACTTCGCAGAGAAATGACAAAGTCTGAATCCTGTTTGTGGAAGTATGCCCTTAAGTCTGGGAAAATGCTTGGATATATGTTTAGCAGACAAAGACGTGTCCTAAGTTATATTGCGGATTTTATGTGCAAGGAATTAAAACTGATTATTGAGCTCGACGGAGCTATTCATGATTGGAAAGAGGTTTTTGAAAAAGATATTGTTCGTCAAAAAGAATTAGAAGAAGCTGGATTCGATGATGTACTCAATGCTATGGATAATGTTATTGATATTATTAAGACTAAAATTGAGGAAATTGAATCCCGGACAGCCCACCCCCGCGGCAAAAGCCGCACCCCCGCCAGCGGGGGACACTTAGATTTTAAATTCTGATTCAATAGTTAACTGTTAATTGAAGCCAGGTAGTCCCTGAATTTAATGAATGCCTTCGCCCTGTGGGAGATTTTATTTTTTTCATCGAGGCTGAGTTCTCCGAATGTTTTATCGTATCCGTCCGGGAGGAATACGGCGTCGTAGCCGAATCCTTTTTCTCCGCGTTCTTCTTTCAGAATGCGGCCTTCACAGCAACCCTCGAAGAAAGTGTATTTGTCTTTTCCGTAGTAATAGCAGACGACGGTTTTAAATCTCGCGGTTCTTTTAACATCGGGAACATCCGAAATGTTTTTCAGCAATTTATGCCTGTTGTCGGCATACGAAACATTTTCGCCCGCGTATCTCGACGAATATACGCCCGGTTCGCCGTTAAGAGCGTTGACGAAGAGGCCCGTATCGTCGGCGGAGCATGGGATTCGGGCGGCATCCCATATTTCGGACGCTTTCTTAAGGGCGTTGCCTTCGAGAGTATCCTTATCCTCTACAACGTCAATTTCGAGGTTCAGGTCTTTAAGCGTAAGTACCTGAATGTCAAGCCGCGCGAGCAGATTTTTTATTTCCGTTACCTTATCCTTATTGTTTGTCGCGAGTAAAAGTTTACCTGTCATTTTTATTTTCAATGTTTTCGAAATCTTCTTTATACTGTAACTGATAAAGTTTGTAATATAGTCCGCGTTTATTGAGCAGTTCCTGATGGCTGCCCGCTTCCTTAATTTCGCCTTTGTGCATAACGATAATCTTGTCGCATTCCTGTATAGTTGAAAGCCTGTGGGCGATAATTATAGAAGTCCTGTCTTCAATTAATTTTTCCGTCGCTTTCTGAATCAGTATTTCCGTCTCGGTATCGACAGAGGAAGTGGCTTCGTCGAGTACGAGTATTTTCGGGTCGTAAGCCAGCGCGCGCGCGAAAGAAATCAACTGCCGCTGACCGACAGAAAGTGTCGTGCCTCTTTCGTTTACCTTGTGTCCGATACCCGCGGGCAGTTCGTTTATAAATTTCCTGAGCCCAGAGTTATCGAGCGCCGATTCTATTTTTTCAGGAAGAATTTCTCCGTTATCAAGGTCTATGTTGTATTTTATATCTCCCGAAAAAAGGAACACGTCCTGAAGAACGACACCGATGTTCTTTCTCAGTTCTTTCTGCGGCATGGTTCTGATGTCAACACCGTCGAGCATTATACTGCCTTTGTTGACGTCGTAGAACCTGTTGATAAGGTTTATGATTGTGGTTTTACCCGCGCCTGTATGTCCGACGAAAGCGACCTTTTCGCCTGCATGAATTTTGAAGTTGACATTTTTGAGGACGTAATCGTCGTCATTGTAAGCGAACCATACGTTCTTAAATTCTATTTCACCTTTCACGTCATTAATCCCTGCCGGATTTTCCACGTCTTTGATAGGATTATCAGTATCGAGAAGGTCGAAAATTCTCTCGCTTGAAGCCATCGCTGTCTGGAGTATGTTGTATTTTTCCGCGAGGTCGCGTATCGGCCTGAAGAACATTTCGGTGTACTGTATGAATGAAATTATAACTCCGACCGAAACAACCGACTGAACGACCTGTCCGCCTCCGTACCAGATTATCAGGCCGACGGCGGCCGCCCCGAGAAGTTCCACAACAGGAAAGAACAGAGCGTAATAAGTAATGCTTCTTTTGTTCTCATCGGTATGCTCCCTGTTTATTTTTTCGAATTCATTAATCGTTCTTTTCTCGGTGCCGAAAAGCTGGACTATGCCGATTCCCGTTATATGCTCCTGTATGTACGAATTTATCGACGCGATAAGGCCGCGGATTTTTCTGTACGAATTTCTGACCGATTTTCTGAACACGGATGTAGCGTAAATCAGAAGCGGCAGTACGGACAGCGTGACGAGCGTAAGTTTTACGTCAAGAGAAAACATGAAGTACAATATCCAGACTATTGTAAGTATATCGCCGAAAGCGGTGACGAGTCCTGACGAAAACACTTCGTAAAGCACTTCGACATCGTTCGTCACTCTCGTAACGAGCCTGCCTATCGGATTGTTGTCGAAGAACTTCAGGTTGAGGTTGATAACATGATTGTATATTTTCTTGCGGAGGTCGAAAATTATTTTCTGTCCTATCCAACTTGTTAGGTACGTCATCGCGTACTGAATGAATCCCTGAAGAACGAGGGTGGCGATAAGCAGTATAATTATTTTCTGCAGTCCGGGAATATTCTTGTTTACGATATTGTCGTCTATCGCTATCTGCGTAAGTCTCGGTCTTACCGCGGAAAGCGCCGCGATAAAGATAGTGAGCGAAGTCGCGAGTATTATATGCCAGATATACGGCCTGAAATACTGCAGCAGTCTTCTGAACAGCAGCGAATCTATGGGTTTGCCGAGCGCTTCGTCTTCCTTCTTATGTACGATTTTTTTAACTGCCATATCACATCTCCTCAATCTCTTCTTCAAGCAGCTGCTTGACGTGAATATTATAATAATGTCCTTTCTTAACGAGCAGTTCCTCGTGCGTGCCTTCTTCGGCAATCGTATGGTTATCGATTACGATAATCTTATCGAGGTTTTTCAAAGTCGAAATCCTGTGTGAAATTACAATTGTAGTCCTGTCTTTTAGCACATCTTTCAATCCCTGAAGAATTTCCTCTTCGGTACTTGTATCTACTGCCGACAGGGAATCGTCGAGAATGAGTATATCGGGCTTTTTGTACACAGCCCTCGCGATAGAAGTTCTCTGTTTCTGTCCGCCTGACAGTGTGACGCCGCGTTCGCCTATGATGGTTTTGAAATTTTCAGGGAACAAATGTACGTCCTTATAAAGCCCTGCAATCTCGGATGATTTCCTGACATTGTCCTCGTCGCAGTCGTCGGAAGAGTAGGAAACATTATTCCCGATGGTGTCGGAGAATAAGAACGATTCCTGCGGGACTACTCCTACTGAATTCCTGAGCACGTTTATCGGGACAGATTTAATATCTCTGCCGTCAATGAGGATTTGACCTTCGGTGACTTCATACACGCGCGGGATAAGGTTTACGAGTGTTGACTTCCCGCAGCCCGTCTGTCCTATAATTCCGAGGCTGCTGCCCTCCGGAATTTTCAGGTTTATATTTTTAAGGACATAAACATCCGTCGAAGGATATTTAAAGTTCACGTTTTTGAACTCTACATTCCCTTTAATCGTTGTGATATTCCTGTCGCTATGTTCGTTATCTTCGACAGCGGGCGGCGTGTTCATGATTTTCATTATCCTGTCCATGGAAGGCGATGCCCTTTGCACAAGGTTTATCACCCAGCCGAAAGCAATCATCGGCCATGTCAGCTGTCCGAGGTAAACTATAAATTCGGTAACGTTACCGAGAGAAAGATTTCCTTTTATTACCTCAAGCCCGCCGAAATATACAACGACTATGACCGAAAGGCTTGTAAGGAGGAACATCATGGGGAAGGAGTACGACTGGATTCTCGCGAGCAGGAGGCTTTTCTTCTGATAATCAGCCGAAACTTTTACGAACCTGTCTATTTCAGATAGTTCGCGAACATAAGACTTCACGACTCTGATTCCCGCGAAATTCTCCTGTACCTTTGTTGTGAGGTCGGAAAAAGATTCCTGAACTTTCTGAGAGCGTCCGTACACAGTTTTCATGACTTTGTAAACAAGCAGGGAAATCAGCGGCAGAGGAATAAGCGCGAGAAGTGAAATTTTAATGCTTATACCGAACATAATAATAAGAGTAACAACCGTTCTCAGAAGAGTCTGAATCGAATACATAATTCCGGGTCCGAGGAAATTCCTTATATTGTTTATGTCGTTAGTCGCATGAGCCATAATATCGCCTGTGGAATTCCTGTCGAAAAACTCTTTCGGCAGAGTCATCAAGTGTTCAAAAAAGTCATGCCGTAAATCATTCTCGATTTCTCTGGAGGCAACGATTATTGTTTTTCTTGTGAGGAATAAAAAGGCGCCGCCTGTAATAATCAGCGACAGGCTCAATAAAGCGTACTGAAAATACGAATAATGCGCTGTTTTATTAGTAATTTCATCAACAGCATTGCCGATTACCATAGGGTACAGGCTTTGCAGAAAAATGCTAATGACTACAAATATGGTTCCAGATATAAGTTTCCATTTCCTTGCTTTAAGGTATGGCAATAAGGGCAAAAGTGATTTCATATACTCAAATTAAATAAACTTATTCAATAAAGAAATTAATATATACATTCAAATAATGTTGAAAAATTTGTATTTTGTAAATATATTACTGTAACAAATTGTCCGCATAATAAGTTAGTGAAAAGAAGCGTTTCAATATTGCTTATTCTTATGCTTGTGTTTAATTCAGCGGGGTACGTTTTAATGTACTTTCAGCTGAAATTCTTTTTCAAAAAAGAAGCGTTCGGCAAACTTGAAAATTACGTTGACAGCGACGAACTGACAGTGATAAAGATGACCAGGCAGGACTATTATGACAAGGCGGGCAATCTTCAGGTTACGGGGGACAACGAAATAACGTATTTCGGGAAATTCTACGATATCTCCAGCATTAAGGCAAACGGCGACAGCGTTGAAATCGTCTGTTTGAGCGACGAGAACGAAAGCAGGCTTGACGAAGTATTTGAACTTTTCTTCAGCCTGAACATAATGGATAAGTTTTCAAAAGGAGCATCCAGCAACATAATCAAAAGTCTTATCACGGATGCTAACATTCCAAACGAGTTTAACGGCGGCTTATCTTGGAGAGAGGATAAGTGCTTTAATTTCATTTTTGTTCCTGTTTTGAAAATCTTTTATGATGTACCCACGCCTCCGCCCAAGTGTTATTCTTAGTTTTTTTTACCGTTCTCTTATCAAATCTCATTTCAATCCCGATAAAAATCACAAAACAATTTTCACTTTAGATATTTCTTTGTATATTTTTAAGAAGGGACGCCCCGCGTCGCGGGACATCCCCGAAGACTTGTTATAATTTTCCGAAGAACAGCGAAAGGCCGCCGTAAAACTTGAAGTACGCGATGTTTCTGTTGCCCGAAAGATTCGGGTTGAGCGAGGTATTGGCTTTATCGAGAAGGTACATGTACCAACTCGCGTCAGTCATTTCGGATGTTTTTCCGAAAAGGTTCGGCATAGTGAATCTTGTTCCGACATGGAATCCGAGGTAGTCCTGAAACTTGTATGAATAGGAAACATTGGCGCCGAGGCCTGTTCTGAGGTTCGACTCATAAGTAGTATAAGTTTCGGAATGACCGTTAATCGTCTGGTATATTCTGCCAGTGATTACGTTGAAATTGTAGTCAAGCCCGAAATTGAAAGACGACCTGCTGTCCCTGTCGGTATAGACGCCGAGTTCGCAGCCGAGCGCGAGGTAAGGCATATTCATACGAAGGTTGCTGACTCCCGGCAGAGTTTGAACGCTCGTGTATTCAGTCAGAAACGGAAATCCGTAAGACACTTCGCCGTTGCTGTTGTAAAAAGCGAAAGCCCTGGTGTCGTCGTTAACGAAATGAGAATAGCCGAAAGTAATGTACGGTCTTATTTGAATCCTTCTGTTCTGATACGCGGCGAATTTGAAGTTGAGAGCAGAGCCGAATCCTATGTTGGTTCCGTAATCCTGAAAAGCCCAGACTCCGCGTATGCCGTCTCCGCCCTTCAGGTCCATGATAGGAAGGTCGAAAGAACCTGATGTCTCGATTGTTAGCAGTGGTTTGTTCTTTTTTGTTGTCAGTCCGATATCCTGAGCAGATGCAGCGCTGCAAAGAAAAGCGGCTCCGAGTAAGATAAGCAGTAATTTTTTCATAAAATTCTTGATTTTATTTTTGCCCCGGTAAAAACGGGATCAGAAAAAACTATTATTTTAAAAGAACCATTTTTTTCGTTTCTTTCACGAAGGAATTGGATTTTCCCGTAAGGTCTCTCACAGCAATTTCGTAGAAATAAACACCCGTAGGCAGATTATCGCCTGAGAAACTCAGGTTATACTTGCCCCTGTTCTGATAGCCGTTTATGAGCGTGCGTATTTCCTTTCCGCTTATGTCATATACTTTCAGAACGACATAAGACGGCGTTTTGAGTTCGTATGAAATGTTCGTCCGCGGGTTAAACGGATTCGGATAGTTTTGCCCGAGAGTGAATTTTTCCGGATTCTGTGTTTCGTTATTCGAGATTCCTATAACCGCTGAATTGTACTTTAATATTTTTCCTCCCGAGCAGAAAGCATAACCATGTTTGTTATCCGGGAAGATGACGTTGTTGACCTCCGCGGAATCGGGCGTTTCATATTCAGTCCATGTGTATCCTGAATCAAGAGAATAAATAAACTTCCTTGCGAACCCCAGCGGAGTCCATGCCTCCGATTTAGTCCGGAATGCAGTTTCGGAAGGGAATCCGAAAAATCCGAGATAGGTATATTTCCATGTAGCGCCTGAATTCGAGGATGAGACAATACTCGGCCCGTATTCGAAGTCGCCCGTCATGCACATTATCCTCATTGAATCCAGAAAGAAGACGCTCCATGCGGGTTCAGCCGAAACAAGGTTTGGAGACCAGTGGATGCCTCTGTCCGTAGTTCTCCATACGACGCCCGCGAAGTCCATCTGCCCGCCGCAGGCATAGCCGTAATCTCTGCTGAAGAATGTAAATGTATTTACGGGGAAATAAGCGACAATCATTGAATCTATGTAAACGTCGAGCCAGTTCGCTCCTCCGTCAGTAGTGCGCATTATGTTTCTGAAATTTCCTCCCATAAAACCGTGAAGAGAATCCTGAAAGAAGACCGTTCTGATGTAAACATTTTCAGTAACGAAGCGCGAAGTATCCCAGTTAATTCCTCCGTCCGTTGTTCTAAGTATAACCGTGCCGTAAGGCGGCAGGGGATTGTATATATCCCATGAAAGCGCCCAGCCGAGACGTTTATTCAGGAAAAATATATCGTGTACGGGCTGACTTAATTTCGAATTCTGCCTTGCCCAGTTAATTCCGCCGTTGGATGTTTTCATGATTAGGCCTGAATCGCCGCAAACCCATCCCGTCAGACTGTCGAGGAAATATCCTTTTCTAAGGTCCATCGCAACCGGGCTATTCAGGCTAAGCCAGTACTGCTGTGAATAAGCATTAGAAATCAGGAGCAGAATAACCGATAAAAATATTGTCTTATAAACGCTTTTCATTTTGCAAATCATTATTATAAAATATGAATAAACGCTTTATTATTCAATCATATAACATCTGTTTGCTTACAGGCGTTATAATAACAAAGTTAAATTCTAAGTAATTTTGGTATTTCCCGAGATTTATTTAATAAGCGCCATTTTCTTTGTTTCTTTGATAAATCCTCCGGTATTACCGGAGATATCTTTAACGGCGATTTCATAGAAATAAATTCCTGAAGGCAGACCGTCCCCGTGGAAACGGAGTTTGTACACGCCCCTGTTTTGAAATCCGTTTACAAGAGTCCTGATTTCTTTGCCAGTGATGTCGAAAACTCTCAGGGTAACATAGGATGGGGATTTCAACTCATAGGAAATATTTGTAGAAGGATTGAAAGGATTGGGGAAGTTCTGTTCAAGAGAAAATTTATCCGGAACCTGCGAGCCGGGGTTGCTGACGCCGATTAATGCCGTATTGTATTTATACATTTTGCCTTTTTTCCCGAAAGCGTATCCGTGCATCGAATCGGTAAATATTACGTTATCGACTTCAGATGAATCCGGCGTCATTGTTTCTCTCCATGAAAATCCCGAATCGAGGGAGTAAATAAATTTCAGTCCGAATCCGAGAGGAGTCCATACTTCATTCGCGGTTCTGTAACTCATTTGATACGGTTGTCCGAAAAATCCGAGGTAGGTATATTTCCATGTTCCGCCGGAGTTTGTTGACGAAATCATGCTCGGACCGTAGTCCCAGTCGCCTGTTATGCAGATTATTCTCAGCGAATCCAGGAAATGAGTATTCAGAGTGGGTTCCGGTGAGACAAGCGTCGGATACCAACTGACGCCTCTGTCGGTGGTTCTCCATACGACACCGGCAAAATCCGTTCTGCCTCCCGTAGCGTAGCCGTAATCGCTGCTGAAAAAATCAAAATGATTCACGGGAAGCCATGCGACGAGCAGAGTGTCGATGTAAACATCGAGCCAGTGCGCTCCGCCGTCCGTTGTCCGCATAATATTTTTTGTTACGCCTCCGATGAAACCGTGGAGCGAATCCTGAAAATAGACGGCTCTAAAAAAAACATTCTCAATAGGAAACCGTGTGGTATCCCAGTTGTTTCCTCCGTCAGTGGTTTTCAGGATTGTGGTGCCGTACGGCGGCTGGGGATTCAGAATATTCATCGACAGCGCCCAGCCGAGCCTGCTGTTGAGAAAAAATATTTCATGAACGGCGTCCTTGACTTTCGAATTCTGAAAAATCCAGTTGTTTCCTCCGTTCGTCGTTTTCATTATAAGTCCTGAATCACCGCACACCCATCCCGTCAGGCTGTCGAGAAAATGGCTTTCTATCAAGTCCAGCGTAACCGGGCTGTTTTTGCTAAGCCAGTACTGCTGTGAATAGGCGCCTGACGAAATCAGCAGCAATAGAACAATAAATATTTTTTTTAATGCGGATGTCATTTTTCAATCAATATAAGATATCGTAAACAGTGTAACTTTTCAATTAAATTTTCAGGGAAGATTAAACCGTTTTCTCAGGAACCATTCGAGAGAAAGCAGAAATATTATGAATAGAAGATAATAAGCCGAATCTCTTACGAGTATTTTTTTTGTTTCGGTCCCGGGGGCGTCCGTAACTTCATGTTTTTCGAATGAAGATTTTCCCAATGTTCTGATGTCGGAGCCTCCGGTGTTTGCCGACAGCGATTTGAGGATTCTGTCATCGGGTTTTGTCAGAATATATTCTTCCTGCGCGTTTCCGCAGGAAAATCTAACGGCGTCGCCCGCAACCGGCTGATTATCGGAAAAAAGCCTGCCTTCGGCAGTGAAGTCGGAAAGGCTGTCGGGCGTGAATCGGAATACAAACGAATTGGCTCCGTTTTTTTCCATATCGGTTTCTTTTGCAAATCCTCTGCCTGTTATTTTCAGTCTGACCGAAAAGTTTCCCGCGCCCGCGTTGACCGTTCGGGCTTTTATCTCAACGGGTTCCGAATAAGCGTAACAGTCTTTATCAGTACTCAGATAAAATTTGCCGGCGTTCCCGTTTCCGAGAGCGAGGTTGAAGAGCACCGCGGCGAGATTTCTAATCTGATTTTCCGTTTCTCCTGAATTGTTCAAAGTCCACTTGTAAATCCCGCTGCCGAGAAACGCGGCCGATTTATACGTCCCGCCGTTGAATAGAATCACCGAAGGCTCGTTCTCCGAAGTGGTTACGGCGAGCACGTCAGCGCCGGGTTTCGGAATGAACGCGCCTTTTAAAAAAACCGCGGGCGGAAGAGCGCTTATTTTCCTTATCGGTTCGGGTTCGTCGGGGGCGTCAAACGGAAGCATTCTTGACATGCTGGTGTACGGCGCGCCGGCAGAGCCGCTGACAGTGAACGGCAGAAGTTTTTCGAGTTCCTTCAGGTTTTCGTATCCCGTGTTCGACGAGTTAAAAAATATTACCGGAAGGTTTCTTTCCGAAGCGTCTTTCACGGTTTTCTCTATGAGATTTTTGTCAGTATTAGCGAGAGGAAAGCCGAAAAGAAACACCGCGCTGTATCCGTCAAAAGAGGGAAGTGTTCCTTCGTAGAAAGTATCGGGAGATTTCCCGACAAAAAAATCGGCGCTGAAATTTTCGAGTTTCGAGAGGGACTGCCTGAACGCCGAAAAATCTTCGCCCGGGCTTCCCGCGATTACGAGAACTTTAAATTTATTCTCGTAATACTTAATGAAAAAATCCCTGCTGTTGTTGAGAACCGTTATTTCGTTGTCGAGTGTATCGATTCTCACCGTATATTTCCTTGAGCCGGGAAAGCCCGACGTGACTTTGAATTCAGTTGTGTATTCGCTTTCGGAAGTATTCACGAGCACGTTTTTCGTCTGCATAAGAATGCCTTCCCCGAAGAGGTTCACGTTCAGGTTTCTCGAATACCCGAATGAATTAATCAAGACCTTGACCGTTGAAACGCTACCAGCGAACGCCTGTTTGTTGTAAAAAACTTTGTTAATAAGAACGTCATTTTTCCGGACAGTATCTCCGATTAAGTAATAGTAAAACGGCACTCCGAATTTTTTCGCGGCAGGCAAGAGGGAACCGCTCTGATTAATGATTCCGTCGGAGATGACTGTAACCGTATTCACGGAAAAATCTTTCGGCACCGGATACAGTTCTTCCAGTGCGGCCGCGAGGTCCGTAGAGTACGTTCTGAATTCCGAGCCCGTGAAAATATCACCGCCGCTTTTAATTTCGCCGAGAAGCCCGCTGCCGAACGCGAACATCCTTACATTGCTGCCGTGTTTTTTAACTTCATCCGATGCGGGCTGTAATTCCCTGTATCTGTTCTCAAGGTTCATGCTCAGGCTGTTGTCAATCAGAATAATGTCTGCGCCTGTTTTACCGGTTGTAACCGAAAGCGTGATGAAAGGATTTAAGAGAAGGGATATGACGCAAAAAAGCGATGCCGTTCTCAGCAGAACGAGCACCGCTTTTTTAAAACCTGTGATTCCGTTATTTCTGTTCAGCAGGAATGAAAGTGCCGACGAGACCGATAATATCAGTATCAGCAATAACCAGCCGTATAATCCCGCATGAAAGATATTCATTCATCAGTATTTTACGTCGACGTAAACCGATTTTTTTAATTCTTCAATCCACGCGTCGTAGGCTTTGTTCTCCTTGTTAATCTGCGCTATTTTCCTGATGCGTTCAAAATCCGTATCGAGAGAAACCTTGTGCGGTTCAGTTTTCGATTTAAGCATCACGAGTTCATATCCGTAGTTCTTATCCGTGCCTGTTTTAATCGGGTCTGTAATTCCGCCGACAGGTATGTTGTTTAACCCCTGAATGTACGCGCTGTCGAGTTTATCCACAGAGATAAACCCGAGATAGCCGCCTTTAACTGCGGATTCGGGGTCCTGCGAGAATTTCTTCGCCGCTTCCTCGAACGTGTATTTCCCGGATGAGATACTGTCTTTGACCGCTTTCAGTTTGTTTATCGTTTCAAAATCCGAGGCTTCGTTTTTCTGGAATGCCACGAGTATATGGCGTCCGTGAAACTGTTCGCCTTTCTTTTCTATCAGTTTGATAATGTGGTAACCGTATTCCGTTTCCACAACGTCCGAAACTTCTCCGACATTCAGAGTGAAGAGCGCTTCTTCGAATTCCTTAACGAATACGCCTTTCTTCGCGAAACCGAGGTCGCCGCCGTTGATTGCCGAGCCCTTATCGTCAGAATTTCTTTTTGCGAGTTCGGAGAAATCCGCTCCCGCTTTAACGCTGTCGAGAATTTTCAGCGCTTTTTCTTTCGCCGCAAGTTTTTCTTCGGGGGTGAGATTCCTCGTCATGTAGATATGGCTCAGTTCGTATTCCAGCGATACGGGAGGAATGCTGTCTTTGAATTCCTGGTAGAAGTCCCTGACTTCCTTGTCGCTAACTTTAACCGGGTTTCCGAATTTTTTCCTTCTGAGTTTGTCGGATTTCATTTTCTTGACAAGGTCGTCTTTAAGCATCAGCCTGATTTTAACGAGCGGCATTCCGTAAATTTCCTGAATGCGGTCTTCAGAGCCGACCTGATCGACTATAGATTTAATTCTGTAGTCAAGTTCCTTGTTGACTTCTTCGTCTTTGACAGTGATGCTGTCCTGTTCGGCCTTGGCGAGTATAATCTTTTCCGTAAGCAACTGCTGGAAAATCTGCGTCGCGATTTGCTGATTGATTGAGGTCAGCTGGTTCTGTCTCGCGTACAGTTGAATCTGGTACTGAAGGTCAGACTCGAGTATGATATCGTTGCCGACGATTGCGAGAATTTTATCGCCTTCGTTCTGACCGTATGAAATGCCTGCTGCCGCGAGCAGAAGCAGCGGCAGCAGCAATATTCCGAGTTTTAATCTATTCAATTATCTAATCTTTAAATGCTTTGCTTAATGCGTCGGTATTGATTTTTACCGGGTATTTCTGTTTCAGGGTTTCTATGTATGCCTTTTCGGTTTCGTTAAACTTTTCCGATCTTAATATGTTCGTAATTTCCGATTTCGCTTCATCAAGAGGTCTGTGTTTATCGACGCCGTTTTCCTGATATGTGTACTGCTGCAAATGAGAATCATAGTATTTCTGTATATCTTCGTCCGTAATCTTTATCTTGCTTGAAATCTGTTCGAGGTCGATTTTTTCGCGCAGGAGGCCGGAAGTATATTCCTTCAGAAGGTCGAGATAATCTTCTTCCTTATCGATTTTTTCTTTTGTCGCGATAAGCGTAAGTATAGGATTCTTGGCAGTTTCGTTTATTATCTTCGTGAATGTCTGCTGGTTCGCGGAGAACGTGTACTGGTCCTTGTTCGTCTGCATGAACTGCAGGATATCGCCGAGAGTAACGAATCCGTCTTTGTAAGTCGCGATTTTTGTACCTTTTTCGGTATCGGTGAAAAGGCTGTCGAAATTAAAACTGCCGATGTTCTTTGTTGAATCAACTTTCGAGAAAATAAGTTTGAAGCCGTCAGGTTCGGGTTTCAGGTTAACGTCTTTAAGGCACTGTTCGACAAACTTGTCGTATTCCGCCTTGTACATCGGGCTTCTTTTAAATTCGTTCTTAAGAGTTTCTTTGTATTTATCGAAAGAAGGATACGGCTTTATTTCAGTAACCTTGATAATGTGGTAGCCGTAAGGAGTTTTAACAGGCGATGAGAATTCGCCGACTTTAAGCGTGAATGCCGCGCTGTCGAAAGGCTGAACCATTCTTCTTCTGTCGAAGAAACCGAGGTCGCCGCCTTTTGGTGACGTGCCGGGGTCCTGAGAATATTCAGCGGCGAGTTTGCCGAAATCTTCTCCGTTTTTGAGTTTGTTGTAAACTTCGTTAATCTTCGTCAGCGCCACTGTAGAATCGATGACTCTTCCGAGAGAATCTTTTGTATCCTGGATAAGGATATGCGATGCTCTGATGCCGTCGCTTCTTTTTCTCTTGTCGGTAAGTTTAACGACATGAAGTCCGAACATAGTCCTGACGGGTTTCTTGGTGAAATCGCCGACATTCAGTTTGAATACCGCGTCTTCGAATTCCGTTACTGTCATACCGCCGGTGAAATAGTAGAGATCGCCGCCGTTCTGTTTCGCAGAGGGGTCGTCCGACATTTCAGCGGCTACTACCGCGAAATTGTCGCCGTTCTTCAGTCTTTCGATGACTTTATTCGCTTTCTCGTAAGCCTTTATGGAATCTTCGGGAGTCGCAGTCTGAGGCAGATTAATGAGAATATGCGACGCTCTCACTTCGAATTTTTTCTTTTCGTAGAGGTCTTTAATCATGGGGTCAACTACTTTTTTGTCAACAAGAAAAGCAGAAATATAATTTTTCTTGTAACTCTCCAGGTCTTTTTTAATTTCCGGCGAATCAAGGTAGCCTTTTTCGGTAGCGTCGAGTACTTTCAGTCTTAACTTAATCATCAGGTCGAGAAAATCCTTTCTTTGTTCGATAGTCGTGTTTTTTGCCGAATCCTGATTGTTTCCGATTGATTTCAGGAATTGGTTTTCAAATTCGTACATGAGAATTTTTTCGGGTCCCACTTCGGCAACAACGGTTTTATTCTTCTTGTTGCATCCGTATGCGAGGAACATAGTAGAAATAATTGTAAAAACGAGTAAAAGGATTAATGTTTTCTGCCTTTTCATATTGCGCTTTAATTTATAATAAACGATAATTTTACTGATTTTAGCGTAGAATTACAAGTCAATGTAAAGACGTATCTTTTCATTTCTTATTGATATTTTTATGAATAATTTGCTAAAAATTCGATTATGAGAGTTTGTTTTGTTACGAGCGAATGCGCGCCTTTTGTGAAAACGGGGGGGCTTGCGGATGTGAGCGGTTCTCTGCCCCCGGCTTTGTCAGGTTTGGGCGCGGAAGTGAAAGTGTTTTTGCCGCTTTATGATTTGGTTGATAGGGAAAAGTCAGGTATAGCGGCGGAGGATTTTCCCGAAACTTCGGTTGAAGCGGGCGGGGAGAAGAGAGGTTTTAGTCTTTGGTCGCGCAGGAAAGACGGAGTTGATTATTATTTTATCGACTGCCCTTACTATTTCGGCAGGGGAAAAGTTTATACGAATGACGAGGACGAGAATGAGAGGTTCATTCTTTTTCAGCACGCGGTGTTAAGGACTCTACAGTTTATGAAATGGAAGCCCGATATTTTTCATTGCAACGACTGGCAGGCGTCATATATACCGGCGATGCTGAAACTTCAGTACGCGTGGGATGAGATTTTCAGGAATTCGAAATCGATTCTTTCGATTCACAATATAGGTTATCAGGGGATTTTCGAGCCGGATACGGTTACTAAAGCGGGTTTCGGCGAGAGCAGTTTCGTGCTGGGCGGTCCGTTTGAGTTTAACGGCAACGCGAATATGCTGAAGACGGGGATTTATTACGCCGACGCGGTTTCGACAGTAAGCCCGACATACGCGGAGGAAATCACGACGCAGGAATTCGGCTCGGGGCTTGAGGGAGTGCTGAAGGCGAGGAAGGATAGCATCACGGGAATTCTGAACGGCATTGATACGGAAGAATGGAATCCTGTTACCGATAAACTGATTGAATCGAATTACAGCGCGATGAATCCGGCAGGGAAAGCGGAGAACAAAGCCGCTTTGCTTAACGCATGCGGGTTCGGCGGGAACGAGAGTATTCCGCTTTACGGCATAGTTTCGCGTCTCGCGTGGCAGAAGGGGATTGAACTTGTGC
Organism: Bacteroidota bacterium; assembly: GCA_021286895.1. Taxonomy (GTDB): domain Bacteria; phylum Bacteroidota; class Ignavibacteria; order Tepidaquicellales; family Tepidaquicellaceae; genus CAIKZJ01. The sequence continues at coordinate 14,568 of JAJTBN010000007.1, read as the reverse complement.
TCGAATTCTGCGAAAAGAATATCGGGAAGGATTTCAGGCTTGTTGTTCTCGGTTCGGGCGAAGAGAAATACGAAAAGCAGTTGAAAAAACTTGCTTCGGCGCATCCTGAAAAAATTAAGGTGTCCGTTGAGTACAACAATAAACTGGCGCACATGATTACTGCCGGCTCGGATTTTTTCATGATGCCTTCGAGGTATGAGCCGTGCGGGTTGAATCAGATGTACAGCCTGAACTACGGTACTGTGCCGATTGTGAGGAAGGTCGGCGGGCTGGCGGATACAGTGATTGATATTTCAGATAAGGAAAACGGCAACGGGATTAGTTTTCCCGAGTTTGTTTACGCAGAGTTTGAGGAGGCGGTAATGCGTTCGATGAAATTGTATGAAGACAGGGCTTTGCTCGCAGCGGTTATAAAGAGGGGAATGGAGAGGGATTTCAGCTGGCGCAAGTCGGGGGGAGAGTATATGGCTTTGTATGAGAGCCTTTGTTAGAATTGAAAATGTAAAGTGCAAAGTGCAAAATTACAGTTGAAAGTTCAAAGTGCAAAGTGCAAAATTACAGTTGAAAGTTCAAAGTGCAAAGTGCAAAATTACATTTGAAAGTGTAAAGTTTTTTGTGGTGTCAGGTGTTTCCACCTGACACACAGTCCGGAGGCCTGTTATAGGAGTCACTGCCGGCTTTGCCGGCGCGTCGGGTGGTAACACCCGACGCCACCTAAGAGCGATTTTAAATTATTAATTTTAAATTTTAAATTATTATAGAGAGGCTTTTGAAAAACTATATCTTTTAAAAAATGCAAAACCAAAAAGCGCATTTCTGTTATGGATCCCGGCCTTCGCCGGGATGACAAATCTTCAAAGTATCATTTTTCAGATGTCTCTATAGAGCAAAAACTATTTTCTATTTTCCATTTTCCAATCAACTATTTTCTATCTTCCATTTTCCATTCCACCGTTTTCCATTTTCCATTTTCCAATCAACTATTTTCTATTTTCCATTTTCCAATCAACCGTTTTCTATTTTCCATTTTCCATTCCACCGTTTTCTATTTTCCATTTTCCGCTCTCACGACAATTCAAATGTATCGCCGCGCGCGGGGATTTCGATGTTCTTAAACCCGTTGGAGTCGAGAATCGTGCGGAGGTTTTCCTGCTGGGGCGGCTCGCCGTGGACAAGGAAAAGTTTTTTGATCCGGTTTTTGTCGAACTGTTTAAGGTAATCGAGGATTTCGTTGCTGTCGGCATGCGCGGAGAACGCGTTCAGCACTTTCACTTTCGCTTTCACGGTATGTTCCTCGCCGAAGATTTTAATTTTGTAGTTCGGTTTGTCGGATGCCTTTATCAGTTGTCTGCCGAGAGTATTTTCCGCCATGTAGCCGATTATCATCACGGTATTCTTCGCGTTTTCGACGTTGTTCGCAAGATGGTGAAGTATGCGTCCCGCTTCGCACATTCCCGATGCCGAGATAATCATGCAGGGCAGTTTAGTCGAATTCAGTTTTTTCGATTCTTCTACATCCTTAATGTACTTCACGTTATCGAGTCCGAAGACATTTACGCCGGACGCTATGAGGTTATAAGTTTCCTCATCGAAGCATTCCGGATGCATCTTGAAAATCGCTGTCGCGTTAACCGAAAGCGGGCTGTCGACATAAACCTGAAATGACGGCAGTTTTCCCGCGGCATTAAGTTTCGAGATTTCATAAATCAGTTCCTGAGTTCTGCCGACGCTAAAGGAAGGCACAATAATTTTTCCGTTTGTCTTCAGCGCTTCGCTAATTGTATCGAGGAGGCTTTGTTCAATGGTCGACGCGGGTTCGTGATAAAGTCCGCCGTAAGTCGATTCGCACAGCAGGTAATCGACGCTGCCCATGAACTCGGGGTCTTTGAGTATCGGGAGGTTCTTTCTTCCGAGGTCGCCTGTAAACCCAATTGTGACGGGCTTTCCGCCGTTCTTCACTTCAAGTACGATTTGCGAAGAGCCGAGAATGTGTCCCGCGTCGCAGAAAGTGACTTTTACTTCGCCGCCGAACCCGTCGAGTAAAAACTGCTTATTGTAGGAAACGGTCTTGAACTGCGTAAGGACCTGTTTCGCATCGTCGAGAGTATAAAGCGCTTTAAAAGGCGGCTGGTGTTTCTTTGCTCTTCTTTTATTTACGAATTCAATATCCTTTTCCTGAACATAAGCGCTGTCAATAAGCATGATTGAGCAAAGGTCGCGTGTCGCGGGCGTCGAATAAATAAATCCTTTGAATCCTTTTGCCGAGAGCATCGGCAGGTTGCCGGCATGGTCGATATGCGCGTGCGAAAGTATGACGCATTGAATATCAGCGGGGTCGAAAAGGAAGTTTTTGTTCATGTCGTAAGACTCTTCGCGTTTGCCCTGGTACATGCCGCAGTCGAGGAGTATTTTTTTGCCGTTGATTTCAAGAAGGTGCTGCGAGCCTGTGACGGTTCTCGCCGCTCCGCAGAATTTTATTTTCATGATTTCATCTCCGAAATGATTTCTTTGTTAAGTTTATGCCGCGTAACGTAGGGATTGTCTTTTATGAAGAACCTGTAAGGGAAGTGCGCGCCTTTTTCGATTCCGATCCTTCTGCTAACGGCTATTGTAAATTTTTCTTTGTTTCCTTTTGAAATGTAAATCTCATCCGATTGCAAATCGGCTTCATTAAGTTTCCTGTCTATGCCGAACGAAAGGCAGAGTTTTGCGGGACCGTTGGTAAGGTCATGTTCCGTCCTGATTTTCGGTCTGCGGAGTTTCATCTGTTCTACGCCTGTAAACGGTTCGACAGCCCTGATAAGCACAGCGGCGCCGACGCCTTTTCTTTCGGTCACGACGTTAAAGCAGTAATAATTGCCGTAGATAAAATAAACGTACGCGATGCCTCCCTTCATATAAAGAGTATGATTTCTCGGCGTAACTCTTCCGTAAGCGTGGCAGGCGGGGTCTGAATCACCGAGGTACGCTTCCGTTTCGACAATCTTACCCGACAAAACATGTCTGCCGGTTTTCCTGACGAGAATCTTGCCGAGAAGCGCCGCGGAAACCGTCAAAGTATCCTGCAGGTAAAAATTTTCGTGAAGTTTGTATTTATCCGCGATGTCAGGCATATACAATTAAATAGACTTCTGAAAAACGATTTCACTCCGCTGTTACCGCGAGATTTCCCGCGTATCGGCGGACCTCCGGTGCAGTTTCGAGCGGAAAGCCGGGAGTTAAACGTTAAAGCGAAAATCACCCGGATGCGATTATTTTATCCAGAAGTCTTTAAATATTAAATTTTTGGAACGATAATAGATAGGCAAAATAAAAATATTTTGTGAATTCAAAATACAATTTAAATGTAAAATTATATTTGCTATTTTTGGACATCAATCATTAAACATAAAAAGGCTTATGAAAAACTATTTTTCCAGATTCCATCTTCCTGCGGTTTTGCTTGTTGTTATAGCATTCGCGTTATCAGTGCTTGGATTCAGCGGAAGGGGAAACTACATCATTTCCGGCAACGTAATAAAACGCGGACCGGGTGAAATGTACCAGGTAGGTACAATTAATATCAAGTTCAGGAATCAGGTCAGCGGTTTTACGAAGACATCGACCGGGATTCAGAACATAGACAAGATAATGAGTGAATACGGAGTGAAGTCGGTTTGGCAGATGTACCCGTTAAAGACCGACGAGAAGAAAAGAATGAAAGGCGACGAAGAACTCGCGAAAGTATTCGAAATAAAATATACGTCTTCGGAAGACCCGCACGACGCGGCGCTGAGGCTGCTCAACGCTAACAAGGACATACTCGAATGGGCGGAGCCTTCTTATGTGTATCAGGCGGATTACATGCCGAATGACCCGAACATCTCAGGGCAGTATCATATTTCGAAAATAAACTCATTTCAGGCATGGGATGTCACGAAAGGCGACACAAACGTTGTAATAGGCATAGTTGACAGCGGAACGGACCTTGACCATCCCGACCTGCAGGCAAACATAAGAATAAAATGGAACGAACCGATAAACGGAATTGACGACGACGCGAACGGATACATTGACGACTGGAAAGGCTGGGACTTCTGGGGGAATGACAACAACGTCCAGATTCAGCCGAGCGGCAATACACACGGCTCGCACGTTTCCGGCTGCGCTTCACAGGTAACGGATAACGGAATTCACGGAGCGGGTATCGGTTTCAAGACGAAAATAATGGTAACAAAGCACACGGACGATACCAATCCCGAATCGCTGCTTTATTATACTGACAACGGAATCGTTTATTGCTATCAGAACGGCGCGAAAGTTATCAACTGCAGTTTCGGCAGCGCGACATACAGTGCTTATTCACAGATGGTCTGCACAAACGCGTTCAATAACGGAACGGTTATCTGCGCGTCCGCGGGCAACGGCGACGCTAACGGCGTCGGGCAGAACTGGGCAAGATACCCTGCTTCATACGATAACGTAGTCAACGTAGCGGCTACCGGTTCAACGGACGTGAAAACGACTTTCTCGAATTACCATTCGACAGTCGATATATGCGCTCCGGGCGAAGGAATTCTCAGCACATACTACGACAACACATACGCGTCACTCGACGGTACTTCAATGTCATCGCCGATAACGGCGGGTACTGTCGCTCTCATCTGGGCAAAGTATCCGACATGGACGGCACAGCAGGTTGTGGACAGGCTGAAACTCGGAGTTGACAGCATATACAACCTGAACCCGAGTTATGTAGGACTTCTCGGAACGGGAAGAGTGAACGCGTTTAAGTGCGTTTCCGATTTTCCGATAATCAAGATTACCTCATTCCAGCACAATGACTCAATCTACGGAAACAACGATAAGGTTTACGACGTTAACGAAGTTATACCGGTCGCTTTAAGTTTCAAGAATACGCACTTTGCCGGTACGAACGCTTCGATAAGGCTTACCACGGCAAGCAGTTACGTTCAGATAGTTCAGGATTCCGTTTATGTAGGAAGCATTCCCGCATACGGAACGTTCTCGACAACATTCGCGAACACTTTCAAAGTGAAGGCGCTTTCGAACTGTCCGTTTGACGCTGATGTTGTGTTTAAAGTTTCTTACTCGAATACATGTTACACAGATGACGCGGCGAATACGTTCACAATCAGATTCCGTCAGGGGTATGCCGTACACAACGTAAACAACATGAAACTCTGTCTTACGAAGGACGGTAATGTCGGAAAGAAGGCGCAGTCATACGGAACGGGACTCATGTTCGGAACGGGCATCACCAACAACATATACGAAGGCGGTCTGATGATAGGGACGGCTAATACGAAAGTATCGGACTGCGTAAGAAGAGGAACGACGCCCGCGAACGTATCCGATACGGATTTCGTGGGAATCACGGGTTACACGCTGACGACGCCGGGAACATCTTCCGCTCAGGACGGTTACGGCAAATTCAACGATGACGGCGCGGGTTCGAACAAGATCGGCGTGGAAGTTCAGGCGTATTCTTACGCGTTCACAACAGCCGCGGACATGGATTACATTCTTCTGAAATATAAAATTAAAAACACAAACAGCACTGCGCTGTCAAATGCCTACGCGGGCATATATCTCTGGCTTGCTCCGGACGGCAATTTCAGTTCGGGAAATACAACAAGGCTTAATTCCGCGAACAGGCTCGCTTACACTTTCAACAGCACTGTTTCGAATCTGTATCTCGGTCTCGGTCTGATGACGAACCAGAATCTTAATTTCAAGATTTTGCCGGCGACAGACGTGATGAACGGATACACGACACAGGAAAAATGGGACTGCATGAGCAATAACGTAGTGAACGATTCACTCGGACCCGGTTCGAACTGCTTTGTGCTTTCGGTAGGACCGCTCAACATCGCGGCGGGAGGCACGGAAACAGTGGGCTTCGCGCTGATTAAGGCGACGGACGTTGCGGATATGATAACGAAGAACAACGAAGCAAAGATTAAATTCGCTTCGGTCGGCATCAGACAGATTGAAAGCGAAATACCGACAGTGTTCAGTCTTTCGCAGAACTATCCGAATCCTTTCAATCCCGTGACAAGCATCGTATTCGGACTTCCGAAAGATGAAAACGTCAGTCTTAAAGTTTATGACCTGCTCGGCAGGGAAGTTAGGACAGTCGTGAATGAATTCAAGAAAGCGGGAACCTATCAGGTAGGATTCGACGCTTCTTCATTGAGTTCCGGCGTTTACTTCTACAGGATTCAGGCGGGCATGTACTCGGATATTAAGAGAATGGTAGTGGTGAAATAGCAAGGATTAAATATTTTCATATAAAATCCCGGCTTCCTGCCGGGATTTTTTTATATTAAAAACCGATAATTGTTTGGGCGGTTAGGGGGCGTTTATAAAAATAATTAATTATTAAAATCGAACGAATAAGCATATATTGTTGTGGTGTCAGGTGTTTCCACCTGACACTCAGACCGGAGGTCTGATATAGTAACAAGGAGGAAAAATCGATGGGACTCAGAGGTAGAAGTTTCTTCGAAAATGATTGGCTCGTTTCATTCGTTACAACGACCGTGATGAATTTTGAGAATATATTTTCTACGGAGGAAAAATATTACGGGATTTTAATGGATTCTTTGAAATTTCTTCTTGAAAAATATAAGGTAAAATTAATTTCGTATGTCTTCATGCCGAATCACCTGCATTTGATATTATATATTGAAAGCGGGAAAATCCTATCTGCTTTTATGAGGGATTTTAAAAAGTATACTTCATTCAAAATCAGGGAGCAACTAATAGCAGACGGGAGGGAGGATATCCTGAGCAGGCTGAGGATGAATGCGAAATATTGCAAATCCACAGTCTTCAAGATTTGGAAAGACAGGTTTGATGATTTTATTATTTACGGCGATAAAATTATGGAGATTAAAATGGATTACATACATTTGAATCCCGTAAGAAAAGGGTTGGTAAAGAATCCGGAGGACTGGAAATATTCGAGTTACAGAAATTATTATTGTAATGATCAGAGGCTGATACGTATCATGTATTTTTAAGGGCATACAGGCTAACGCCTGTGCATCAGGTGGAAACACCTGACGCCACGTGTAATTTTTCATATAAAATCCCGGCTTCCTGCCGGGATTTTTTTATATCCGTTAACATTTCTCTTCCAACCGCAAACCGCTTCCGTGTCAGTATTATATACTTGATTAAGTACATCAGTTAAATTATATTTGATTGATAATATGGCGTAGAAATTCAGAGTGGGTTGATGACCCACTTTTTTTTTGTTTATGGAAAAAAACATTGAAAATATAGCGGAAAAGGCATTAAACGGGCGAAATATCCGTTTAATTGACGTTGAAATCCGCGGCGAGAGGAAGAACAAGGTTGTCGAGATTTTCGTTGATTCGCCGGGCGACCTCAGCCTTGACGAACTGACGGAGGTATCGCGTGAGATAAACGAAATTATAGACGGAAGCGAAGTAAAAGACGAAATACTTAAAGTGGTAGTTTCGTCGCCGGGGGTCGAGAGGCCGTTCAGGTACGACTGGCAGGCGGCGAAGCATGTTAACAGGATTTTCGATTTCGGAAACGGAGATGAAAAACAGACAGGAAAACTTATAAAAGCCGACGGTGATAATCTGGTTTTCGAGATAAAGACGGGAAAGAAGGAAACGCGCGAGACAGCGTTTAAGTTTTCCGAACTGGAATTATTAAAAGTTAAATTACCTTTTTAAATTATTAAATAAGGATTTATGAAATCTGAGATAGTAGAAGCATTTGTCCAGATGGCAAAAATGAAGAGTATAGACAGAGATATACTCGAGAGCGTTATTAAGGACTCATTCAGGAAAATGATGGAGAAGAAGCACGGACCGACGGCGAACTTCGACGTTATTGTCAACATGGAGAAAGGCAACATCGAGATTTTTCTCTACAAGACGGTTGTTGAGGATGTCGTGGATCCCGCTACGGAGATAGACGTTGAGACTGCCAAGGATAAATCGGGCGAAGACTTTGAGATTGGCGACGATTTCGTCGAGGAAATTCCCATTGAAGAATTCGGACGCAGGTCGGTACTGAATCTCAAGCAGAATTTGAATCAGAAACTCAGAGAAATCGACAAGGAAGTGACGTTTAATTTTTACAAAGAACAGGTCGGCGAGATTCTTGTCGGCGAAGTGTATCAGATTAAACCCAATTCCATACTCCTTATTCATAACAGCAACGAACTTTTCTTTCCGAAGGAAGAACAGATTGCCAAGGAAAGATACAAAAAAGGCGATAACATAAGGGTTATAATAAAACGTCTCGACAAGAAATCGTCGGGTCCGCCGCTCGTTGTAGTTTCGAGAGCGGACGAGAGATTCCTGTACAAACTGTTCGAACTGGAGAGACCCGAGATATACGACGGTATTCTTGAAATCAAGGCGATAGCGAGGGATCCGGGCGAGCGCGCGAAGATTGCGGTAGTCTCGAACGACGATAAGATAGACGCAGTAGGCGCGTGTGTGGGAATGAAGGGTATGAGAATCCATTCCATCGTACGCGAACTGAGCAACGAGAACATCGATGTAATCAATTACACCGAAGACGGAGCGCTTTACATAGCAAGAGCGCTGTCACCCGCGAAACTTCAGGATATATACATTGATAACGAGAACAAGATAGCGAAAATTTATGCCGACGAGGATCAGGTGAGCCTTATAATCGGCAAGAACGGTCAGAACATTAAACTCGCTTCAAAACTGACCGGATACCAGATTGACGTCATTCGCGAAAACGGCGAAGAAGAAAAAACAGACGAAGAAGAAAAAACAGACGAAGAAGAAAAAACAAGCGAGGGAGAAAAAGCCGGCGAGGAAGAAAAAGCGGGCGAAGAAGTAAGAGAAAACACTAACGAAGAAAATTCAAATAACTAAATACAGCATAAACAACTTTTATGTCAGATAGTACGCTTCAAAAAATGAAACTGGTTAAACTTGTTAAGGAAATTAACAGGTCGAAAGAGGATATAATCGAATATCTTAAGACAATAGGTATCGACAAGGTAACTATTAATACTACTTTAGAAGCGGAAACTGTATCTAAAGTTTACAATCATTTCAAGCGCGACCTCGAAGAACAGGAAAAGCATGTAAAGAAGATTGTCGATTTCGTGAAGCAGAACAAGGTCGAGATATCGGAAGCGACCGAAGTGCTTCAGAAAGAAGAAGAGGCCAAGAAGAAGAGGGATGAGGAAAAACTTCTGAAGAAGAACCTTGAGGAACAGAAGAAGAAAGCCGAAGAGGAGCGCAGGCAGCAGGAACAGATAGCTTTCGAAGAACACGAGGCAAGGGTAAAGGCTGAGGAGGAAGAAACGAAGAGACGGAAAGAGGAACTCGAGAGATTATTCGAAACGCAGAAGAAGGCTAAAGAGGCGAAGAAAGCGGATAAGAGAGAAAAACCGGCAGTCAAACCCGAGGAAAAGCCTGTCAAGAAAGCAGAGGAAAAGGCTGAACCCGCTGTTAAGACTGAAAAAGCCGAGACTTCGTCAATTCCGGTTCCGCAGATAGTTTCCGCGAAAGATTTTCCCGCCGGCGGCGAGGAAATAAAGAAACCCGTAGTTAAAACCGAAGGCCAGCAGAAGAAACACGAGGAAAAGAAGTTCAAATCCGACAGACCTTTCAACAGGGATTTTAAGCACGGCAAAACCGAGAACAAGGGCGACGGTAAAGGCGAAAAACCAAGATTCGACAGACAGAACAAGGGCAAGTTTGAAAGGGTCACGATTAAAGATACGGGCAAACCTCCCAAGAGGCCGTTTAAAGACAAGGACAAGGAAAAACCGAAGAAACCGGGATTTATTAAGCCGGGCGGTATGCCGCCTGTTTCTTCCGCTTCAAAAGACGCTAAGAAACCCATAAAGGACAACAAAGACAAGAAGCCGAAAACCGAATCTGATTACGACCGCAAGAAAAAGAAAGCATCGAAGGGACCGAAGCAGAAAGAATTCTCGCAGAAGGAAATCGACGAGGCAATCAGGGAAACATTCGCTAAGATAGAAGATGACAGCGGAGCGTCGGCAAGAAGCATAGCAAGAAAGAAAAAGAAAAAGGAAAGACTCGAACAGGAGAAGAAAGAAGCCGAGATAAAGGAAGCGAGAAAGAATATTTTAAGCGTTACTGAATTCGTTTCGACGATGGAACTTTCGAATATAATGGGAGTATCGGCGAACGAGATTATTAAGAAGTGTTTTGACCTCGGCATGATGGTATCCATCAACCAGCGTCTCGAAAAGGACCTGATACTGCTGCTCGCGGAAGAATTCGGATACAAGATAGAGTTTCAGAGCGAATACGAAGAAGACCTGCTCAAAGATGAAGAAGACGCGGAAGAGACGCTTAAGGACAGGCCTCCTGTCGTTACGGTCATGGGTCACGTCGACCATGGCAAGACCTCGCTCCTTGACCACGTGAGAAAAGCGAACGTTGTGGCAGGCGAAGCCGGCGGCATTACTCAGCACATCGGCGCTTACAAGGTCAGGCTTGAAAACGGAAAACAGATAACATTCCTCGATACACCGGGGCACGAGGCGTTCACGGCAATGCGCGCGCGAGGCGGACAGGCGGCAGACATTGTCGTTCTCGTCGTCGCTGCCGACGACAGCGTTATGCCGCAGACAGTTGAGGCGATTAACCACGCTCAGGCCGCGGGGGTGCCTATAGTAATAGCGATAAACAAGGTTGATAAACCCGAGGCAAACGTTGAAAGAATAAAGTCTCAGTTAGCAGACAGGAACATACTTGTCGAAGAATGGGGCGGAAAATACCAGTCAGTCGAAATTTCGGCAAAGAAGGGCGTTAACATACAGGTGCTTCTCGATAAGATTCTGCTCGAAGCGGAACTGCTTCAGTTAAAGGCGAATCCTGACAGGGAAGCAAGAGGCGTGGTTCTCGAATCGAAACTCGATAAGGGAAGAGGTTCGGTAGCGACGATACTTGTACAGAAAGGCACGCTGAGAATCGGAGACAGTTTTGTGGCGGGAGTTTATTCCGGCAAGGTAAGGGCGATGTTCGATGAACGCGATAACAGGATTGAAATCGCCGGTCCGTCTACACCCGTTCAGGTTATAGGTTTCGAAGGCCTTCCGCAGGCGGGCGATTCGGTTATAGTGCTTAAATCCGAAGCCGAGGTAAGGGCAATCGCTCTCAAACGCCAGCAGTTAAAACGCGAACAGGAACTCAGGCAGGTCAAGCATACAACTCTCGAAGACATAACGAATCAGATTAAACTCGGACAGTCGGTAGAACTCAGCATTATACTTAAAACAGACGTAGACGGTTCAGCGGAAGCGCTTGCGGATTCTCTGCACAAACTTTCGAAGCCGGGCACGGCGACTGTAAGGGTCATTCACAAGGCGGTCGGCGCGATTACGGAATCGGATGTTCTACTTGCCGAGGCGTCAAACGCGGTTATAATCGGATTCAACGTAAGACCGAACCTTAACGCGAGGAAACTCGCGGAAAAGAGCAACGTCGAAATAAGGCTGCATAATATTATTTACGCGGCTATCGACGAGGTGAAACAGGTGCTCGAAGGTCTGCTCGCTCCTGAAGTGAACGAGGAGATTACGGCGACAATCGAAGTACGGCAGGTATTCAAAGTCCCGAAAATCGGAAACATCGCGGGATGCTACGTACAGGACGGCAAGATAATTCGTAATCACAAAGTAAGGCTTATAAGAGACGGTCTTGAAATTTTCAACGGAACGATATCGTCGCTTAAGAGAATCAAGGATGACGTGCGCGAAGTCGAATCGGGCTACGAGTGCGGAATAGGTCTTGAAAATTTCAGCGATGTAAAAGTCGGCGACGTTATCGAAGGATACAAACTGATAGAAACGAAACGAAAACTCGAGTCGGTATAGAATATGTCAATACGCATGGAAAAGGTAGCCGAGGAGATTAAGCACAGGCTTAATACGGCGATGACGAAGGATTTATCGGATTTGAACGCGGGGCTGATTACAATTTCAAAAGTTGTAATGTCGCCCGACCTCAAACTCGCGAAGGTCTATGTCTCATTTCTCGGAAACAAAGAGCCGGCGGAAAAACTTGTGGAAAGAATCAATTTCAGGAAACCGCATATCCGCTACATGCTCGGCAGGCAGTTGACGATGAAGTACACGCCGGACCTGATTTTTTATTTCGACGATACGATGGAATACGCGGACAAGATAAACAAACTGCTTAACGACGTGAAGAAGAGCGATGAAGAACTTCATAAAGACGATACCGCATAAAAAAGTTTAATATATTTTAACAAAAAAACCCGCTTGCGCGGGTTTTTTTATAAAAATTTGTTCTTAGATAATTCTACTTGACGAGCAAAAGTTTTATGGCTTTCGAGTAATTTCCCGATTTCATAACACACAAATATGCGCCGCTCGGGAATGAGGAGGCGTTCCAGGTGATGCTGTATTTTCCAGCCCTGTAACTGCCGTTTACGAGATTCGCAATATTTTTACCGAGCATATCGTAAATTTTAACAGTTACAAAAGAATTTTCAGGCACTTCGAAATTAATGCTCGTCGAAGGATTGAACGGGTTAGGATAGTTTTGTGAAAGCGCGAACTTTTCAGGAACCGAAGAGGAAATGAGGTTCACGCCGATAGGCGCGGTAATCCCGGTCTGAAAACAGCCTCTGCCGTGTGTTCCTACGACGAATGTTTTGTCGTTGTTTCTGAAATCCGACATAGTGCATACAACGTTACCTATTGAGTTTACGGCTTCCTGCGTCCATACGGTTGAGGAACCGTTCAACTGGTTTGTGTAGTAAACGCCTGTCGATGTGCAGAGAATAATGTGCATTACGGACTGGACGTAAAATATTTCGGCCCATCTTACGGATGGTCCGTTCGTGCCCGATAGATTACCTTCGATGTTTGTCCAGTTGGTTCCTCCGTTGGTGGTGTACCAGACGCTGGCAATGTTGTAATTGCTGAATGTCGCTGCTGCCTTGTCGGAATTTTCGGGGTCAACGGCAATGCATGAAACGTAACCGGACGGCAATCCCGCGTTAAGATTTCCCGAAACGACGGGAGTTCCTCCCGCGTCTGTTATTTTCCTGATGTGCCCCTCGTCTGTTCCGTAGTAAACCACGTTCGGGGAATTCGCGGATGATATTCCTATCGCGCTTACCTGTTCCGTAGTATCGGGAAATTCCGTGCCCTCGATGAATGACCAACCAGTGGTAGTTGTTCCGTTAACGGCGTTATTGTTCCTCCATATTCCGTTCGCGGTTGTGCTGCTGCCGCATGCGAAGTACAGAAGCGATGAATTGTTTTTGTCCAGCGCGAAAGGATTTATGAAGAGAGGGTTCCTTGACCCTGAAGGTTTCATATCGACTTTGTTTGAATAGTCGAGATTACAGCGCTGGAGATCTCCCTTCTGGGCTGTGGAATAAAGCCTGTTATCCGCAGACGGAGCCACTGCGCAATAGCCTCCGTCACCCGTATTTACTTCTGTCCACGGCACCGTCAGAGTTCCTGAAACAGTTGTATAACTTCCGTTGTCCTGAAATCCTCCTAATATCCTGTTGGAACCCGATTCCGGGGCTAAAGAGACAGCGTAGAACTGTGTGACATTATAACCGTTGTTAAGGCTTTGCCACGATACGGGATTGTTTGCAGTAATATTCGTTGTAATATCCGAGGTAGCAGAAAGCCCTCCGTCGTGACCGCTTATGAATGCAACGTTGCTTCCCGGTCTGAAGAAACCCGAATGCACATCGGGGTGATGATTAGTGTAACTTCCGTTTTCATCGGCCGGCTGATATCCGCCGATTCTTTTTGCATTGGTAATAGTAGCGAATGCGTCAGTAGATACGTACATGTTTACCGCGCAAAGAACGAGGAAATTTTCGTTGTCGGGTTTAACCCGCATGAACAGGTCGTATCCCTCCTGCGTGTCGAACGGCTCGTTGAAATTCCCGTAATTGTTCTGGCCTGTTTGAGGAAGGTTTGAGCCTCTGTTTTCCCACACACCGCCTGAGCCTGTTCCATTACCGCTGATGTAAGTGTATTTCCAAAGTTGGTGCTTGTTTACAGTACCAGGTTCTCCCGCAGGAACTCCCTGTACGGCAACATACATTACATTTTGATTTGACGGCGCTAATGTAATTACAATCCTTTCGTACGCCGGCGGAAATTCGGGTGGAGTGATGTCAACCCAGTTGTCTCCGTTCGTTGAACGTCTGACTCCGTTCATGGGGCCTCCGCTTATAAAACTGCCGGCGGCATAGACGACGCCTGTTGAAGAAACGGCTACATCAGTGAATACGGAGCGTGTTGTTGAACTGCCCAGAGTTTGTGTCCAGTTTGTTCCTCCGTTTGTGCTTTTATAGATAGAGCCGACGGTTGCGGCATATACTTCATCGGTTGCCGCGCTCGAAGGGTCTGCCGCGACGTTCCAGACATACTGCCAGTCGGATGTAAAACTTCCCGGGGGAATGCCTGATGTAGAGGGAAGAAGTTCCCATGACTGACCGTTATCAGTTGATTTAAAAATTCCGTTTCCTGCAAAGGCTCCCGCGCCCCCGAAATTGCCC
>JAJTBN010000204.1 GCA_021286895.1 Bacteroidota bacterium | reverse complement strand
AACTTGAATCCGCGAGTCTCATCGAATTTCTTCGCCGCTTTAATCAATCCGAGGTTACCTTCGTTTATCAGGTCATTAAGAGAAAGCCCCTGATTCTGATACTGCTTTGCAACGCTGACGACGAACCTGAGGTTCGCCTTAACGAGAGTGTCGAGTGCCTTCTTATCGCCTTTCTTGATTTTCTTAGCGCAGTCGATTTCGTCCGCCACGCTTAGAGGCGTAGTTTTACTGATCTCCTTAAGGTAAATATCCGTTGACTGATTTTCGCGGCTTGTGTATTGTTTGCCTAATTTCATAATTTTTCCAAAGCAAGTAAATTAATTTATCTGCTTTTTATTAAACTACAAAAATAGGAACTTAGTTTCATTAGAAACCAAATCCCTATTTTTATTTAAATTTTTCGTTGTTCTTCGTTATTAATTCCCGAAATTTTATTCAGTAGGAGTTCCGCCGATTAAATCTATCTTATCTTCCTTATGCAGAGTAACGATGGCTTTCTTTCTGTCAGCCCTGTATCCTGTGAACCTTCCTTTTCTTGTCATAAGGGCTTTCTGTTTGCCCTTCATAATAACTGTCCTGACGCTTGTAACCCTCACGTTGAATTTTTTCTGGATAGCGCTTGCGATTTCTATCTTATTCGCGTCCATTCCGACTTCAAACGCGTACTGGTTTCTGTCTTCCTGAAGAATAGTGTTCTTTTCGGTTATTAACGGTCTTATTATGATTCTTTTCATTTTATTAAATTCTGTTATGATAATAACGGCTTACAAAGTTTTTCAACCGCCGATTTCTGTATCAGAAGCATCTTATTGTTGAGAATATCGTAAGTTGCAGCCTGATCCGAAATAAGCACGTTGAGTTTCGGAAGGTTTCTTCCTGATTTGTACAGACCGTCGTTCTTATCGGGAACGAGAAGCAGTGTCTTTGTTCCGTCGAGATTAAGCGACTTAAGAATTTCGACCATGTCCTTCGTTTTCGGTTTATCGAACGAAAAATCCTCAACTACCGTTATTTCGTTTTCCTTCGCCTTGAGGCTCAACGCGCTCTTACGCGCGAGTTTCGCGGCTTTCTTGGGCATATCGAGATAGTACCTGTGCGGTTTTGGTCCGAAGACGTTACCGCCGCCGACCATCACGGGTGAACGGCTGGTACCGCGTCTGGCGTTACCTGTGCCTTTCTGCCTGTAGGGTTTCTTGCCGCCGCCGCTGACTTCGCTTCTTTCCTTCGTTTTGTGAGTGCCCTGTCTTCTGTTTGAAAGATAGCTTCTCACGGCCTGGTAGATAAGATGCGTGTTGGGTTCAATCCCGAAGATTTCGTCAGGAAGATTTACAACTTCACCGCTGTCATTACCGTTTATTTTTAATACTTTAAGTTCCATTTTTTAATTTTTATAGATTTCCACTAATCCTGAATTTGCCCCGGGTATGGAGCCTTTCAGTAAAATAAGGTTTGAATCCGGAATAATCTTCACGACTTTCAGATTGGCGATTGTGACTTTGTCGCCGCCCATTCTTCCGGCCATTCTCTGGCCTTTCAGAACTCTTGACGGATATGAAGAAGCGCCGATGGAACCCGGAGCTCTTTCCCTGTCGCTCTGTCCGTGTGTACGGACGCCGCCGCCGAATCCGTGTCTTTTTACGACACCCTGGAATCCTTTACCTTTTGATAAACCGGTAACTTTAACCTTATCTCCGACTTTGAACAAAATGTCTATTTTCAACTCATCGCCAACTTTAAGGTCCGCAAGGGGGAAATCCCTCAGTTCCTTAACGTAACGAGGAGGAGCTATTTTTAAGTTTTGATAGACTTTTCTCTGAGGGTTGCTGACCTTCTTTTCCTTCTTCGTGCCGAAACCGACTTTTACCGCTTCGTATCCGTCTTTATCCTTCGTCTTAATCTGGGTCACTACGCAGGGTCCCGCCTCTATGACTGTGCATGGAACGGCGTTCCCCGAATCCTCAAAGAACGTAGTCATACCTATTTTTTTTCCTAATATACCTAACATTTGAGTATAATTAATTTTTAACAGATCTTACGATTAAACTTTTATTTCTATATCAACACCGCCCGGAGGATCAAGTTTGGTCAGAGCATCGACAGTCTTGTTCGATGAATTCAGAATATCAATCAGTCTTTTGTGAGATCTGGTCTCAAACTGCTCTCTCGACTTTTTATCGACATGCGGCGAACGGAGAACGGTATAGATGTTCTTCTTTGTCGGAAGCGGAATTGGTCCGCTTACTATCGCGCCTGTCTGTTTGATAGTCTTAATAATCCTCTCCGTCCACTTGTCAAGCAAAGCGTGGTCGTAAGATTTTAATTTAATCCTGATTTTTTGTGTAGCCAATTTTTGTTTATTTAATATTTTTACGAAGGGAGCGTTTCCGCCCCCCAGTAATCAAAATGTATTATTCAACAATTTTTGTTACAACGCCGGAACCTACGGTTCTGCCGCCTTCTCTGATGGCGAATCTTAACTTTTCTTCCATCGCGATGGGGGCGATAAGGTCAATCTTCAGTCCGTCAAGGTTGTCTCCGGGCATTACCATCTGTACGCCTTCGGGCAGAGTTACGACACCCGTTACGTCAGTCGTTCTGAAATAGAACTGAGGTCTGTAGTTGTTTGAGAACGGCGTATGACGTCCGCCTTCTTCTTTCGACAGAACATAGACCTGAGCTTCGAATTTCGTATGAGGAGTTACCGAGCCTGTTTTTGCAAGCACCATTCCTCTTTCGATTTCCTTCTTGTCAACGCCTCTTAACAGAAGACCGCAGTTAAATCCCGCGACTGCTTCGCTAAGGGTTTTGTTGAACATTTCCGCTCCCGTTACGACTGTTTTCTTGTGAGCGCCGAGACCGATAAGTTCTACTTCGTCTCCGACTTTCACTTTTCCTCTTTCGACTCTTCCGGTCGCTACCGTACCGCGTCCTGTGATTGAGAATACGTCCTCAACCGACATAAGGAACGGCTTGTCGGTTTCGCGCGCCGGCTCTGGAATGTATGAATCTACCGCGTCCATGAGTTCCCAGATGCATTTTAATCTTTCGTCGTCGATACCTATTGATTCGTCAAGACCGGCTTCCATGGCCTTTAACGCCGAACCTCTGATGATAGGAATATCGTCGCCCGGGAAATCGTATTTTGAAAGAAGTTCTCTGATTTCCATTTCAACGAGTTCGAGTAACTCGGGGTCGGCCGCGTCTACTTTATTAAGGAATACTACCATCGCGGGTACGCCTACCTGGCGCGCGAGAAGTATGTGTTCCCTTGTCTGCGGCATGGGACCGTCTGTCGCTGCTACTACGAGAATGGCACCGTCCATCTGCGCAGCACCGGTAATCATGTTCTTTACATAGTCAGCGTGTCCGGGACAGTCAACGTGGGCGTAATGCCTTTTTTCTGTCTGATATTCAACGTGAGCAGTCGCGATCGTAATACCTCTTGCCTTTTCTTCAGGTGCCTTATCAATTTCGTCAAATTTCTTTACCTTAGCGGAGCCTTTTCTCGCTAAGCACATTGTGATGGCAGCGGTTAACGTGGTTTTGCCGTGGTCAACGTGCCCGATGGTTCCGATATTAACGTGCGGTTTAGACACGTCATATGATTCTTTAGCCATTTCTTAAATCTCCTATAGAGTTTTTTTAAATTAGAAAATAAATAAAAACTTGTGGGTCAGGGAGGAATTGAACCTCCCACCTCGTGCTTATAAGGCACGCGCTCTAACCAACTGAGCTACTGACCCAATCTTGCCCCGTAGGGCGGAAACCTTTTACACAATCCGCGGAGTCGTGTACGGTTTTATAGAGCGTTTCTTCGTGTCTGATTCACGAGTTCTGTCCCCGCCGTTAACCGCGGGGCTGACCCATACTTATTAAAGAACTAATTTCTCTTGCCTGTGTAATTTTCGATTATCTTTTCCGATACCGATTTCGGCGCTTCGTCGTAATGCGAGAACTGCATCGTGTATATCGCGCGTCCCTGTGTCATCGAGCGCAGCTGCGTCGCGTATCCAAACATTTCGGAAAGCGGCACCATTGCTCTTATAACCTGCGCGTCGCTTCTCTGCGACATTCCTTCGATTCTTCCTCTTCTCGAACTGAGGTCGCCCATAACGTCGCCCATGTAATCATCCGGCGTCACTACTTCCACATCCATAATCGGCTCAAGAAGCACGGGATTGGCTTTCTTCGCCGCTTCCTTGAATGCTATGGAACCGGCAATCTTGAATGCCATTTCCGATGAGTCAACATCGTGGTACGAACCGTCATAAAGCGTCGCCTTTACGTCCTCGACAGGATATCCCGCGAGTACGCCGTTCTTCATCGCTTCTTCAATTCCCTTTTCAACAGGAGTTATAAATTCCCTCGGAATTACGCCGCCGACAATCTTATTCTCGAACACAAATCCTTTTCCTTTTTCATTCGGCTCGAGTTCAATCCATACATGCCCGAACTGTCCCTTGCCGCCCGATTGTCTGACGAACTTGCCTTCCTGTTTGACTTTCTTTCTTATGGTTTCCTTGTACGCTACCTGAGGCTTACCGACGTTAGCATCAACCTTGAATTCCCTTTTAAGCCTGTCGACGATAATCTCAAGATGAAGTTCGCCCATGCCCGAAATAAGCGTCTGGCCTGTATCTTCATCAGAACTGACCTTGAATGTCGGGTCTTCGTCCGATAATTTCGAGAGCGATTCTCCGAGTTTATCCTGGTCCGCTTTCGTCTTCGGCTCGATTGCAATCTGTATAACCGGTTCGGGGAACGTCATCTTCTCAAGGATGATGGGGTCGTTTTCCGAACAAAGCGTGTCGCCTGTTTTCGTGTTTTTCAAACCGACCGCCGCCGCGATATCGCCCGAAAAGACTTCCTTTATGTCTTCCCTGTGGTTAGCGTGCATCTGAAGTATTCTTCCGAGACGCTCTTTCCTTCCTGTAATCGAATTATAAATGTAACTGCCCGCCTCCGCTTTGCCGGAATAAACCCTGAAGAAGCAGAGTTTACCGACGTACGGGTCGGTCATAATCTTGAACGCGAGAGCAGTAAACTCCTCATCGTCGGATATTTTTCTTTCGATATGGTCGTCCTTGTGAATATGGTGTCCCAAAATTTCCTTAACATCATCCGGCGAAGGAAGCAAATCCACAATCATATCGAGAAGATTCTGCACTCCTTTGTTCTTGAAAGACGAACCGCATAGCACGGGAATAATCTTAACCTGTATCGTAGCCTTTCTTAAGACATCGATAATTTCCTTCTCGGTGATTTCCTTTCCTTCAAGGAATTTCTCGAGAAGCGTATCGTCAA
>JAJTBN010000203.1 GCA_021286895.1 Bacteroidota bacterium | reverse complement strand
AGCGATGCTGCTCTCGAAAGCCCTGTTAATTCCCTCAATCGCCGTCTGCATCAGCGTTACAGCAGTTATACCGATGACAATACCCAGCGTGGCAAGGAATGAACGCATCTTATGCGCCACAATCGCCTTGTAGGATATTATTATGTTCTCTTTTATTTCAAGAAATAAATTCATCGGATGCTATTCTGCTTTCTTTTTTCCGCTGTCAGATTCTATCTTTCCGTCCCTTATTTTGACTATACGGTTCGCGTGTTTCGCTATGTCTTCTTCGTGAGTAACGAGAATAATCGTATTGCCTTTAAGGTTGAGTTCTTTGAACAAAGCCATTATTTCCTCGCCGGTCCGCGTATCAAGGTTTCCCGTCGGCTCGTCAGCGAGTATAATCGAGGGGTTGTTTACCAGCGCTCTCGCGACCGCGACCCTCTGCCTCTGTCCGCCTGATAGTTCATTCGGCTTGTGCCTCATCCTGTCGTGAAGACCTACGTTAGTAAGAGCGTCTTCGGCTTTCTTAATTCTGTCAGTTTTGTTCAGTCCCGAATAAATAAGAGGCAGTTCGACGTTATGAAGGGCGTCGCTTCTCGGCAGCAGATTAAATGTCTGAAACACAAAACCTATTTCTTTGTTTCGTATCGTCGCGAGTTCGTCGTCATCCATTTCGTGCACGTCTTTTCCGTTCAGTATATAATCACCTGAACTCGGCGTATCAAGACATCCGATAATGTTCATCAGAGTCGATTTTCCCGAGCCTGAAGGCCCCATGATGGCAATGTATTCGTTCTGCTCTATATCAAGGTCCACTCCCCTGAGAGCGTACAGTTTCTCCTCTCCCATGTCGTAAACCTTTGTTATGTTTCTTATCTGAATTAAATTCATTTTTTTCTCTTTACGGATTATTCCTTGTCAGGCTTGTTTTTCTTCTTACCGTTATCGACCTTTACCTTTGTTCCGTTGTCGAGGTCCTTGTTGATTGCCTTGAAACTGCCCTTAACTACTTCATCGTTCTCTGTTATGCCTTCGATTATTTCGATGTACTGGTCGTCGCTTATTCCCGTCTTCACTTCCTTCTTCTTCGCCACTCCGTTCTCGATTACAAACACGATTTCTTTGGGCTTATTCTTCTTCTGTGATTTGCTCTCTTTCTCGTTCGTAAGGTTTTCGGGTTTATCCTTGTCGTCCTTGAAAGTGAAAGAAGTCGAATCTTCATCGCGCGTTGTAACAGACTGTATCGGCACCGCGAGAACATTATCCTTCTTGTTCACTTCGATGTCGACGGTACAACTCATGCCGGGTCGTAGGTCGAAGCCCTGTTCATTGAATATCCTAATCTTGACTATGAAATTCACGACTTCTTCCTGCGTTCCTTCGCCTTTAGCTTTTGCAGTATTCGCTATTTCGTAAACGTATCCGGTAAAAACTCTATTAGGAAAAGCGTCTATCTGAATTCTTGCCGTATCGCCCAGTTTGATGTATGTAACGTCCGTTTCTCCGACTTCTACCTGGCATTCCATCTTCGAAAGGTCCGATATTGTCATAATCTGCGAACCTATATTGTAACTCGTACCAAGCACCTTTTCGCCGAGTTCGTTGTTTAGCTGTGTTACAGTGCCCGACATCGGAGCGTTGATAGTTGTCTTCGACAAATCGTATTCAACCGACGAGAGCGAGGCTTTCTGCTGGTTTATCTGTGCCTTTATGCTGTTTATCTGCGCTATCGTAGCGTCATAACTTGTCTGCGCCGTTTCAAGGTCGCTTGTAGATGCAAGTCCTTTGCCGTACAGGTCTTTAACACGCTTCAGGTCAAGGTCATACTTTTTCAGGTTCACTTCCTGCGTCTTGATGTTGCTCTCAAGAACCTTAATCGCCGCGCTCTGCTGTTTCAACTGAGGAAAATAAGCGTCAGGTTTTATCTTTACAAGAAGGTCGCCCTTCTTAACGTCGTCGCCTTCTTTGAACGGCAGAGCCAGTATTTCACCGCTCACTTCAGCGCTGATGTTGACCTTCGTTTCCGACTGGACCTTGCCGGTCGCGGTAACTATCTGCGTGATGCTCTGTTTCTTTATCTTTTCTGTCTGTACTTCTACTATTTTCTCTTTCTTCCCGGAAACTACTACGGCTATAATGATTAGAAGAAGAAGCGCCGCTGCGCTTATCCAGAGGAATTTTTTCTTCCTGTTCTTTTTCTTCTTCTTCGCTCCGTTCTGAACCCCTGTATTGTTTAAATCTGCCATATGATATTTATTAATACTTTAATATTCCCGATAAATAATCTATCTGCTTTTGCGTCAGCAGAAAATTATATAAAAAGTTAATTCTGTTTATTTTCAGATTGTTCAAATTAGTCGTGGCAACCTGCACGTCGAGCAGCGTACCGTATCCTATCCTGAAATTTTCTTCCGAAAGAAGTTTATCCTGTTCGGCTGAAATAATGTTCCTGTCGGTTATCTCAATCTGCTTGTAAGATGTCTCAAGGTCGTAAAGCGCTTTCTTTAGGTCAGACCTTATCTGTCTTTCAAGTTTTATGAGGTCTTCCTTTTTCTGTTTTACGTTTACTTCGTAAGTCTGCATAGTTACGTCTGTCTGAAATCCCTGAAAAATCGGATAACTCAGTGTAAGACCGAACGTAAGTATTTTGCTGTTGTCAAGATTATTGATGTCGTTGCTGCTGAAATTGTAACTTCCGAAAGCCGACAGTGTAGGATAATATAGATTTTTCTTTGCTATACCGAGACGGTATTCGTTAACGGTAATATCCCTTACCGCCGCTTTGTAATCGAACCTGGTATCAAGCGCGTTCTTTACGAGCGATTCAAAATTGGAATATCTCGCCATAGCCGTCTTTAATTCGCTCGTTTGTTCCGGTATGAATATTCCCGTCGCGTCAAGCGCTATCTCTTTAGCCACATCCTCGTTGAGGTAGTTCAGCATTTCAACTTTTGCTTTCGATACGTCGCTTGCCGAAGACACGACGCTCAATTCGTTCTGGGCAACCTGCACGTCCTGTTTGTAAACATCCGACATCGTTTTCTTCCCTACGTTCACATATTCCTTTATCTTGTCAAGTTGATCTTTTGAAACCGCGAGATTATCCTCGTTGGTCTTCTGAATTTTTTCCTTCTTAAGAACATCGAAGAATCGCTGGTAAACCCCTATCACGATATCGTATTTCGCCTGCTCGAGAGTAGTCTTCAACTGCGCTATGCTTTCCTTCTGCAGGTCTATATTCTCGTAGTTCGCGAATCCGTTGAATAACGTCACGCTCGAATTCAATCCGAGTGAAAAACTGTTCGCCGCACTTGTGTAAGGATTATAGTCAAGAGGCACACCGTTGAGATATGTCGTGCCGCCCTTGTTGTATGTGTTGTTTCTTGTCCAGTTCCCTGAAAATGAAAGCGACGGGATAAGGTTCCCGTATGCCGATTTTAGATTGAGTTCCTGTATTGATATGTTATTCTGATATGCGCTTACAGTCAGACTGTTGTTAATGGCTGTCCGCACTGTCTTGTTCAAATCATAACTTTCCTGAGAAAAAGCGTAACTTACCGGAAGAATTACGAAAAGAATGAGAACAAGTATTTTTTTCATTAAAGTTACTGATTTATTATTATTTAAATAAACGTGATTTCTTTTAAAAGGTTTCATACCCGAAGGATTTTTTAACATGACTTTTAGGCTAAAATTTGATTATTTTTCATTTTATTCTTAAAATTTAACCGAAATAAATTCAATATGCTATTCATAACAAGAAGAGAGCATTTTTCCGCATCGCATATACTGAAGAACACTTCCCTTTCCGACCCGGAGAACAGGGACATTTTCGGAAAATGCTATAACTTTCACGGGCATAACTACTACCTTGAAGTCACCATAAAAGGCGTTCCCGACGAAAAGACCGGATATGTGATGGACCTGAAAATTATGAATAAAATCATCATGGAGAATGTTATAGAAAAGGTTGACCACAGATTTCTTAACGAACTTGATATATTCAAAGGCATTATACCGACTACCGAAAATATCGCGGTTGTTTTCTGGGGGCTGCTGGAGGATAAGTTAAAAGCCGGCAATTATTCTCTTCATTCGATAAAAATCTTCGAAACCGAAAAAAATTTCGTCGTATATGAAGGAAACTGAAGCCCTGACTGCCGAGGAGACTAAGAAACTCGCCAGCCTCAAAATTAAGAAATACCGTGACAGGCTGAACCTCTTTATTATAGAAGGCGAGCATCTTATCGAGGAAGCGGTAAATTCCGAATTCAGCGGATTTATTGAGTATATACTAATCCGTCACGATTATTCAAACAATAATTTTCTAAATAATATTGACGGGTACAGAATCGTAAAAACAAGTACAAAGAATTTCGAAAAAATTTCCGAAACAACGAATCCGCAGGGAATTGCCGCGCTTATCAATAAACCTGATAGCGAATTCGAAATTGATTCTGAAATCGTTGTCGCTCTTGATAACATAAACGACCCCGGCAACGCCGGCACTATTCTCAGAACCTGTTACTGGTTCGGAGTGAATCAGATTATACACGGCAAAAATACTGTTGATATTTACAACTCCAAAACTCTCCGCGCTTCGCAGGGCGCCGTCTTTCATGTTTCCGCGAGGGAAACAGAAGCGCTGAAATCGACTCTGGACGAATTATACTCAAAAGGATATGAGATACTCATCACCTCGCTTGACGGTAATGATATAGAGTCTTATAGTTTCGGGAAAAATAAAAAATACGTTATCGTTTTCGGAAACGAAGCAAACGGCGTCTCCGAACCGATAATGAACGAAAAGAAATTCACAAAGATTTCAGTTAAAGGTTATTCCGATTGCGAATCGCTAAACGTAGGCGTATCGTCCGGCATCATTTTGAATCATATAAGAAGTAATTTCGCAAAATAAAAGCGGCCCTGTTAATAAGGCCGCTTTGTGCATTCTCTCCCTCGTTTTCACAAGGTCTACTTAATAAACACCATTTTTCTTATTCCGGTTTGCTTTCCGCCAAAAACCAATTTTGAAAAATACACGCCGCTTGAATAACCTGCGGCATCAAATTCGGTCTCATATATACCTGCCTGATACTTTCCCTTCACAAGCGTTTTACAAAGTCTTCCATCCGCGTCATAAATTTCGAGAAGAACTTCCCCGAATGACGGAATTTCAAATTTTATTTTTGTAGAAGGATTAAAAGGATTCGGATAATTCTGATGTAATTCTATTGTTACGGGTATCTCCGATGATATTTGCCTGACCCCGACTTCGCTCAAAGGCCTAACCCAGACGCCCTGGGCGTCCGTTCCCGCAAAAATACTGCTGCCTG
>JAJTBN010000006.1 GCA_021286895.1 Bacteroidota bacterium | reverse complement strand
AAAAATTACTACTACTACTAATTTATTTTGTCTACTTTTTTTAGGACATGACAAATGATTTTTACTCGTTCCCAAAGTCCTCTTTGGGAACGAGGCGATAAAAAATATTAAGCCCGCGATGAGCGGGCTTTTTTTAGAATCAAGAATCAAGTAGCAAGAATCAAGAAAGAATCTAGAATTTAGAATTAAGAATTTAGAATATAGTTGCAATGATTTTTACTCGTTCCCAAAGTCCTCTTTGGGAACGAGGCGATAAAAAATATTAAGCCCGCGATGAGCGGGCTTTTTTTAGAATCAAGAATCAAGTAGCAAGAATCAAGAAAGAATTTAAAATCCAGTTCAACTGAACAATGATAAGCCCGCGTAGCGGGCGAAACCGAATAGCACATGAGATAAAAAAAAGCCCCGTAGGGGCGACACTATTCCGTATTAATGTCCCTCCTCGAAATTACATTTCCTTTGTCGTCATAAAATTTTAAAACGTAAGATCCGGCAGGCAGGTAAAGTACAGGATTATCATTATTCACAATAATCTGATCGACGGGTATCGCAAGTTCCGTATCTTCATTTGAATATATTGCCTGAACGAATTTTACATCTTTCATGTCAAATGCGCTCAAACTGTAAATTCTTCTGTAACCGTCCATTGCCATCCAGTCAGGTCTCCCGTTTACGTATTTTGTAATCGGATTAAATACAATTACGTCATAAAGTTTGCCGTATGTGAGCGAAGTTTTTCCTGTACTGTCAATAAATACCGACGGTTTGTCGATAACATTCATTTTGCATGCAGCCTGATAATACTCGTTGCAATATTCTTGGCTGTATTCTTCCGCCATTTCCGTCTGGTCGATTGTCAGAGGGCGGATACCCGAAATTCTTTTGAATTCGCCTGCCATCCAAGAAGGCGTGATATGCGAATATCCGCAGTGCACAATTACTTTAGCGTTTGGGTCCTGCTTAAAAATCTCATAAATATTTTCCGCTTCTATAACTTCACGGTCGCCCTTCGAATTATTCGGTATCTCGTATGGCACAACTTTGTATCCCGTTTTTATTGCCTGACGTATCAAATCACCGTAAAGCGGTTCGAGTGTATAAAAGCCTGTACCAATCTGCGGGTACTTTCTTGCATTTAGATTTTCATCCCTTAAACTATCGGAATTATCCAAAGTTTCGGCGCAGAAATACCTGTAACCTTTGGCATAAAGCAAAGAAAGAAGTTGCGTTGTCAGAATTCTGTGCCGCGGCATATGGTGGGCTTCATTAATCATGACTATTCTTACGGAATCCGCCATACGGCTGATAGTCTCGACCGCGTCCGTCTTAATCAACCCGCTGATGTATAACGAGTCGTTTCCAGTAATCCCACTTTTACTCAGTTTTTGACTCAGAGCGTAATCTTGCAGAGCCTCGCGGTAATTTCCCAGAAAAGATTTAAATGATGAGTAAACTGAATAGAATATGTTATCGATGTTCTTGTCCTTAAACAATTCTTCGTTGTTCTTATAACCAAGATATTGTTTGATCGTGTAATGATTATTTGTTATCCTGTTCGACAGACCGATACTGCGCGTGATTTCATTGTAAATTTTAATTTCTTCTGTTGCAATTTTTCTTGTTGCATCCTGCTGTGGTAATAGTAATAACGGGCTCAGGAAAGTAAAAAATGCTGCTAATAGAATGAATATGAGTTTTTTCATAATATAATAGCGTTATTTAAATGAAATTATATATTGAAAATATTAAAAGCAATTAATTAATAATATTATTATTAATAAAAAGTCTTTGACACTAATAATCTATGCCTAATCTCCGAAACAAATTCATTGATCTGTTTTGGTTTTCGTATTGTCCGCATAAATATTCGCAAAATTTTCTTGGGACAAAATTTTCTCTATAATAAAAATGCTGAATTGGGTAAATTGCATTGAAACGATTACGCTGTCGTAGAAAATATGACGTCCTACAGTCTGAAGGTATAACGAAACCGTTACGTATCTTAATTTTCGCCCGCTTACAGCGTACTATAATGAGCAACTACGGATAGTTAAAGACAGAATGGTGATGAATATCTGAAAATATTCATTAAACATTTTTTTAAAACTTTTAATTTGTGCCTTATGAGTTTCCTGGTCACATACTATCTGAGTAACATTCTCGGAAAGAAATTCTTCGACAATTCGGGCGAACCGATGGGCCGGATTAAAGACGTTCTAGTCGTCTTCTCTCAGGAAAAGCCGCGCATTGTCGCTGCCAAAGTAAAAGTGAAAGGCGAAGAACGCATCGTAAGTTTCGATAAGTTCGACGTCAGGCGCATACAGATGGACTGCGTAGTTTACTGCGAGGAATTGGCCGATTACGTCATCCCCGAAAATACCAATATTCTTTATCTTGCCGAAAATATTCTCGATAAGCAGATTCTCGATATAAACGGACGCAAACTCGTGCGGGTAAACGACGTGCGTCTCGTTAAAGTGGCGTCCGGCTCCTTCGCCGTTGCAGTTGACGTCGGCCTTGACGGCATTATCAGACGTCTCGGCATCGGCAGGCCAGTCGCGTCGGTTTTATCGCCCTTCAAAATGAGGGTGCCGGGCAAGTACATACTGTTCGATGACGTTGAAGCCGTCGACTATTCCACTTTCGGCATAACGCTTTCAAAGCCTTATACGAAACTTCATACACTTCATCCTTCGGACCTTGCCGACGTTATCGAAGACCTCGATAAAAAATCGGGGAAAGCGCTTTTTGAATCACTCGACGAGGAAAAAGCCGCCGACGTTCTCGAAGAACTCGAACCCGATGCGCAGGTCGAGATGATTGAAAGCCTGTCGCTCGAAAAAGCGGCGGATGTCCTCGAAAAAATGCCCGCGGACGAAGCCGCCGACCTTATAGACGAACTCGAAGAAGACAAAGCGGAACAACTTCTTAATGAAATCGAAAAAGAGTCTTCGGACGATATCAGGGAAATTCTTGAGTATGAAGACGAAGAAGTCGGAAGCCTCATGATGACAGAGTTCATTTCGTTCAAGGAAAATATTTCCGTAGAGGAGACGTTAAAATTTCTCAGAACCGAAAAACCCGAGTCGGATACTATTTATTATCTTTACGTCGTTGACGATGATATGCGTCTGAAAGGGACCGTTTCCCTTAGAGACCTCGTCATCGCCGACCCGTTCATGATACTCAACGATATAATGAGAAGGACGGTGGCGTTCGTCTATGACGACGACCGTCTCGATTCTCTTGCTGAAATAATCGCAAAGTACAATCTTCTGGCAATACCTGTTATAAACAAAGAGAAGAAGATGGAAGGCGTTGTCGTTATCGACGACATCGTCGAAGACCTTCTCGATAAAAGAAAAACGGAGTAACGGATGTTCGGAAAAGGAATTAAAGCCTCGAGGCGCGCATTGTTCAGGAACATCGCGATATTCTTCGCGATACTCGGTCCCGGTCTTATCACCGGCAGCGTAGACAACGACGCCGGCGGAATCACGACATATTCCGTCGCGGGCGCGCTTTACGGCTATAATCTTATCTGGACATTGATTCCCGCTTTTATCGTCTTAATCGTTATTCAGGAAATGAACGCGAGAATGGGTATCGTTACGGGCAAAGGGCTCGCGGACCTTATACGAGAAAACGCGGGACTTAAAATAACGTTTTTCATTTTCATCGGACTTCTCGTCGCGGACATCGGCAATTCGACAACAGAATTCGCGGGCGTCGCGGGAAGCATGGAGGTGCTCGGCATAAGCAAGTACATATCCGTGCCTATCGCGGGAATCGCGGTATGGCTGCTTGTTGTGAAAGGAAATTATAAAATCGCGGAAAGAGTCTTTATAATTTTCAGCCTCGCACTTTTCATGTATATAATTTCCGCGCTCATGGGAAAACCGAACTGGTCAGAAGTCGGGAATTCCATCGTCAGCCCCAAGATTCAGACAGACGCCGCATACCTTGAAATAGTAATCGGCGTAATCGGAACTACGATTGCCCCGTGGATGCAGTTTTATATGCAGTCGTCGGTAATTGAAAAAGGCCTGAAGAAAGAGAATTATAAGTTTGTCCTGCTTGATATATTAATCGGTTGTATTGCAACCGTCGTTGTCGCCTTTTTTATTATTGTCGCCTGCGCCTCGACTTTAAACCCGCAGGGTATAATTATCAATGAAGCAAAGGACGCAGCGCTGGCTCTAAAGCCTCTCGCGGGTAATCTCGCGTCGGTCGTATTTTCGTTCGGACTCTTTATAGCGTCAATCTTTTCGGCGACAATTCTTCCGCTCGCGACAGCGTTCTATGTATGCGAAGCCTTCGGATTTGAGGCGGGCATCGATAAGAAATGGAAAGAGGCTCCCGAGTTCTATATCCTTTATACCGGCATACTCATTATTTCAATGATTATAATTCTTATTCCTGACGCGCCGCTTATCAAAATCACGATTCTTACTCAGGTGTTGAACGGAATGCTTCTTCCGGTAGTTCTTGTTTCGATGATGCTTATAGTGAACAAGAAAAAAGTCATGGGCGAATATACAAATAAATTGTTCAACAATACAATCGGCTGGGCAGCCGTCGTTGTCCTGATTGTGCTGACCGCGATTTTCTTCGGTATGTCTATATTCGCTTAAATTATTTCAGCAGTATCATCTTTCGCGTTTCGGTGAAACCCTCCGAACTCATTTTGTAAAAATATATTCCGCTCGACAACTGCTTTCCGTAATCGTCGGTTCCGTTCCATTCGAATTCGTAATTTCCTTTTTGCAGATAAGTGTTCACGAGCGTTCGTGTTAATCTTCCCGAAGCGTCGTAAACGCTAAGTCTCACAGCGCTCCTTTGGGGAACGGAAAATTCTATCTTAGTCGAAGGATTAAACGGGTTCGGATAATTCTGTTTCAGAGTAAAGTTATCGGCTTCATAGCTTTGATTGTTTATAATTCCTGCCAGCGGGCTTCTGTTGAACCTGTAAATTTTTCCTCCCGCGGACGTCTGCAGAAAATACATTTCATTATTTTTATCCACGCCGATTGCACCTAACGAAATGCTCCTCTGCGTAAGCAGTGAATCCGACGAAACCGTTCCGTTGTTGTATCTCAGCATCCAGATAAATCCGGAGCAGTAATCACCGTAAATATATGCTCCGCGGAGTTCCGGACGTCTGGCCCCCCTGTAAACGTACCCGCCGGTAATAGAGCAACTACCTGATGTATGACCGTAAACCTTTATTGGTAGTGTTTTTCCAGAAGTATCGCATCCCGTTGAAGGATTGTAGCATGCGAACCCCTCCATTTGCCGCCAGCCGTAATTCTTGCCGTTCTGCAGTATGTCGATTTCCTCCCATGCGCTCTGTCCTACGTCGCCGACGTATATCAGCCCGGTCGTCGCGTCCTGCGTGAACTTCCAGGGATTCCTCAGACCCCATGCGTATAATTCCTCTTTGCCTGCCGTAGGATTGTTGTAAAAAGGATTCGTCGGCGGAATAAGATATCTTCTCGTCGCTGTCGTATCATTCACGTCAATCCTTAGCATCTTCCCGAGAAGCACCTGCAGATTCTGTGCGTTGTTGTTAGGATCGCCCGAACTCCCGCCGTCGCCCATGCCGATGTAAAGATAACCGTCGAGTCCGAACATTACCGTGCCGCCGTTATGGTTCGTGAACGGCTGGTTGATTTCGAGTAACTTGTATTCGCTTAGCGAATCCGCTTTATCGGGGTCGGATGTTTTCACCTTGTATCTTGCTATCACTGTGTGAAGCGGCGAGGGCGCGGTGTAGTTCACGTAGAAATATCCGTTAGAGGCATAGTTCGGATGAAACGCAAGACCGAGAAGTCCTTCCTCTCCTGAGGACGCCGAAATCTTGTTAGAAATGTCCAGAAAGACTTTCGCAGTTGTTACGTTTGAGTCGTTCTGGAAAACTATGATTTTTCCGTCCTGCTGCAAGACGAAATTCCTGCTATCGCCCATGTTAGTGAAATGCAGAGGCTTGTTGAAAGAAAGGTTAGGGAACGCGTCGACCAGTTGCACGTTCGGGTTTTGCCCGTATACCGATAAAGCACAGGCAAATAAAGCCAGTAAAATTATTATGTTTTTCATTTTTCTCCTTTGATTAAATAACATTTCAGATGTCAATAAAATGCGAAAGGAAACAATGTAAATTTAATTCAAATTTGAATTTTCGGTTTATGTTTTTTGTTATTTCAATTATACGGCTTAAACCCTATTTTTCATGAAATTATGTTATGAACGAAGAAAGATTAAATTTAATTAAGGAAAAACTTGCAGGATTCGGAATTGAGTTCTACGACGTAAACGGCACTCCCGGAATTATCACTTCACCCGAAAAGGTTGTGGATGTATGCAAAACTCTTAAAGACGACGGCGATATCTCATTCGAACAGTGCAGGGACGCGGTAAGCGTCGATAGATTCACGAAACAATACCGTTTTGAGGTGATATACAACCTCTATTCTTTAAAGCACAGAGACAGATTTTTTGTGAAGGTATTGATACCCGATTCGAAAAAGCCCGAAACGCCTACTCTTACGGGTTTGTGGAATTCAGTAAACTGGTACGAGAGGGAAGCGTACGATATGATGGGGATAGTTTTTACGGGACATCCCGATATGAGAAGGATTTATATGCCCGAAGATTTCGAACATTATCCGTTAAGAAAAGATTTTCCGCTGATGGGTATTCCCGGCTCACTGCGTTTGCCTAAAAAATAGAATTATGTCCAAAACAGTATACGAAAAGTTAAAAGACAACGATCCCGGGATTCCGAAGTCGAAAATTCTCGACGCTCTGGAATCGCAGGACCTTAGCGTGGAATTCGACGATGCCCTCGAGAACGAGATGGTGCTTAACATGGGACCGCAGCATCCGGCTACGCACGGCGTTTTAAGACTGCTAATAAGTCTCGACGGCGAAACTATTAAGAAAGCCGTGCCCGACCTCGGGTACCTTCACCGCGGATACGAGAAACTCGCCGAGAATATGTCATTTCATGAGTTCATCCCGCATACTGACAGGCTTGATTATCTTCAGCCCGTCGCGAACAACATCGCTTATACACTCGCGGTGGAAAAACTTTTAAACCTTGAAATACCGGAGCGCGGGCAGTATTTAAGAACCATCTCTGCCGAACTCGGAAGAATACAGTCGCATCTTATCGCGTACGGCACAACCGTTATGGATACGGGCGGACTCACTCCGTTCCTCTGGGGAATGAGGGAAAGGGAAAAGATTCTTGATATTTACGATATGTATATCGGCGTGAGGTTTACGACATCATATTCGCGTATCGGCGGTGTCGCTCAGGACATCACAGATGAAGCGTTAAATGCGATTACAAAATTCATAGACGAGTTTCCGGGATACCTGAAAGAGATGAGAAACATTATCGAACGAAACAGAGTGTTTGTAGACAGGCTCGAAGGAATCGGATACATGTCGAAAGAGGACGTGATTAATTACGGTATTACTGGTCCGATACTCCGCGCCGCGGGTGTCGACAGCGACCTGCGAAAAGACAGTCCGTATCTCGTGTATGATAAGGTTGATTTCGATGTGCCTACTGCAACGGAGAGCGACAGTCTCGCGAGGTTCTGGTTGAGGTTCGAGGAAATGTACCAGTCGGTTAAGATTATAAGGCAGTGTATCGAGAAGATGCCGAAAGGGCCTGTGAACGCACTTGCTCCGAAAAAAGCGCTTCCGAAGAAAGAGAAGATTTACACGAAAATGGAAGAACTCATTTATGATTTCATGCTGATAAACTTCGGACAGAACCCGCCCGTGGGAGAGTCATACGGAGCCGTCGAATCGTCAAAAGGCGAACTCGGATTTTATATCATAAGCGACGGTACGGGGCATCCGTTCAGGACGAAAATACATTCGCCGTCTTTCTGCAATCTGCAGGCGCTGCCTGTTATGCTGAAGGACGCATTTATCTCGGATTCCGTTGTCGTAATCGGCGGGCTCGACCCTGTGATGGGCGAGGCCGACAAATAATTTGAAAATTTTATTACTGAGATGCAATTATTCAACGAAGAAGAATTAAAGAAAGTAGAAGAGATTAAGTCGCATTATCCGTCTTCGCAGGCGGTCCTGCTGCCCGTGCTCTGGATGGTGCAGGAGAAGGAAGGATGGATTTCACCCGATTCGATGAGGTACGTCGGCGGTCTGCTGGACGTCGCTTACGAGCACATTCTCGGTGTAGTGACTTTTTATACGATGTTCAACAAGCAGCCGAGAGGGAAGTATCACATGCAGATATGCACGAACGTGTCCTGCATGCTCCGCGGCGGCTACGAACTGTATAATTATGTTTCCGAAAAACTCGGAATAAAAAATAATGAAACGACTCCTGACGGAATGTTCACGATTGAGGAAGTCGAATGCCTCGGCTCATGCGCGACGGCGCCGATGATGCAGGTGAACAACAGGGAGTATTATGAAAACCTGGATACATCAAAGATGGATGTTCTGTTGGACGAATTCAAAAAACATTTCACCACAGAGGACACAGAGATCACAGAGAAGAGCTAAAATTATTAATATTGGACATGGATCCATTAACTGAAAAGATAATCGGCTGTGCGATTAATGTTCATAAAGCATTAGGACCGGGATTACTTGAAAGTGCGTATGAAGAATGTTTGTGTTATGAACTTATGCAGTCGGGTTTGGAAGTGGAGAGACAGAAGCCGATACCTTTGATTTATAAAGAAGTTAAACTCGATTGCGGATACAGATTGGATTTGTTGGTAAATAAAGAAGTAATCGTGGAGTTAAAATCAGTAGAATGTTTGATGCCGATACATGAGGCTCAACTAATATCATATTTAAAGTTGGCAAATATTAAAACAGGTCTTTTAATAAATTTTAACACAAAAGTATTAACAGACGGAATAAAAAGAAGAGTCGTGTAGTCTCTGTGTTCTCTGTGGTGAGATATTAAAAAATGTAACAATAAAATGAATATAATTTTAAAGGATATAAAGGATTTTCACAGGATAGACGTTTACGAATCGAACGGCGGCTATTCGGCTTTAAAGAAAGCGCTGAAGGAAATGTCACCGGACGACGTTACTAACGAGGTTAAAGCCTCCAACCTTCGCGGCAGGGGCGGCGCGTGCTTTCCTACAGGCCTCAAATGGACCTTCATGCCAAAGAACAGCGACAAACCAAAATATCTCTGCTGCAACGGCGACGAATCAGAGCCCGGCAGTTTCAAGGACAGGGAAATTTTCGAGAGGAATCCCCACCAGTTCATCGAAGGCGTGCTCCTTGCCTGCTACGCTATGGGCATTAAAGCCGCTTACGTTTACATCAGAGGCGAGTATTACAAATGGATTAATCTTCTTCAGACCGCCATAGACGACGCTTATAAAAAAGGCTATATAGGAAAAAATATTCTTGGTACGGATTTCTCTACTGACATATACATTCACCGCGGAGCGGGCGCTTATATCTGCGGCGAAGAATCCGCTTTGATGAATTCAATCGAAGGCAAACGCGGCTATCCGCGCGTCAAGCCTCCGTTCCCCGCGGCCTTCGGCCTCTGGGGATGCCCGACGACTATTAACAATATCGAAACTCTCGCGAACGTTCCTGAAATAATTAGGAACGGCGCCGAATGGTTCTCTAAAATCGGCGCGCCCAAACACCCCGGCACGCTTTTGTTCGGAGTGAGCGGTCACGTTAATAAACCCGGAGTTTATGAACTGCCGACAGGCACGCCGCTCATGACAATCATAAACGACGTATGCGGCGGTATGCTCGACGGCAAAGAAATTAAAATGGTAATCCCCGGCGGCTCGTCAATGCCGCCTCTAACGAAAGAAGAATGCCTGAAAGCGAATATGGACAACGAGAGCCTCAAGGAATTCGGCTCGTCCATTGGCACGGCGGGCGTCATGGTTATGAACGAAGATACCGACCTGCTCAAAGTTCTCATAAGAATATCGAAATTTTATTATCACGAATCCTGCGGTCAGTGCACTCCATGCAGGGAGGGAACCGGTTGGCTGTACAGAGTCCTGAAAAGAATCGACTCGGGCAAGGGAAGATTAAGCGATCTGGATTTGCTTACTTCGGTCGCGCAGAATATCGAAGGGAATACTATCTGCGCGCTCGGCGACGCGGCGGCATGGCCGGTTAAATGGACCATCAAGAAATTCCGTTCCGAATTCGAGAAAAAAATACCGAAGGAAAACATCGACGTACCGGTTTTAAACAAAGTGCATTCGCTCAGATAAGTTTTTCCGTTGTTATAAATCAGTGATTAAATGAAAGCAATATATACTGTAATACTTCTTTCCCTGTCGAATATCTTTATGACGCTTGCATGGTACGGACATCTGAAATTCAGGGAAATGGACTGGTTCAACAATTTAAGCCTTCCGCTTGTGATTGTCTTCAGTTGGGGAATCGCTTTTTTCGAATACGCCATACAGGTGCCGGCAAACAGAATCGGCTTCGTGGATAACGGCGGACCGTTCGACCTCTGGCAGTTAAAAGTGATTCAGGAGGTTATCACGCTCGTAATCTTCAGTTTCTTTACGCTTATCTTTTTCAGGAATGAATCATTCAGGCTGAACCATCTTATCGGTTTTGTCTTCCTCGTCCTTGCGGTTTATTTCATATTTAAAAAGTAAAACGGAATAAAAAAAGCCCGCGCGTGCGGGCTTTTTCTTCCTTAAAAATCCGAAAAACTATCTTCCTATTACTTCGTAAATTTTTGCCGCGCAGTAACGGGCGAAATCGTAATCGTGCATCGCGTCGTTGGCCATCGTCGTGTTCTTTCCGTCGTAATCGCACTTGTTGAACACGTCAAGTTCAGCGATTTTAAAGTTTGAATTGTCGAACAGCGAGATTTTTGTGTGCAGTATAAACTTATCCTTGAAGAAAGGCCTTGAAATTTTAATGATGCCTTCGCCTTTGTCCGAAACTTTGGTCGTCATGCCTGTATGAATCATTTCGGCCAGTTTCTGTCCTCTCGCCTCCGCTATCTTAGGCGGGTCGTCGAGAAGTTCTTCAGGTACGGTCGAATCAGGATATCTCGTTTCTGTCGCTCCGCCAAGCAGGTCGCTTTTTAGAATTCTGCCGTTAATTGTATCGTACTGAATCAACCATGAGACCATGGTCCTTGCCGCGCTTTCGTTGTATATGTCTTTGGTTGAATAATCAATTGAACCAGTAATGCAACCGTTAAGAAGAAAAGCGAAAGCAAACACAGCCAAATACTTTTTCATTCTTCCTCCGATGATAAAATGAATTTATGAAATTATTTCTTTCCGAGAGTGACTTTAAGTGTAACTTCCTTATCGTCCCTCTTCACTGTTACGTCCACTTCCTGCCCGGGCTTGTGCTGGCCGAGAGCGTCGGTGTAGTCGTAAATATTTTTGATTTCTTTGTCGCCGAACTTTATCATTATGTCGCCCGCGAGTATGCCGTATTTTTCAGCGGGGCTTCCTGCCTGTACGCCCGATATTTTGAAACCGTCGCCCGTGTATGAAAAATCTGGAACCGTTCCGACATAAACTCTTACGCTTTTCCTTTCGGATTTGTTGTCGTCCTCTTTCTTTACGACTTTTGTGAATTCGGGCTTAACCGGGGCGTTGGAGATATCCGATGCCATATCATAGACCATCTTCAATACTTTTGTTTCGCCTTCCGAGTTTATTTTATCGTATGTGTCCGAGGGTTTGTGATAATCCGCGTGAAGGTCCGTGAAGAACATAAGCACCGGAAGATTTTTTCCGTAGAAAGACGAGTGGTCGGAAGGTCCGAAACCGTCAGGACTCATCGAAACGGAAAAATTGTAATTCTTGTTCAACTTTTCAATCTCCGGCACCCAGTATGTCGATGTGCCGGTTCCGTTTAAAATCAGTTTGTTCTCATTCAGTCTTCCTATCATATCCATGTTTATCATCGCCACTATGTTAAACTCCTTGAATTTTTCCGAATTCGCGAAGTAAGAGGAGCCGATTAGTCCTTCTTCTTCCCCTGTAAAGCAAAGGAAAAGTATGCTGCGTTTAATATTCTTCCTTTCAGAAGCGAATTTTTCAGCGAGTTCGAGCACGCCTGCCGTACCTGAAGCGTTATCGTCAGCGCCGTGATGAATTAGTTTTTCATTTCCCCTGTACATTGAATTCGGTCCTCCGTATCCGAGATGGTCGAAGTGCGCGCCTATGACAAGCACCTCGTTCTTTAATACAGGGTCCGAACCTTCAAGAAGACCTATCACATTTCCGGTTTTTGCAAAATCTTCATGCAGGTCCACGTTGAATTTCGCGGTTATATCAGGTAACTCTATGCAGTTCGGAATAAAGTTCGCGTTTATGTCTCCGCAGATTTTATTTAAATCGTATCCGCGCTCCGTCATCATCGATTCTATCACAGAACGTTTTACGTTTATGACGGGAATTCCCGAGTTCTGGTGAACCATATCGTTACCGATTTCCATCAGTTCATCGTCGTTCGAATTCTTATCAGGCGGCGATATAAGAATAATGCCTGCCGGTTTGTAATCTTTGATTATGGATAGTTTCGCCCTGAGCGATTCGAATGCAGAAAACTTGTCGTTGTTTGGATTCATGTATGTCGGAGAATAACGCATAATCACTATGACCTTGCCTTCAACGTTGACGGGATTCCCGTTCGCGTCCTTGAAATCGTTGTAATTCAGATTCTCGGCGATTATACCGTATCCCGCGAATACAAGTTTTCCTTCCGCGCTGCCGGTTGATGATATTGAAAGTGGCGTGAAGTCCTTGCCGTTAATGTTCAATATGCCCCCGGGAGCCGTGAAACTCAGCGAATTCGAGTTGCCCGCTTTCACGCCGTTATTCATGTCGAATCTTTGAATGTAAGCGCTGTCGCCCTCGGGTTTCAGCCCGTACTTCTGAAACTCTCTGCTTAAATACTGCCTCGCGAGAATATCGCCGTTCGTGCCGGGATACCTGCCTTCGAGTTTGTCCGAAGCGAGGTATTTTATATGCTCGTAAACTTCTTCTTTCGTTATATCATTGTTTCTGACTTTGTCTATGTCGAACTGAGAAAGGACGAATCCGCTCTGCAGGAAAAGCAGTGATAATATTATTAAGTATTTTTTCATTTATTTGTCTTATAATAGATTTAATTCATTTTCGAATAATCAAGTTCCGAACCGAGCACGCTGTGAGGTATAAGGAATACGGCAAGCGTTACGACCGCGGCCCCGAGCACCCAGTAAGCGGGCTTTTTCGATTTGAACACCATTATTGACGCGGTTATCCAGGCGATGAACGCGATGAGTGTCTTGTTATCCGTAAGGTCGAAACCGAAAGGCACGCCCGTCCAGTAAGCGCCAAACGCGTATTTCTGAACTATCGGACCAAGAATCATTCCGCCTACTAACATAAGCGCCAGCGACCAGAAAGTGAATTTCTTCAATTGAGGCTCTTTCCTGAAGACTTCGATACCGGCTCTCGTAGATAATAGCATTGCCGCGAAAATGAGAATTATATGTATAATCAGAATTACCGATGGGACGTCGCCTTTAAATCTTATAACGACCGGTTTTTCCGGTATTTCCGTCTCGGTATTCTGTCCGATTACCCTCACGGAATAATCAAGTTTTCCTGAAGGCGGCTGTTTCGGAAGTTCGGCTTTGAGCGTGCCGTTCTCGTTGGTCATCTCTACGCGCGACAATTCGTCCTTAGTCTTATGTCTTTTCCAGAGAAGCACGCCTTTAAGATTGTTGTCCGCGACGTTAAGTTGCACGGGACAGTTTTCATTCGTACTGTTGCTTCTTTCGAATTTGTAGTTTATTTCCTTGCCCTGAAAAACTGCACTGCCCTTTGCAGGGTAAGAAGGACCCGTGATTCTCTGATAATATGCGGATGCCAGTGTGATTACAAGAGCGAGAATCCAGGGTATTGAAACTTTTACATAATGATAAAATGATTTCCCGGTACCGGTAGTATTATCCATAAAAATTTTTTATCAGTAAACATAACAATTGCAGTGATTTAATTCTATACTTAATTGCATATAATTATTATATTCCCGTAAAAACGATGAAAGTATTGCTAACAGGGGGCAGCGGCTTACTCGGACAGTATTTGAACATAAAACTGTCGGCGGAAAACGAACTGCTTACGTTATACAACGGGAACGCGGGAAACTGCTATAAGTTCGATTCCATGAAAATCGACATTACAGACAAAGCAAAACTTTCACTTCTTTTTATAAATTTCAGACCGGACGCGGTTATTCATACCGCTTGTTATTCCCGTCCGGAAATCTGCGCGAAACTTTCGAAGGACGAGGTTTACAGGCTGAATGTCGAGACAACAGAAAACATCGCGCAGATGTGCACCGATTACGATTCAAAACTCATTTATACTTCTACAGACCTTGTTTACGACGGTACAGGCAGGGGGATTCTCAATGAAGAATCCGACCTGAACCCGGTAACGTTGTACGCAGAATCAAAACTGATGGGCGAGATAGCGGTCCAGAGATATTCGAACAACTACATTATATTAAGAACCGCGCTCTTAATCGGTTTCGGTCTTAATCATTCGAGAAATAATTTTCATCTAACATACGATTCGCTTGAAAAAAAGCGGGAAGTAAAACTTTTCTACGATCAGTACAGATCGCCGCTTTCTCTTGAAATCGCCGCGGATATGATAACACGTATGTGCGGTATGGCAGTCAGGAACGAAATAATAAATTTCGGCGGACGGGACAGGGTTTCAAGAATTGAAATCGGAGAATTGATTTGTGAATCAGCGGGATTCGATAAGACTTGCATCAAACCCGTTTCATGCAAAAGTGCGGGAGGCCTGCCTCAGGTGCCGGACGTTTCAATGAATACGGATAAACTTATGAAATACGGGTTAAAACAGCGTGATATTGCCGATACTATAGATTACATCGTAAGAAATCATAAAATATAATTTCGCCAAATACCCTTTACAATATGCGTGAAAATTTATAATTTGCTTAAAACAAAATCATTCTTATAGCATATTTCTTCCATTAAAAATAAGGTTTTAGAAATAAAACCCGAAATTCCTTAATAATTTTATCTTAAGTATTGTATATCATCTGCGGACACAAAATGTGTTTAAAGGTTTTATTTAAATGATTATTTTAATAACTTATCCGTTATTATGCGGGAAACTAAAATTAAGTTCAATAAAAATCAAATGTTAAAACAAGCAAGTTTTATCGCGGTTTTTCTGATTGCCGCGGCGGTTTTTTATTCGTGCGAGAAGAAGAGCGATTC
Source organism: Bacteroidota bacterium (assembly GCA_021286895.1). GTDB lineage: Bacteria > Bacteroidota > Ignavibacteria > Tepidaquicellales > Tepidaquicellaceae > CAIKZJ01. The sequence goes on along the minus strand of JAJTBN010000006.1, from coordinate 18,496 downwards.
CGTTATCGACCCTTCCTATGACTCGCCGATTCTGACAAACCTCGTCAGAACTCCGGATACCGTTAAGACAACCGCAAGCAGCCCGAATGTACAGGTATATGTTTCGGTTATCGCCAATACGAATAACGGCGCGCCGCTTTCGGACGTTAAATGCATTGTCATCGACCCCGATAACAATACCCTGATCAATACCAACCTGATATATGTAGCCGATACCGCCACAGGAAAGAAGTTTGCCGCGACGATTACCGCGGGCAGTATATCTTGCTTACTTGTCGGCAATTATACAATACAGGTCATCGCTTCTAACGAGAAAGGCCTTAGCAGCAACATGCTCAGTTCAGGGTTCATTGTGAAAAATACTTCGAACCATGCGCCTGTGCTGTCGAATCCGAGCCTGCCCGACAGCGTTGTGAGGCCGCTTTCCGGCTCGTTCGACCTGACTCTGTCTCTGACAGGCACTGACGCCGACGGACATTGCGATATACAATTTGTTTATATGGACGCTTACAGGCCGAACGGTTTATTGCTTGGACGATATCCAATGAATTATAACGGGAACAATATTTATTCATATACAAATACTGTCACTTATGCGGCTGCAGATTCTTTCTACGGTTATTATAAGTACAACTTTGTAGCCATAGATCGTTCAGAAGTGTTTAGCACAATTATATATGACAGCATCAAATTCGTAAGACCTAATTAAAGAATTAAGAATTTAAAATGATATTAAGAAAAATATTACTGGCACTGATAATATTCGCGGGCGCGAACCTATATTCGCAGGTCATTCCTGAGGACTTTACTCTTGGTAAATTCAAAGACGTAAAAAACCCGTCCGTGAAGAAATCACTGAAAACAACATTTTACACGGCCGCTCCAAAGAGCTCGAAATGTCCTATAAGCAATTTTATAACAGATATTTTCAATGCGGGCGATACAGTATGGTTCGGCACGGGCAGCGGCATAATGAGAACGACTGACCATTTCGGCAGTTTCGATTATTATATCGGCACGGAGCCGTTCGGTAACGACGACGTCGCGGGATTTGTGATTAAAAACAATGTTTATGTTGTCGGTACGGCGATTACGGAAGAACTGAACGGTGAAAGCGTGGCGACGGGGACAGGTATTAAGGTCTCGACCGATTACGGCGTTACCTGGAACTCCTATCCTCAGCCCATGGACGGCAGATATGATACTGTAATTGTCTATGGTTCAAATAACGTCGCCGCTTTGCCTGTTGTAGTCCCTCAGCAAAATCTATCTTATGATATTGCTGTAACAAAAAAGATGGGTGATTCTCTCAACTATACTATCTGGATTACAAGTTTCGCCGGAGGTTTAAGGAAATCTACCGATTACGGCGCGACTTGGCAGAGAGTTCTCCTTCCTCCGGACGACCTTGACAGTATTTATATTGGCGGGACCTATAATTTTAAACTTAATCCAAACGATAATTACAACCACAGGCTGTTTTCGGTATGCGCTGTAAACGATTCGACGCTTTTGGCAGGCTCCGCGGACGGCATAAATGTTTCAAGAGACTGGGGTATAAGTTGGAGAAAGTACAAATATCAAAATTCAGGGGTTGGAACGAACAGGGTCTCCGGTAATTTCGTGGTCAAATTCCATGTCCAAAAATACGGTACTAAAGAAATCTGGTGGGCTGCTACACGTAAAGCGAATGACTTGAACGAAGTTGACGCGGTAAGTTATTCAACTAATCATGGATACTCATGGTCTTATAGTCTTGCGGGGTACAGGCCTAATGGAATCAGTTCCAGAGATTCTGTTGTTTATGCTTATACCGACGGCGGTTTATGGCGTGCGAATTTCGGAAAATTCGACTGGTCGAAACCTTCGCTGATAGCAGATCCGGTTTCAAAAGACATCTGCAAGTCAAACAGTTTTTATACGGGAAATTTCATAAATGACACGCTTTATTTCGGGAGTGCGGATGGTTTGCTACGTATCAGAGAAACAGTTTCTCCATGGACTTCGCCTTGGAAGATATTCCGGGCCTGCGGCGACATAACATCCACTTCCACCACATACGCCGCGCCGAACCCGTTTTCGCCGAACAACGAGGTGACGAGGTTCTTCTACAAGACGAGCAAACCGTCATCAAAGGTTACAATAAAGATTTTCGATTTCGGCATGAATCCCGTAAGGACGCTTATACAAAACGCCGTAAGAACGAACACTGACGTGAATTTCGCAATCTGGGACGGAAAGAACGACGACGGATACGTTGCAGCCAACGCTGTTTACTTTTACAGGATTGAAGTCGACGACGATACTCCGCTTTGGGGCAAAGTCATTTTAATGAAATAATTAATCAAAGAGTTTGAAGAATATGAAAAAATATTTTGCTGTAATATTAATTCTTGCCGCGCTATCCTCCGCGAACGCGCAGTTGGGAAGTTATGCCGGAAGTTTCGCGAGGATGGGCTTCGGCGCCAGAGGTCTCGCGATGGGTAATACGCTCGTCTCCGACAGGTACGGCGATATTTCGGGTTATTATAATCCTTCCCTCAGTTGTTTTCAGGAAAACGGGATTGTTAATCTCGGTTATACTTTCCTCAGCCTCGACAGGAAACTTAACTTCGTTTCTTTCGCGAAAAAGTTTTCGCTTTCCGGCGGAAAACAGGTAGCCGGTATAAGTCTTTCATGGATTAACGCCGGTGTTTCAGATATAGACGGACGCGACAACGACGCTCGCTCAATCGGTATGCTGAGCACTTACGAAAACCAGTTCCTTATGGGCATGAGTTTTCTCGTTTCGCCTGAAATGTCACTCGGCGTCGGAATAAAACTGTATCATTCAAAACTGTTCGAGGGGGTTACGTCTACAAGCGTAGGTTTTGACGCGGGTATTACTTATCTCGCCACAAAGGACCTGACTTTCGGTCTTTCTGCAAGGGATATCGGCGTAAAATACAAATGGGTTACCTCGGACCCGTCTGTTTACGGAAATTCAGGAACTACATCCGAGGACAGGTTTCCCGTTCTTGTGGGATTCGGCGGAACATATAATCTTCCGAATAAACTCGGAATAGTCTCGGCGGGATTCGATACATATATTAATCCCAGATTCCAGACTACCGATACGCTTGGCGTCGAGACGGAAAGCAAGAGAAATTACAACTTCGCGCTGAAAGTAGGATGCGAAATAAACCTCAACGAATACGTTAAACTCAGGGCAGGCATCGACAGGATGGACCTCAAGTCCGACGACTTCTTCGGGAATATTCAGCCGGGCGCGGGTATCGGGCTTATGAAATCATTTTCAAAGGATATAAACCTCGGTGTGGATTACAGTTTTCAACTGGAACCTTATACTCACAGGCCTGTTCAGAACATAGGAATTGCTTTTAAATTCAAATAATTTATTCATAACTTGAAGAATAAGACTCATAATATGCGAAAAATATTAATAGCGGCTCTCGTACTTTTTTGTTCGGGCGTATCATTCGCGCAGAATGACGGCGCCGCGAATACGGGCATGTCCTTCCTGAAACTCGGAATCGGCGCTCGCTCGATTTCGATGGGAGAGGCGTTCGTTTCTCTTGCCGACGACGGAACCGCTTTCATATACAATCCCGCGAGGATAAACGCTACAAACAACGGGAATGTCACGGTGATGTTCAATAAGTCAATGCTCGATATGACGACGAATTTTGTTGGCGCGAAATTCAGGATGAATAAGTTTGGTATAGGCATAGGACTGCTTAAAACAACTGTCAGCGATATTGAAGTAAGAAATAATCCCGGTGAGGCTATAGAAACATTCAACTCCGATAATTTTTCCGGCGGCGTGAGCCTTTGCTACGATTTCAGGCCTAATTTTTCCATAGGCGCTACGATTAAAATGCTTTACGAAAAAATCTATATCGACGAGGCTTCCGGATACGCTTTCGATTTCGGCGCGAATTACAAAATCAACGATGTTTCGTTCGCCATGGTACTATCCAACCTCGGCTCTATGAACGCGCTGTACACTACCGAAACCAAACTGCCTGCCGCGCTCAGATTCGGCGCGAGTTACGTTATACGGAAAAGTAATTTTACCTTTACGGGCGCTCTCGACGGTTTTAAAGTTCTCGACGGCGGCACTCTGCATACACACATGGGGGCTGAAGCCGGATACAAGGATTTTATATTCCTGAGAGCAGGTTATCAGACGGGTTATGAGAACAAGAGTTTTTCCGCCGGTCTGGGGCTGAAATACAAAACGCTCTATCTCGACTACGCTTTCCAGCCCTATACAATCGGGTTCAGTTCGGGGAATTCGCTTTCCCTGGGATTTAATTTCTGAGATGAGCGAAAACCGTTTCTTGTGTTAATTTGAATTAATGACAGGAATTTTAAAATATTTTGATGACGGGAAAAATCTGAAACTTGTTTTCTTTTTTCTCGTCATTTTTTTATTCGCCGCGAAAATTCATACTATCATCGTCACCGATATACAGCCATGGGACGAAGGCATGTACGCATCGCGCGTGCTTTCAATCAGGGATTCGGGCGATATCCTCGACCAGAGCGCCCATTCCGTCGGAAAGTTCTATTCCGGCTCGCATCCGCCTCTCCTTATCTGGACGGGTTACCTGTTCACTTCCGTGTTCGGCATGACGAACGTCAGTTTTAAGGTTTTTATTTTTATTCTTAGCGCGGCGCTGCTTTGGCTTATGATGCTTTTCGGGAAAAACGCTTACGGTCAGAGAGAGGGCGTAATAGCGGCTGTCATTCTTTCAAGCAACATAATATTCAGCATATTCAGCAACAGGTTCCAGTTCGATATTCCATATTCTCTTCTTATAGTTTCCTCGTTCTTTCTTGTGATGAAGTATCTGGATACGGGAAAGAAAAAATACAACTATTACGCCGGTGTGGTCTTCGGACTCTGCCTCATGGTGAAAATTCTCGTCGGTTTCTTCATACCGATAGTTTTGTTTCTTGTAATTCTCGCGGCGGGAAAAAAGTTTTCTTACGGATTAAAGGAACTCGCCGCGCTTACGGGCATCGGCGTATTGATAGCCGCTCCGTGGCACGCGTACATGTTTATAAAGTACGGAAGCGAATTTATTAATTACTTCTTCTTCTATCATATCTATGAAAGGGCGCTCTTCGGCGTCGAGCACAACACAAAAGGTTCTGGTTATCTCTACCACATCAACTATCTTCTTACGATTCTTCCGTACGGCGTGATATTCCTTTTCGGCGCTGTGAAGAAAATCCTGAATTTCAGAAACCTGAACGTTAAGGAAATATTCGTTCTCGTGTGGTTTCTGACAGGTCTTCTGATAATCACTCTGTTCAGGACGAAACTTGAGGTGTATATTCTTCTTATTCTCGTTCCGGGCGCGTTCATCGCGGCCGATTACGTCAGAAATCTCGGGAAGGCGGGCGGCAGGGAAAAACTGTTCCTGCTCGTTTCCACCGCACTGAACATATTCTGGGCTGTCCTGAATTATTTCAGGATAGAGGAAGGCTATATACTGAATAAGGATTCTTTGCCCTTGTTCATTCTTTTAACTTCTTTGTGGGCGTTGGTTTCGGGCATGTCGGTGTTTTTCTTTACAAGGAAGAGGATAAACGTTACGGGTATATACTATGCTTTTATTTTAGTATTTTTATTTTTTGTGAACACGCTGTACGCGCTGAGGATACCATACTGGGAGAACTCCTTCAAAATTTCCGATATCAAAAAGGAAATCGAATCGAGCGGCAGCAGGAACCTGATTTACGTGGCGAGCGGATACAGGTTCAATCCTCAGTTCAGTTTTTATTTCGACGGCCTTGACCTCGGCTGGAAGACGGGGAATTACAATTTCGAGTTTCTTGACACAAAAAACGGAACCGAAAATGTCAGGGCGGCGCTTTCGGACAGGAAGGAAGCATGCAACGTCATAGTTGAAAAAGATAAAATCAACCGAAGCGAATATCCCGAGTCAAACACTTTCATTCCTCCCGGATACGTGCTCATAAAAAAGTCGCCCGGATACGAATTATACAGAAACAGTTGGAAATAATTAAAACCGACATATCGAACAGCGCTGAATGGAACGAGTTCCTGTACCCGGATTATAACATGTTTTACGATAAGCGCTTCCTCTGCTACAACGACGTCTTCAAAAAAAATATCGAATGGCATCACCTGCTTTTCAGGGAAAAGAACAAAGTAATGGCAATCCTGCCGGGAAACGAAATTACGGACAACGGCGAAAAGGTGTACGTATCCTGCGACGGCGTCAGTTTCGGAGGATTCCTGTGGCATGATAAAATTAAAATCACTGACTTTATAAGCATACTCACCGGGCTCAGGGATTATCTCGCCGCTCAGGGCTTTAAGAAATGCCTGCTGAGAAACCCGCCTTATATCTACAGCAGAAACGCCAACGAGGAATACGATTACGCGCTTATACTCTCGGGTTTCAGCGTTACAAGATATTCAATTACCAATATTGTCGACCTGAAAAGTTTTGAGTTCGAAAAACTGAAGAATCCTAAAAAACGCTCGATACAGAAATCTGCAAAACATATAGACATCGATTTCATAGAGGATAACGTGACAAAGGAAACGCTGAGCGACTTTTATAACATTCTCTATTCCAACAGGGAATTGAAAAACGTAAAGCCCACGCATTCGCTCGAAGAACTCGTTTACCTTAAAAGCGTTCTTAAGGACAGGATAAAATTTTTTACGGCGAAAATTAAAGGGGAAATCGTCGGCATCTGCACTTTGTTTCTCGTTAAAGACGACGTTGTGCTGAACTTCTATCTGGCGGCCGACGAAGAGCATAAAAAGGACAGGGTTTCCGATTATCTGCTCTATAAAACAATTGAATGGTCGAAACTTAACAACTTCAGACTTTACGATATAGGCACGTCAAACGTCGGCAACGAACTGCTTCAGGGGCTTTTCGATTTCAAGAAGAAGTTTATGGCTGACGGATTTCTGAGAAAAAGTTATACATTAAATTTATAGACGAATGATTAAGAACAAAAGGATTTTACTTACAGGCGGCGGCGGATTCATAGGCAGCAGGCTTGCTGAACTGTTCAGCGGCGATAACGAAATTCTGATTTACGATATTTTCGCGCGGGATTCGCTGAAGTATAAGAAAATAAACAAAAAGAACGTAAAGATAGTAAAAGGCGACATCACGGATTTCCCGACGCTGAAAAAAGCGGCGGAGGATTTTAAACCGCAGTATGCACTGCATCTCGCGGCAATAGCGGGAGTGGATACGGTGATAAACAATCCCGTAAAGACTATGGACGTCAATGTTATCGGCACTTTCAATTTCGTCAAAGCACTCGAGAAATACAGCGGCAAACTCGAAAGGGTTATTAATTTCTCCACGAGCGAAGTGCTCGGCGCGTATTCGTACAAATCAAGCGAATCATCGAACACTAACCTCGCCCCCGTCGGCGAAGGAAGATGGACTTACTCTATCAGCAAGGTGTCGGGCGAACATCTGATTTACAGTTACTACAAGACCCGCGGATATCCCGCCGTTTCTATCAGGCCCTTTAACATATACGGACCGGGACAGATAGGCGAAGGCGCGATTCAGATTTTCATCAAGAATGCCGTGCTCAATAAGGACATTCAGATTCACGGCGAAGGCGACCAGATAAGGTCATGGTGCTATATAGACGATATGATAAACGGAACGCTCCTATGCCTTACGAACAGGAAAGCCGTAGGGGAGATTTTCAATATCGGCAATCCAAAGGGCACTATCACAATAAGTTCTCTCGCTGAAAAGATAGTCGCTATCACAAAAACAAAATCAAAGATAAAATACATTCCGAAAAATTACGTCGACGTGGAGTTGAGAATTCCGAGCATCGAAAAAGCGCAGGAACTTCTCGGCTTTAAGCCGAAAATCGACCTGACGGAAGGTATTTTACGGACTTATAAATGGTATAAAAAATATTTTAACAAATGAAGTACTTTTATCTGTCTTACGGCGAAATGAGCCTGAAATGCCTTTCAGAACTCATAGAAATGAATTTAAAGCCTGCTTTGGTGGTGACTCACAAATCCTATGAATTTGAAAATCAAAAAGATAAGTTTTATAAGAAGATTGAAGATGCATGCAAAACGGCGGGAATTGAATTTGTTCAAACCGATAAAATTTCGGAATTAAAGGACCGCTTTACAGGCATGGACACGGGTGTAAGCGCGGGATTTATGGAAATAATCAAAGAGGACGTTTACAGTCTTCCTAAATACGGAATCATAAACATGCATTGCGGGAAACTTCCCGAGTACAGGGGAAGGGCGCCTATATCCAGAGCAATGATGGACGGGCAGGATACGATGTATATCACCGTTCATAAGGTCGACAGCGGAGTGGATTCCGGCGATATACTCGTCGAGAAGCCGGTTATAATCGACGATGAAGACGACGTGAATTCGCTGTATTACAAATGCTCTTTCAACTGCGCGAATATACTGAAAGAAGCCTTCGAAAAACTCGACAAAGGCGGGGATATTTATACCAAGCAGGACCTTTCGAAAAAGCCGAAGGCAAACCTTTCGATTACAGATGAAGAGCGCAGTATTGACTGGAACAAAAGCGTGAAAATCATATACGACAAGATAAGAGCGCTGAATCTTCCGTACCCCGGCGCTTTCACCGAAATGAAAGGTAAAAGATATTATATGCTTCGTGCGAAACCGTTCTATACAATAGACAAACCCGCGGGAAACGGCGAAATAACAGAAGCAAACATTGATTTCATTCTCGTTAAATGCAGCGACGGGTACGTGATGGTGTACGACATAAGGGACGTGAATATGGAAAGTTTTATCTATAACGAAGTATTTAAAAAAGGAGACAGGTTCAGTTGAAGATAATTGACGGGCATATACATATCGGAAAATGGAGCGGCGTATTTCTCGACTACGAAACGAACGTCGCAGACGCGGTCAGGGTAATGAAAGAGTCGGGCGTTGACTCGGCTGTCGCGCTGCCCTGCGATACGTTCATGAACGAAGAACTTCTGAACGAGATAAAGTCACAGAACGATTTTACTTTTCATTTTGCCGCCTGGATTAATCCCGATGACAGCAATCTCGATTCGTTCATCGAAAATAATCTGAAAGATATTAAAGTTTTCAAGATTCATCCGTCATTCCAGAAGAAAAGAGTAACCGACCCGTCTTACTCGAAATACCTCGATATAGCGGAAGCGAATAATATTCCCGTCATCGTGCATTGCGGCAGATGGCAGGATATAGCGGGTTTCACGTTTCCTATTGAAGCGGCGAGGAAAAGAAAGAATCTTAACGTCATACTCGCGCATCTCGGCGGCGACCAGCCCTCGCTGTGCACATCGTGCGCCTCGGCGGTTAAGGAAAGCGGCTTGAAGAACGTGTATCTCGGGACCGAATCGGTAAGGGAATTCCATTTCGTGAATGAGGTCGTTAAGACATCCGGCGCTGACAGGATAATATTCGGCAGCGATTACAATCTCGGCCTGCCGAAAATGTATATTCCAATAATTGAAAGTCTGAAAATCAGCAGTGAAGAAAAAGAATTGATATTTTACCGCAATATATCAAGACTGCTTGGTATTGAATAAGAAAATTCTGCATATCGCCCCTCAGAATTTCGCGGGCATGCCGCTCGATTTCGCGAGGATGCAGTCGGAGAACGGCTATAACGCCCGTCTGGTAACGATTTTCAGGAATACGATTGATTTTGACGAAGACCTGTCCCTCAACTTTACACTCCCCGTAAGTAAGACCGCGAAGAAATGGCGCGACTCGAAAATCACGGGGATGAAATACTACAAACCGAAGAACATTCTCGAAAGCGTTTATTTTAAACTCAGGGATTTTAAGAACAGCGGAACTATTGAGAAGTTTATCGACGAGAATAAACTTTACGATTACGACGTTTATCATTTCGATGGAGGCATGGACTTTTACAGAGATCTGAGATTCGCGAAAGAACTCGATAAACTCGGGAAGAAAATCGTTTGCTGCTATTTCGGCAGCGACCTGCGTACAAGGGGTATTTTCCGAGAACTCGACGGGATGAGTTCGCTTAACCTTACTGTCGAATTCGACCATCTCCGCCTGCATAAGAATATACATTACCTTTTCTTCCCGTACGATGTTAAGGAAACGGAATTCAGTTTCCGGAAGAATGAAAAATTAAGAATCATACATTCGCCTACAAACCGCCTGTATAAAGGCACTGACAGGATTCTGCCGGTTATTGAAAAACTTAAAAGGAAATATGATTTCGATTTTATACTGGCGGAAAATATTTCGAGGGAAAAACTTCTCGAATTAAAGCGGGAATGCGACCTTGCCATCGATCAGGTCGGCGGTGTTATGGGCGGCTCGGGTTACGGGAAAAATTCTATAGAGAATCTTTCTATGGGACTCCCGACAATAACGGAGTTCTACGATGAGTATCTCGAATTCATTCCCGAAAATCCGTTCATCTGCTGTGATATTGATACGCTTAAAGATACGTTGAAAAACATTCTCGAAAACAGGGAAACCCTTAAAGATTATTCCGAAAAGGGAAGGGTCTGGGTAGAGAAGTACCATTCTTTTGAAAGCGTTAACAGAAAACTCGACGCTTTGTACAGGGAGAGCGGTATATGAGCAGACACGTAAAAGACCTGTTCTCGCAGACCACAATTTATGGAATCGGACTTTTCGCTAACAAGGCGATTTCATTCGTTCTGCTTCCGCTGTACACATATTACTTCGCACCAGCCGAACTCGGCGTTTATAACATTGTTCAGTCAGTGTGGCTTTTTGTCATACTCATTTATCTTTACGGACAGGAGACGGCTTTTATCAAATTTTTCATAGACGCGGAAAACGAAGATGAGAGGAAAAGCATATATTCCACCACGCTTTTAATGCTCATTGTTACTTCCCTCGTGTTCTCGGCAGTATTGTATTTTCTTTCCGCGCCGCTTGCGGGATTGTTTAAATTCGAAAATCCGCAGACGGGGCTTAAACTTGTCAAGATACTCGGTCTTTTGCTTTTTACCGATACGCTGTTCAGATTTCCGCTGCTTCTGATACGCGCCGAGCTGAAAGCCGCGTCCTACCTGTATCTCACGCTGCTCTCCGTTTTCGTGAACATCATCGCGAATTTCCTGCTTATTGTTTATCTCAAAACGGGAGTCGAGGGAATATTTTACAGTTACATTATTTCATGCGTTGTAACGTTCATCGCTGGACTTGCGGTTACGGGCAGATATCTCGGTCTCACTTTCTCATTCGAAAAAGCGAAGAGACTCGTTGCCTACGGAAACAAGTTCATTTATATAGGGCTGTTCATACTTCTTATCGACGTATCCGACAGGTTCTTCCTTAAATATTTTTTCAATGAAGACGTCGTCGGAATTTACAGCGCCAACTACAGGCTGGCGTCAGTAATGTCTCTGCTCGTCGCGGCATTCAGGTTTTCGTGGACGCCGTATTTTCTGAACCTCGAGAAGAATCCCGAAAACAGGAAAATGATTTCGGAAATATTCACGTATCTCGTTTTCGCGGGACTGCTTATGTTTCTCGTTTTTTCTTTCTTCACGGCTCCTGTTGTAAAAATATCTTTCGGAAAATTTTCGTTACTCGACCCGCGGTATCAGGGCGGACTTGTGATAGTTCCTATCGTGCTTCTCGCGTATTTCTTCTCGGGCATGTATTCGGCGATGAGCGTCGCTCCGTTTTACGCCAATAAAACCGGTGAATTGTTCTTTGTAACGTTTTTCGGCTTCGTAATAAATACTTTTTTGAATTTCATTCTCATACCGAAGTACATAATGACGGGCGCGGCATTGTCGACGCTCTTCACATATCTCTTCATGCTCATCTATCTTTACGTACGCTCCCTGAAAATTTACAGAATAGAATTCGAAACCGCCAGAATCCTTATCATCAGCGGGTTTGCGGCGATTTCATATTTCATATATCTTCTTGCCGCATCATACTTCGATAACATAAATTTAATAATAATTTCAATTCTAATTACGGCGCTCTACATTTTTATTTTGAACCTCACAAAAGCCATAAAATTAACCACTGTAAAATCAATATTTATAAAACGCACCTAAAGTAAAACTTTATTGATTTTTCTCTTGACAATTAAGAATAATGTACTTATGTTTGTAGTAGATGGATGAGATAAAATAAGAATTACCCTTTCTTATTTAAAACCAATCCGGTTGTTGCGAGGCGATAACCGGATTTTTTTATTTTGGAATCCGTACATTTATGAAATTTGCACCTCTTTATAGATAAATTATATTAAATATGCGTTAACCGTTAGAATATCAAGATAACACTCTACATATAGATTTTACAGTCTTTCATGAATTCATATTTATTTCTCAAAAAAAGAACGAATAACCTGTTTTCATAGTATCTGCTTCCGCATATAGTTTTACCAGAATTTACTAAATCAATAATAAGGTTCTGATACAATTCTCGGTTACTGCGTCTTCTTTAAAATGTTCAAATAATTCATTTTGAATATATCGATTAATTATTTATTGAACCGATATATAAATAGGAGGAAACCAGCGGTGAAATTGAATTTGCCAACTACGAAGAGTCGTGTCAGCCGTAAATTATTATCATTATAAAATTTAACGTTGATTAAAAGAGCGATTATATATTAAAAATCCGAAAATCATAGCAATGAAAAGAGATGAATAATCAGCATTATAATATTGGTAATAAAATGTAATATTGCGAAAAAACGCTTATAATGTCCCAATTTAACGTTAATATGTATATTAACTTGTAATTTATAAAAATAACTTATAATTTTGATATAATGGCCGAAAAAATTGATATTATGGTATATTAATAACATTAAATGTTCTTAAAAAAGATATAAACTTTAAAATGCATAAGTAATAAACAAGAGGAGGAATATTTATGCACCCTACATAAAATGTAATCCCGAAGGATATAATAAAATTTGAATAATCAAATTATCTAGACACATGCCTACTTTAAAATTTGCAATTCTGTTTTTTCTACTCGTGAATCTTGGAAATTGTCAGGAAATAGTGCTAGAAAAACAAATGCTGACAACTGGCAGAAAAAACGGAGAAAAGAACAACTATTCGAAAACCCTGAAAGAAATATCCTTGAATGTTGATGCTGGGCTTCCGAAATCATTAGGGAATTTTAACAGTATTTGCACAAAAGGAAAGTTATCTTTTGATTTTGGTGTTAAAACACTCATTAAGGACAGGTATGATATTTTCCTGAATTTTGAGTACATGTTATTTAAGAATGAAAACCATCCCGCATCAAGTAATCATTTGTTCGAAATAAAGAATTTTACAACCGGATTATTGTACAGAGTAATAAATAACACTAACTCAAATATCGAAATCGGTATAGGACTTGGACCTTATATTTATGAGCGCGCTAAAGACAATCAAGGCGCTTGGGTATTAGGTGTTAAGGATGTTTATTTCGGCGGTAAAATTCTTGCCAGCATCAACACTCCTTTGGGAAAATATGTTTCCCTTGAATTCAGACCCTCTGTTAATGCTTTTAAATCCGATGAAAACGGTTGGTTTAGTTATTTAACTGCTTCAGTAGGAATTGTAATTGTGTATCCAATTTAAATAAAAATATTTTATTAACGGAACAATTATAAAAAAAAATATATGAGAAAAACGATAATTATCTGCGTATTAGTCATTTCCTTGAATATGGTTCTGTCTGTATATTCGCAGGATAAACTATGGGGCAATATGCACGAATATATTACTTACCAGGCCTGGCAGCTTGTTAAAGCACAGCATAGCGAAGTAATAGGATCTGAAATTGACCAATATATTGGTACTCTTGGTAATGCAGTTGATGGAACTGTGTTAAAAGGATCCGGAAGTTTGGAAGATGAAGATGAAATAATTTATCATCTCGCATGTAATGATGCGGGTTATACATGTACTCATTTCTGGGATGCTGATGACCCAACTAATAATCATTGGCATCCACTTGTTTGTCCGTACGATTATTCTATAGTAAAGCTTAAATATATATTTTCTGGCTACAATGCCGCAGCAAGTGAAGATGTGTATTGGTTAGGGAGTCCATTTCTGGACATACACGTAAATGAAAATCCATTACCAGTTGCCCTTAATATTTATTTCTGGGATATCAATACAGCACTTTCTCATCCGGAATATATAAATTGTGATGCATATAAATATTATGATCCAAATTTACCGCCGATTTATTTTTCGCAAATATCATTGCTCAATTTTTTTATGTATAATACAAGTATTACTCAAGAAGAAGCATTAATTGCTATAAGAAAATTTCTATATGAAGCAGTTGGAAGAATGTGTCATTTAATTGAAGATAATTCAGTACCCGCTCACACACATTTAGATCGTCATCCGGGTTCGGATTATTATGAGGATATTTGGTTGAATTCAGGTAGCCCCCAAAATTATCTTGGAGTGTCTTATGTAGATGCCTTACAACAGGGAGGGTTAATAGATGTCAATACTTGTGTAACTGATCCATTAAGGGCTTTAATGTATACTACAAATCAAATTGCTGATAGATTTCCAAGTGACGATGCTCCCTGAGATGATAACATTTTAAATCAGGGACCTGATAATGGATTTACCTATCCTTTGATTTATAACATGATAAATCATATTAACACGAGTCACAATGTAACTCACGACGGACTTGCCCCAAAAACGAACGAAGAGAAAAATGCTGTTTGTCTCGAAATAAGAAATCATGCTCTCGTATTTTGTATTAGGGCAGTAGCCGGGTTGCTTTGGTATATACACAGCAAGCCCAATCCAAGTTCGAATCCACCAAGGCCTGTAATTTCATCTGTCATTCAATCCCCATCTTATACAAAAGCACCAGGTACAGGACGATTATATTGCAATCTTCAACCAAGTCAATGTGGTGGTTCGAATACATTTTATTGGGAACACTCTGGTGAACCTAATGGAACAACTTTTTCACAAGGTGATAACTGGCTTGAATTTACTATTCCTCCAAAACAATCAAAGGATGTTAGTAAAGTTTTCTATTATAATGTAAGAGTTCAAAATTCAGTAACAGGATATAGTTATTGGTACGGACTACATAAAGTAAATTGGGGGTATGATGATATCGGGGGTTGTCCATGGATAGTCGTGCAGCTTCAGGATTCATCTTTTAATTATGATAATAATCTGCTTGACAAATCATTATTTCCTCAGTTTTCCGGTCAGTTTATTTCCGACAGATATCTATTGAATCCAAAACCTGGAATTTTTGATGGTAAAATAAAGCTTACACTATTAGAAACCGGGCAAGATTCAACCGTTTATAATTCAATTAAATTGTACTCATTATCGCATCCTTCGGGTACAAAAGTCGGGATAACAGAAAATAATGATATAGTGATTTTTGATAGCGCTAATGTCATTCAGACGAAAAATGCAATAATGTTTGATAGCCTTTATAATGGTTCGAATATAACCTCGCAAATACAATTCCACAACCAATACAGAGGTATCCCTCCTACAGGGGATACACTTTATCATATTTACTCTGAATATAAACCAATCTCTCTGGGTACTCCTGGTATTATTTTATACTCAGGTGGTATTATTAATCCTATCAATCCAGTAGTTAAAGATAATTATTCAGGACATTATTATGCTAATACTCAAAGCGGATTAGTCGAAGGAAATTTTGTTAGACGTGAAAACTCGTCTCTTTTGGTAATCCCTTTAAGTAATGGATCAAGGACCAATATTTCAGTAGATAGTATACATTTGAAGTGGAACAAGGATTTTAAAATTACATACGCTGCTATAACAAATTTAACTTACGTTAATACAGAACTGAGTTTACTTACTTTAGATAGTGCATTTCATTCGTTGGAGGGTAATGTGACGTTAAATTTAAATACGAATGATTCATCTTACACCTATACGAGCCAAAATTCATATATTGATCTTGTATTTAGTAATAATTCGGTTTACAGACCTACTAGTATTACAGATTACATCATCGAAGTTAATGGTAAAATAATATCAGTTGCCTCCAATATCAAATATAGTACCGATAAACAGATGCTTGATTTTTCAAAATCGCATCTTAATGAGAACTTTCCCAATCCATTCAATCCCATTACTAAGATCGGTTACACAATCAATAAGCCCAGTATTGTAAAATTAAAAATATACGATATTACCGGAAGGGAGGTAAAAGTGCTTGTAAATGAATTCAAAAATTCGGGCGATTATATCGTTGAATTCAACGGCTCTAACCTCGCAAGCGGCGTTTACTTCTACAGAATAGAATCAGGCGACTTCACCGACGTGAAAAGAATGATACTCATCAAATAATCTTTGGCTTGATTTTTCAGAAGGGGAGCAGGCATTAGCCTGCTCCCTTTTTTTATTATTGAAAATCAAAAATAAGAATAATTGAACATTCGTTCAGAATTACTGTAAGTGTTTTTAATAAACAAATGAGAAAATAATAATAATTTATTGCTATGATAATGATTATTTAAATTGAATATCATTTTTATTAAATTCAATTTGTCTCATTTATAAATCAAATAATGAATATTCACAAAAAAACTCTTGTACAGCTTCTTATTGATTCGATGAAGAAGTTCGACGTGATGCAGGATATACTTTTCACAAAGAAGGAAAACGGCTACGAGGGCATGAACAGGTTTGAGATTGTAAATTATTCTCTCTGCCTTAAGGATTATCTCGAAAAACTGGGGCTTAGAAAGAACAGCAATCTCGCGATTATCTCCGAAAACCGCGTCGAATGGGTAATAACCGACGTCGCATGCATTCTATCGCAGAACAGAACAGTCCCTATTTATCCCTCTCTTACCGCCGAATCGATAAAATACATACTCAACGACTGCGAGGCGGAAATCGTTTTCGTCTCGACGGGTATGCAATTAGATAAAATTCTTTCAATACGCGGCGAATGCCCGGCTCTTAAATACATAATCTCGTTCAACAGTTTTGAACGCGCCAATATTAAAGAAAAAATAATTTCCTTCCAGAATATTTTCTGCGACAACAAAAAACTTTCCAAGAGCGAACTGCTGGAAAGAATCGAGATGATTTCCGACAACGTGAACGACGACGACCTTCTTACAATTATATATACATCGGGTACGACCGGAGTGCCGAAAGGCGTTATGCTCTCGCACAAAAATATTTATTCGAATCTCATTTCGTTTCCCGAGGTACTGCATATTGACGAGAAGGAAGTATTCCTGTCGTATCTTCCGTACTCTCATATATACGAGCGTACCGCGGGATATTATCTGCCGTTCTTCTGGGGCTCAAAGGTCTATTACGCGCAGAGCATAGACACGATAGGCTCGCAGATGCTGGAGGTCAGGCCGACTATTGTTATCACAGTGCCGAGGCTACTCGATAAGATTTACAATAAACTCATGAAGAACGCTTACGAAATGCCCGACGGATACAAGAAAAAGATTTTCAACTGGGGCATAAGCGTCGCGAGGTCGCACTGGCATAACAAGGATTCCGTGAAATGGAAACTCGCCGACAAACTTGTGTTCTCGAAAATCCGCGAAAAAACCGGCGGAAGACTTCAGTTGTTCGCTTCTGGCGGCGGCGCTCTCAACAGGACTGTAGGAGAGTTTTTCGAAGGCATAGGAATAATGACTCTCGAGGGCTATGGACTTACAGAAACATCGCCTGTTGTAGCCGTCAATCGCCTCGACTCGAATAAATACGGCACTGTCGGCTATCCCATGCGCGGAGTGAAAGTGAAAATCGCTGAAGACGGAGAAATACTCGTCAAAGGCGATATTGTCATGAAAGGCTATTTCAACCAGCCCGAACAGTCCGCCGAAGCGCTTGTTGACGGATGGTTTCATACCGGAGACATCGGCGAGTTCGACGAGTTAGGCAGGCTGAAAATAACCGACAGGAAGAAATCGCTGTTCAAGTCGTCCGGCGGCAAATACATCGCTCCGACGCATATAGAAGAAATGGTTTCTTTCCTGCCTTACGTCGACCAGATAATCGTAATCGGGAACGAGCGCATGTACGTTACCGCGCTGATTGTCCCTGACGTCATTGAACTGAAATCACTCGCCAAACGCCTGAACGTGAACATCGAGTTCGAATCAGATTTGTTTACGAGCCCGGTGATACTAAAACAAATTGAAAAAGACATAAACGAAGTGCAGAAGAATCTCGCGTCTTTTGAAAAGATTCGGAAATTCAATCTGCTCCAGACGCCCTTCACAATCGAAGGCGGCGAACTAACCCCGTCTCTCAAGATTAAAAGAAAATTAGTCGAAGAGAAATATAAACACATTATCGACAACATGTACCATAAAATATAAAATATCAAAAATCAAATATCAAAAATTATAGAAAATAGAAAAAGGAAAATAGAAAAGGGAAAATAGAAAAGGGGAAATAGAAAAAGGAAAATAGAAAA
>JAJTBN010000202.1 GCA_021286895.1 Bacteroidota bacterium | reverse complement strand
ATTGTACTTAAGAGCGGCAACCATCGGCTTCACCGCGTCCTTGATATAAATGAAATCGCGCTTCACTTCCCCGTCGCCCCAGATAACAATCTTCTCGTTGTTTATGAACTTCTTAATGAATACCGGAATCACACCCTGCGCGTACATCGGGTTCTGCCTTTCGCCGTACGGGTTGGAGAGGCGGAAGACGGTGTAATCGAGACCATAGAGATATTTATACATCGACAGGTAATCTTCGATTGTCTTCTTGATAATCCCATAAGAGCAGACGGGTCTTCTCGGATGAGTTTCCTTTATCGGGACCGTTTCAGGAAGGCCGTAAACGGTACCGCCGGAGGATATGAAGATAAACTTTTTAACCTTTTTGCGATTGACATCCTGAAGCAGTCTCAAAGTCGAGACAAGGTTAGTCTCCACATCGTACACGGGATTTTCGTTCGATGAAGCAGGAAGAGTGGAACTGACGAGATGGAAAACGTAATCGATGCCTTCAAGGCTCGAGAGCAGTTCTGTTTCGTTATTGAAGTCGCCTTCGATTATATCAATATTACCGGCGACATCATAAATGTTTATCTTCGAGAAATTTAGTTTATCGAATACAGTAACGTTATAACCGTTAGCAAGCAGTTCTTCGGCAAGATGAGAGCCGATGAATCCGCCGCCGCCGTATATTATGCAGTTTCCTTTCATGTCAGTTTATTTTTTCTATTACAAAGGCCGTAAATCTTCTGTCAACCGAAGTGAATTGATTCAGTATCTTAAAATCCGGGTTGCTTTGAAGCGTTTCAATTTTAATATCGTTGTTAAACTCGGGTCTGTATCCGTAGTGGTTTTCCCAGATGAGGATGGAGCCTTTGGGGACGTCGTTTATGTATTTGGAATTTATCGGATAAAATTTTTCAGGATGATCTTTATATCCTTTCAGGTAGAATTGCATAAGGGAATGGTTCGAGTAATAATTTACATCTTTATTTAAACCGTTAACATATTCTGCGACGCTTTTCACAGTCTGGTTCTCGGGCGACAGCTGCTTCGGTTTGAAGTCAACGCCGAGATAGATAATCGCGAGAACAGCCAGCGCTACCGAAAGTTTATTAAGGTATGATACTGAATTCTTAGCCGATATAATAAGTGTAAGCGCGAGAAACGCTGCAATGAAAAATATCTTGGTATAATCGTTTGTTTCGAGAAGTTTGAACCCGTCGGATTCTTTCGAAAGAAACATCAGCGTGATAACCGCGATTACACCCGTTGTCCAGAGATGCAGTTTTCTGAATTCCTTTTTCGAAAGATTATTAAAGCCCACAGTGCCGAAAAAAGCGGCGACGGGAGAAATATGAAGCAGATATCTCCAGTTGCCCGGGTTCGGACCGTTGCTCCACATCGTATATATCTGGACTGCGAAGACGGTTATGAAAAGGGTGTAAAAGAGAAAATACTCTTTGATGTAATCCCTGTATTTTTTCATATCGGCAAAGAATCCGAAGAACCCTTCAAGAAAGAGAAGGAACGATACCGGTCCGAGTATGAAAATATAAACCTTGAAATAGTGGGTTACGCCCTGAGTATTATAAGTAAGCGAAGCGACGCTTTTCATCTCCGTAAGAATGAACAGAAAGTCACCGGTTTTCCATACGCCAAGCAGGTCGTAAATTAAAGGGAACACTCCGATAGCGAGGGCAGGAATAATTTTCTTCCGGTATAACAGGATTATAAAAAGCACGAGACCGAAGACGGCAATTTCCTGACGGATTGTAAAAATATAGCCGACAAGCAGGCCTGCGAGGAGATACTTTTCTCTTTTATAGAGAATCAAGAAAAGTACAATCAGCAGCGCGGTAAATATTTCCGAATAAGAGCGGAAAGAAAGGTCGAAGAAAAGCGGCTGAACAGCGAGAAGAAGCGCGCCGAGATACGCGTACTTAACCTTGTATTCTTTCAGCATTACGAAAGTGAAATAGACTGCGAGCGCTGCGACAAGCGAGTTGAAAATAAGCACCGCTTTATAGTCGAACAACGCGGGAATAATCAGGAATATTTTCCAGCCCGGTTTCGGGTTATTGCCGAGAATAGAGAACGGGTCAACCTTGAATTTGACTGCGTTAAGGTACTGGGCTATTTCGTCATCCTGATAGAAACCGAGAGAAATATTCGAAAGCCAGAAATAAATTATGGTTAATAAAGGGATTACAAGCCAGAAATACCTGTCAATATAAGTTTCAATGCTTACCGCTTTATCAACAACGGGTTTTACAGATTTTGTTTTTGCCATAATCAGACGTGAAAATATACAAATATAACTAGGATTTAAAGACAATTAATAATTAAGAGCAGAAGTTAGTAGTTAGAAGACAGGTTTTTCGAGCAGAATCTAGAATTTTGAATCTAGAAGAGATTATTAAGAACAGAATCAAGAAGCAAGAATCAAGAGGAGTTTTTAAGAGCAGAATTTAGAATTTTCGTAAGGTATTCCGAGAGTCCCCCGTTAAAACGGGGAGACTCTCGGAAACGATTGAAAAACTAACGATTGAAGAAATAACGATTGAAGAGGTTTAGAAAATATTGATTACTCATTACCAATTATTAATTAGAGGCTTCTGAAAAACTCTGTTATGTAATAAATGCAACTTCAATAAACGCATTTCTATTATGGATCCCGGCCTTCGCCGGAATGACAAACCTTCAAGGTATCATTTTTCAGATGTCTCTAATTACTAATTGAAAAATAGTGTGACATTTTTGTCAAAAGAAAATAGCTTTAAATAGCTTTTTGATAATGTTATATTTAGAAAACATGGAATTACTCGGGAATTCAATACAGATTAAGGAAATCAACGAGATTATCCGGCAGGTTGCTCCTACTGACATAAGTGTCCTTATAACAGGCGAGAGCGGCACGGGTAAGGAAGTCGTCGCGAACCGGATTCACGAGTTGAGCATGCGCAACAGCAGACCGTTCATTACGGTCAACTGCGGCGCGATACCCGAAGGAATAATCGAAAGCGAACTTTTCGGACATCAGAAAGGGGCGTTCACAGGCGCTATTGAGACGCGTGAAGGTTATTTTGAGATGGCGGACAAGGGCACTATATTCCTCGATGAAATCGGTGACATGCCTCTTGCAACTCAGGTAAAGATATTGCGAGTTCTTGAGACGGGAGAATTCATGCGGGTTGGCGGCAACAAAAGCATAATTGTCGATGTCCGGGTCGTTGCCGCGACAAACAAGAATCTCGCCGAGGAAGTTATTCAGCGCAATTTCAGGGAAGATTTATATTTCAGATTAAAACTTGTCAACATACACATTCCCCCGCTGCGAGAGAGAAAAGCGGACGTAAAGATTTTATTCGACCATTTTATAGAATCGATTTGCGAGCGCAACGGTATCAAGTTCGGCGGCATAGAAGATGACGCGATTAATTTTCTTACCAACTATGTCTGGTACGGCAACGCCCGCGAACTCAGGAATTTCTGCGAAAGCATCGTGGTGCTTCATCCGGGGAAAAAAATAAGTCTTGCAGACGTAAAGCGGAATCTTCACAACGATTACGACCAGACGAGGCAGCTGCCGGCGGTTCCGTTAGTTACGAAGGACCTGACAGAAAAAGACCTTATAGTAAGAGCGTTGTTCGAACTAAAGAACGACATAATCGGAATTAAATCCATACTTCTCGAAAAAGACAAGCAGGTTTTTTCGATGCACGACGACAACGACCTGGTTATTCACAGAGACAGGATAAGAAACATGGACAGCGAAGAAATTGACAAGGAAATACTGTCGTACCTGCTGAAACTTCATGACTGGGACATTAAGAAAGTTTCCGACAACCTGAACCAGTCGCCGAGAAACATTTACAGAAAAATTAAGAAATATAATTTAACAAAATAATTGAGGAATATTTTTCTCTTAATATTATCGGCTGTTATTTTCCAGTCCTGCGGCGTATACAGTTTCAGGGGAAACAATCCGCCCGAAGGCATAAAGACCATTGCCGTACCGCTGTTTACTGATAACAGCGGGTTCGCGGAATCAGGGCTGAAGGAACAGTTCACGGACCAACTCAAGAACAAGATCATAAGCGACAACACTCTGAAACTGGTCGACAAGACTGTCGCGGACGGAGTCATAACATGCACAATAAGCAGCGTGCGCGATGACGCGCTTGTAATCAGCAGCAACGAGAACGTTACAAAAAGAAAAATAACAATTGTTGTAAACGTGATTTTTGAGAACCTGAAGAAGCAGAAGAAAATCTGGGACAGGAATTACGAAAACTGGGGCGAGTACAACTCCTCTACGAACTCATTTTCAGAAAGAACTACGGGTATAACTACTGCCCGCGATAAAATAACCGACGACATACTAAACGACATAATTTCAAACTGGTAAAATGCGAATTGAATCAATAATACTAATTGTTTATATAGTATCCTTATCCATACTTTTCTTTTTTGCCTTTCACGGCTTCAGCATGATATACCTGTATTTCAAGACATTCAGGAAAAGAACGGAAGATTTGGAGCCGGAGGATTTCGAACTTACGGATTTCCCTCACGTTACTGTGCAACTACCGCTGTTTAACGAAAAATACGTTATATGCAGGCTGATAGACGCTACAATAAGAATGAACTGGCCTAAAGAAAAACTTGAAGTTCAGATACTCGACGATTCGACCGACGATACTCCGGAAATAATAAGGGAACATATACAAAATTACATCGGGCAGGGATACGACGTACAGCATATAAGGAGAACGAACAGACAGGGTTACAAGGCCGGCGCGCTGAAAGAGGGGCTTGAGACAGCAAAGGGAGAATTCGTCGCGATATTCGACGCTGATTTTATTCCGCGAAAAAATTTCCTGAGAAGAACGATACCGTATTTTGTAAAATACCCGAAGATGGGGCTTGTGCAGACGAGGTGGGAGCATTTGAACAGGAATTATTCCGTGCTTACAAAGACACAGGCAATCGCGCTTGACGGGCATTTCGTAATAGAGCAGGCGGTGAGAAACCGTGCGGGTTATTTCATTCAGTTTAACGGCACCGGCGGCGTTTGGCGCAAACAATGCATATTCGACGCGGGGAACTGGGAAGCGGACACTTTAACGGAAGACCTGGATTTGTCATACAGAGCGCAGATGAAAGGCTGGGAGATTAAGTACATTGTGAATTTCACGTCGCCCGCTGAACTTCCGGTAGATATTAACGCCTTACGGTCGCAGCAGTTCAGGTGGACGAAAGGCTCGATTGAAACAGCAAAGAAACTATTCCCGAGGGTTATGAAGTCAAAACTTCCCGCGGGTGAGAAGTTCCAGTCATTCATTCGTTTATGGAATAACCTTGCT
>JAJTBN010000201.1 GCA_021286895.1 Bacteroidota bacterium | reverse complement strand
CCGATTGACGAAGTTTACTCGGATTACTCGCACAAGTACATTGTTCATTTCGACCCGCTCGACGGCTCGTCGAACATAGACGCCAACATTTCAATTGGCACAATCTTTTCAATTTACAGAAGGCTTTCCACAAAAGGTCCCGGCACAATGGAAGATTGTCTTCAGTACGGAACGAAGCAGGTCGCGGCAGGATACGTTGTTTACGGTTCGAGCACGGTAATGGTATACACTGCGGGCAAGGGTGTGCACGGTTTCACGCTTGACCCGTCGGTCGGCGAGTTTTTGCTTTTCAGCGAGAACATGAAGATACCGAAGAAATCGAAGACGTATTCAGTGAACGAAGGCAATTATTCAAAGTGGTCGCCGGGAACGCGGAAGTACATAGATTATCTTAAGGAAAAAGATGCCGGTACCGGAAGGCCATATTCGTCGAGGTACGTCGGCTCGCTCGTCGCTGATTTTCACAGGAATCTGCTTTACGGAGGAATATTCATGTACCCGGCAGACAGCAAGAACAGGAACGGCAAACTCCGCCTCATGTACGAAGCGAACCCGCTCGCGTTTCTCGTAGAGCAGGCGGGAGGCAGAGCAAGCAACGGAGAGAAGCGGATAGTTGAAATAAAGCCGGAGAGCCTTCACCAGCGTACGCCGCTGTTCATCGGAAGCGAGGAAGACGTGAGGATGGCGGAGAGGTTTGTTCAGGCTAAAGAGTGACAGTTAGCAATTAACAATTAATAATTAATAATTAGTAATTAATAATTAGAGCGGTGATAATACCAGAAATAGAGCGGTTCACAAAGGATTATCAATTAACAGTTAACAGTTAACAATTAGAGTTGCTATTTTTTGCACAGAGCGTCAACTAATCTAAAGCGCGAGCAGTTCAACAAAAGTAGGATGAAGTTCTTAGCCGGCGCAGCCGGCGAAACCGAATAGAAAATAGATCAAAATAATTATAAGCCCCGTAGGGGCGACACCAAAGGTTGAAAAGAAAAATAATTACATGCCGCGGAATGATTTGATGTTTTCGTTTGTGATTTTTGTTGTTATCTGAACGGAATTGTCTTCGTCGGTAACGTTGATTTCGTTGAGTATATTTTCGAACGCTGCCGGTTTTTTATCCTTTTTCGCCGAGGCGGTTAGTTTTGCAAGTCCTATTATTCCGTTGAACAATTTTTTTACATAAACAGCGGATTCCCTGTTGACGCATTCGAACTGGAGTATTACGTTTAGGTCGTCTTTCATCCTACCGCACAGCGAGACCGAATTAACCCTGTCGTAAAGTTTGTTCATGAGTAAGTCGTCGGTTCTGCTTACGGAATCTTTCTGCGCGCCCTGCAGGGTATCGGATGACATTGTTTCTTTGCTGATATCCTTTCCCGATTTGAGGTCGGCGAAATTCGCGAAGATACCCCTTATAAACATTTTCTCCGAAGAGACTATCCAGAAGTTATCCTTGTAAATTATCGGCTCGATAGATTTCATAAGTTCGGCATTGGAAAGAAGCCCGGTGTTCGAGGTGTCTTTAACTCCCTTCATATAATCAATCTGTTCGCGGTAATTGCTTGCGCAAATCGTGAAGTTGTCTTTCAGAAAGAACGCGAGGTTGCTGTTAAGGTGCGTGTACACCGTAATCCCGTCGGGCGTAGCGGTTTTTCTGAACACCGAATCGTTCGCAAGGTACGAATTCATTTTGTTCCTGTCGAAGGAGCCCTTCAGTACGATGGCGTTCTGTCCCGTCCACGAATTCGCGAAGAACATTTCGTCGAGGCCGTCGGATATCGACGCGCCCGTAGCGGATTTAAACACATTCAGAAGGCTGCCCATCGAATTTTCTCCCGACAGCACTGAATCGGAAATATTTTCTTTCCAGAATCCCGAACCGCGCATCGTCTTGAAATTAACATACATGACGAACTGGGGTTTTTCGGGCAGGAGGGCAAGAACCTGTTTCGCCGTAACCGAAAGATTTTCAGCCGCGGGCCTGCTGCCGCATGACGGCAAAGACATCAGAGTGAGAACAAGAAAAAGTCCGGTAAAAATTTTGTAAAACTTTTTCATAAGCCCGCTATTTTAAGATTAATAATCTTTTTTGTTAAAGTACCAGATTGAAACAGAGAGCATGACCGCCATGAAGAGAAGCGATGATATAAGCGGCTGATAGCCCGCGACGGGGTTGTGAGTCACAATCGCGTCGCACATATCCTGCATGTTCCAGGCCTTCGGCAGTATCTGGTAGAAGAACTTGAGCAGAGTTTCGGCTACCGGGCCGAACACGATTCCCTTCTGGTCGCTTTCAAAATACCTGTTTGCAAGATAAAGCAGCCAGGTTATCGGGAAGAAAAGGAGCAGGTTAATGATTATTGTAAGTATTGAACTTCTTGAAAGTATCCCGATAAGTATTACCGCCGAATACAGCACGGCGAAAATCAGTGTGAACCAGAGAACCGAGTAGAGGAAGTTTATGTTCCAGTAGCCTGTTTTCAGAGACACGATGAGCCAGATTATTCCGAGAAGGAACAAGAACGAAAGGAACACGAGAATTATTCCCGCGAGGAACTGGCCGATTATTATTTTGGTTCTTGATATCGGTTTCGAAAGAAGAAGGTCGATATGGCCTTTCTTCAGCATATCCGGAATAAACGATGCCGTTATTATCAGCATCGACGCGATTAGCATGAACATCGGGATACCGGATACGATACCCGACTGAAGCATCATAACGGCTTCTTTGAGTCCGCCTTCGCTTTTCGATTCAAGCATCATCTGAAGCCCGTCGACGGTAGAATTCGTTATCGCGAATATTATGAGCACTATTATGAGCGTGAAGAATCCGAAAATTGTAAGAAGAATTTTCTTCGCGAGCGCTTCCTTGAATATTCCCTTTATGAACGCGTATAATACCATGTCATCCCCTCCTAATTCTTTTGTTCGATTAAATTTATAAACATGCTTTCAAGCGAGTTCTTTTCCCTGTTCACGCCGTGAATAAGGATTCCCGACGCTCTAAGGCAGTCGATTATTCTGTTCACATCCTCGATTCCGTTCACGCTGCAAGAGAATTCGTTTCTTCCGTGAACGGTGCTTTTGTATTCAACGAGCAGTTTATTCATCATTTCATCCGTAAGGTCTGAAGTCGTAAATATATACTTGTTTCCGGTCGTGGTGATATCCTCGACGCTTCCTTCTTTAATGAGGGCGCCTTTATTGAGTATCGCGACCCTGTCGCAAATAAGTTCTATTTCGCTAAGCAGGTGGGAATTCAGAAAAATCGTTTTCCCCTGGTTTTTGAGTTCGAGAAGCACGTCGCGGATTTCCTTTCTTCCTATCGGGTCGACGCCGTCTGTCGGTTCATCGAGGAAAATCAGGTCGGGATTGCTTATCATCGCCTGCGCGAGACCGAGCCTCTGCATCATTCCTTTCGAGTACTTTTTAATCTTCGTCGTTCCCCATTCATCCATCCCTACAATCTTGAGATATTTATACGTTGTCTTATCGAGGTCGGCTTTTGAAAGTCCGCTCAGTCTTCCGAAATAATCTATGACCTGTTCGCCCGTGAGATAGTTCGGGTACTGGTGATTCTCGGGCAGGTAGCCGACTTTTCTTTTTGTGTTCACGTCGGCAACGGGCTTATCGAAGATAGATGCCTTTCCCGCCGAGGAGAATGTTATGCCGAGCAGAATCTTCACGAGCGTGGTCTTGCCCGCTCCGTTAGGTCCGAGCAGTCCGAATATCTCGCCGCTTCCGACGTTGAACGATACATTGTCGAGCGCCTTGATTTTATCCCCGGAGAATTTCTTCGCGGGATAATTTTTGGTGATGCCGTTTATTTCTATTACATTCATTTAAAATCCTTAATTTACTTTTTTACGCAGCGGACATCGCGTTTATAATGTTCCGAATATGTTCGCTTAATTCAATGCCTATTTCTTCCGCGCCCTTTTTAATATCGTCGCGGTTTACGTTCCTCGCGAACGCCTTGTCTTTCATTTTCTTTATAACGCCTTTCGGCTCGACATTTTTAATTCCGCCTTCCTTCATGAGGCTGTACGCGTGAACGAGTCCTGTTATTTCGTCGCATGCGAAAAGGTATTTCGCCATAAGCGTTTCGCGGGGCACGTTCGTCCTGTCGGGGTACGCGTGTCCGAGAATCGCGTCGATGAAATCCTTTCCGTAGCCTGCCTCTTCGAGAATCGGCACGGCGGTATTAGGATGCGTATCGGGGAATTTTTCCCAGTCGAGATCATGAAGAAGCCCTGCTTCGCCCCATGTCATTTTGTCTTCGCCGAGTTTATCCGCGTAGTACATCATGCACGCGCGGACGTGCCGGCAGTGGTTCCGCAGGTTTTCGTTCTCAATGTATTTTTCGAGAAGTTGTTCGGCTATTTCAAACATGGTTTGAAAACAATTAGTAATTAATAATTAGTAATTAGTAATTAAAACTTACAATCAACTATTTATATAAAATTTCTGAATTCAGCATCCGTGTTCCGGTTATGGATCCCGGCTTTCGCCGGGATGACAAACGCAAAACAAACTGTATTCGATTTTCAAATGAACGATTTTCCATTCATCGATTTTCAATTCGCCGGTTTTCTATTACGAGAATTGATTTTTAAAGAACTCGAAGTCCTTGCGGCTCATGCCGTCGGGCTTCTCTTTATCTTTCGTATCTTTAGCGTGCGAAGTTTCAATTTTTGATTTTACCGAAACAAAGTCTTCGGATTTGAGTATTTCGCAGCCGCACGCTTTCGCGATGCTGATTATACCGTTATCCGAGGTGACGACGGCAATCGGAACTCTCTCATAATTATCCTCGATGAATTTCCTTATCACGTCGTCGGCCGTTTTCTTTCCTGAAAAAATAATCTTATCCGATTTTATGCTGCTGAATCCGTCGAAGACGAGAACGAGTTTATCCTGCCTGCCGAGTTTTTTCTTAACCGATTCGAACACGGAATACTGCGCCGCTTCCGGGTTTTCGGATAGCATCTTCTTCATACCCGGAGTCTTGTGAAGCAGGTTATTTCCGTCTATGATAACAGTTCTCATTATTACGGTCTTATTCTGTTCGGTCTTCTGGCGAACGGAATCGCCTCTCTAATATGTTCGAGGTTGCAGAGCCACGACACCATTCTTTCGATGCCGAGTCCGAATCCCGAATGCGGAACGCTGCCGTATCTTCTGAGGTCGAGGTACCATTCGAACTCGCTCATGGGGAGTCCGTGTTCCTTAATTCTTTCTTCGAGGTACTGCAGGTTGTCTTCTCTCTGCGAGCCGCCGATAATTTCTCCGAATCCTTCCGGCGCGAGTACGTCGACTCCGAGCGCGAGTTTCGGGTTCTTAGGGTCGCGTTTCATGTAGAACGCTTTCGCTTCCGC
>JAJTBN010000200.1 GCA_021286895.1 Bacteroidota bacterium | reverse complement strand
ATTCAAGGAACCTGCTCTTATAATTTTCGTCAAATTGATTGAGCCATTTTACGTCAAGTTTAGAGAATATTTCATGGTTCAGGAATTTTTTCGCGCTTTCGTAACCCGAATCAAGGAATATTGCTCCTATGAGCGCTTCGTAAGCGTCCGCGAGAATCGCGTCGTAACCCTGGTCAATAGACTTAAGAGCAGTGTTCGAGGCGAGAAGATAATCCTGAAGTCTTATGTTTTTCGCCCGTTCAGCGAGGAATCGTTTGTTTACGAGTATC
Organism: Bacteroidota bacterium; assembly: GCA_021286895.1. Taxonomy (GTDB): domain Bacteria; phylum Bacteroidota; class Ignavibacteria; order Tepidaquicellales; family Tepidaquicellaceae; genus CAIKZJ01. The sequence continues at coordinate 5,185 of JAJTBN010000200.1, read as the reverse complement.
GAACGGAATTTCGTGAGATCGCCTTCCTCGTTGAGAGGGAAGTTGCGGTAAAGAAATTCAGCAACAATAAGGTCCAGAACGGCATCGCCAAGAAATTCAAGGCGCTCGTTCGAAATCATATCCATTTTCGAAGGCTCTTTCTTGATTTTCAGAAATGAACGGTGCGTTAGAGAATTGATGAAATAAGCCTTGTCAATGATTTTATAATGTATCGATTCCTGGAATTTATCGAAATCAATCCTTCTGACGGCTTTAGATAAAGACTCTTCAGTTTTGATTTCTTTTTTCCCGAACGGAAATAAAACCCTTAATTTTTTTAAGGTTTTGAACATATAATCAATATTCTATAAATCCGATGATCTTTTACTCTTCGTATTTTTGAAATATTATTGCAGTATTATGACCGCCGAAACCCGAATTATCAGACATAACTGTGTTGACTGTTCTTCTGACCGCTGTATTAGGCGTATAGTTTAAATCGCAGTCAGGGTCCTTTTCTTCGTAATTTATCGTCGGGGGAACCATTCCGCCTCTTATTGAGAGAATTGCCGAGATGCATTCCACTGCGCCGGCGGCACCGAGAAGGTGACCGACCATGGATTTTATCGAATGAACATTCATCTTGTAAGCATGTTCCCCGAAAACCGACCTTATTGCGGCGCTTTCGTTCCTGTCATTGGGCGGAGTGGAAGTTCCATGAGCGTTAATAACGTCAATGTCTTCCGGTTTAATACCAGCGTCGGCAATGGCAATTTTCATGGCTCTCGCGACGCCTTCTCCGTTTGGCGAGGGGTCTGTGATGTGATGAGCATCGGCAGTCATGCCTATGCCTTTCAGTTCGCAGTAAATTCTTGCACCGCGGGCTTTAGCGTGTTCAAGGCTTTCCAAAACGAGCGTCGCTCCGCCTTCGCCCATAACGAATCCGTCCCTGTTCTTATCGAAAGGTCTCGATGCCTTCTGAGGCGCGTCGTTTCTGGTTGAAAGCGCTTTGAGCGCGTTGAATCCGCCTACGCCCATCGGACAGATAACGGCTTCCGAGCCGCCTGTTATCATAACGTCCGCGTCGCCGCGCTGTATTATCATTACCGAATCTATAATTGAATTAGCAGATGTAGCACAGGCTGAAGTTGTCGCATAATTCGGACCTCTTAAACCGTATTTAATGGATATTCTCCCCGCGGCTATGTCAGCGATAAGCATCGGAATGAAGAACGGGCTAATCCTGTCGGGTTTTCCGCCGCGTTCATAAAGAATGTTCTGCTGTTTGTGATAGGTCCACATGCCTCCGATTCCCGAGCCGTATATGACACCGACACGGTCCTTATTATAAGAACCTTCAGCGAGTCCGCTGTCAGCAATAGCCATATCGGACGCGACCATTGCATACTGTGTGAACGGGTCTATTCTCTGAGAGATTTTTCTGTCCATATAGTTAAGGGGATCGAATCCCTTTAATTCCGCGGCAAACTTCGTGTCGAACTCAGCCGTATCGAAATACGTAATGTTATCAACACCGCTCTTACCTTCGGTAATTGCTTTCCAGAAATCCTCGACTGTTAATCCTACCGGCGTCAGGGCACCTAAGCCTGTTACTACAACTCTTTTTTTCATTATGATTGGTTGATTATCCTAATTTAGATTCAATGTAATTTATCGCGTCGTCAACTTTCGTTATCTTTTCCGCATCTTCATCGGGAATCTTTATATCGAATTCTTCTTCGAATTTCATGACGAGTTCTACAGTATCGAGTGAGTCCGCGCCTAAATCATTGATAAAATGAGCGTCAGGGGTGATTTTTGATTCTTCAACACCAAGCTTATCAATAATTGCTTGTTTCACTTTTGCTTCAATTTCTGCTTTTGTCATTTTAATTTTACTCCTTTAATTTTTAAATATTAATTGAAGAATATAGGTATATATATAAAAATTTTAAAGTATAAAAGTAATATAAATTTTTATATGCGTTTTTACCATTTTTGTATTTTTACCTTCTTTCAGGCCTTCTGACGATGAAATCGCCCTTTAGAGGATAGTTACCGTGCATGACGTTGTTCATGACGTTCTTCCCGTTATCCCGGCTCGATGTACCTGCCCAGATGCCGCGGGCATACGGGTCGTCCTTTAATACTACAAGCGATTCAAAAATAATCACATGAGATTTCCATATTACCAAATCTCCTTTCATGATTTCCTCAAGGCTCCTGAATTTTACAATCGGCAGTATGTCGTTGAAGAGGTCGTCGTTGTAAAGGTCTCTGGATAAAGCATTGGTTTTAGGGGTTTTAAATCCGGCTTTATATAGTGTATTCAGAGCGAAGATATTGCATTTAGTGGTTTTCCTTAGTTTGACGGGCTTATTTTTAAGCCAGTAAAGATAAGTGGTGTCCGCGTCAGGGGAGTACATTTCATTTCTCTGCTCCTTCAGCGCTGTTCTGATAATCAGACTCCCGTCGGATTCGTCGTTCTCATTTTCGTAATCTGTGATTTCTGTGTCGTCGTTATCTTTCGGGTCTTTCTGCGCCGGAACGCAGCCTGAAACTAATAAAGCAAGCGAAAATAATAAAGCGAGCAGTATGTTTCTTGTCATTTTTACGCTTTAGTTTTTTTCCATTAAATTATGTATCGAATTGAAGTACCGGTCAGCGATATCTTCTATACCGATTTTTATTATATCGTTCAGTTTCAGATATTTTCCGCCGGTCTTTCCTGCGTTCTCAAACTTCAAACCGGTTTTACTTATTTCAGTCTCGAACCTGTTTTTAAATGCCGGGTCAACTGTCACGATTATTCTTCCCTGAGTTTCTCCGAATAGTGCGAAGTCAGGTCTGCCCTCCGCTTTCGTGCTGACATCGCATCCTGTGAAATTATTTCTATCCATAATGCAGCACTCGGCAAGCGCGACGGCAAGTCCGCCGTCAGATATGTCGTGCGCTGACTTCAGCAGTCCTTCGCGGTTCAACCCGAGAAGAGTTTTTATAAGCAGTTTTTCTTTTTCAATATCAATATCAGGGCATTCGCCTTTTATCTGTCCATGTATTCTCGAAAGATATTCGCTTCCTCCTATTTCATTTTTATTTTCTCCGATAATGTATATCAAATCTCCTTCGTCTTTGAAGTGACTCGTTAGAATGTATTTAACGTCGTCGATAAGTCCTATCATGCCGATTGTAGGAGTGGGGAAGACGGCATAGTCTCTTGAGAGGTTATAAAAACTTACGTTGCCGCCTGTGACGGGTGTTTCAAGCGTCCTGCAAGCATCGCCCATGCCTTTTATACATTCGGCGAACTGGTAGTACATTTCAGTATTGTAAGGATTCCCGAAGTTAAGGCAGTTCGTGATTGCAAGGGGCTCGGCTCCGGTGCAGGCGACGTTACGCGCGCTTTCGGCGACTGCAATCATTCCGCCTTTGTACGGGTCGAGATAGCAGTACTTGCTGTTGCAGTCCGTTTTCATCGAGAGAGCCTTATTTGTTTTCTTTATTCGGACAACCGAAGCGTCTCCTCCGGGCATGACAGAGGTGTTTGTTCTTACCTGAGTGTCGTACTGCTCATATACCCATCTCTTGTTTGTAATGTTCGGGCTTGAAAGCAGTTCAAGAAGGATTTTGTTGTAATCTTCCGGCTCTTTAAAATCGTTTAAATTGAGTTTCTTAACTTCGTCAAGATATGCCGGTCTCTTTGTATCGCGTTTATAAACAGGCGCTCCGCCGCCGAGAACAAGAACGTCGGCTGGAACTTCTGCCTCTAATTTTCCTTTGTAACGGATGCGTATGAGGTCTTCGTTAATGACTTTGCCTACTTCGACGCAATTCAAGTCCCATTTGGCGAAAATATCTTTTATTGTTTTTTCCTGTCCTTTTTTAGCGACTATCAGCATTCTTTCCTGTGATTCGGAAAGCATAATTTCATAAGCCGACATGTCTTTGTCTCTTAGAGGCACGAGGTCGAGATTAATATCCATACCGCATTTACCTTTCGCGCTCATTTCGCTTGATGAGCAGGTGATTCCCGCGGCGCCCATGTCTTGAATCCCTACGATGGCCCCGGAGCGAATAACTTCGAGCGATGCTTCGAGAAGAAGTTTTTCGGTGAACGGGTCGCCGACCTGAACGCTCGGGCGTTTCGATTCGGATGCTTCCGAAATTTCTTCAGAAGCGAATGTAGCGCCGTGTATTCCATCCTTGCCGGTCGATGAGCCGACAATGAATACCGGATTGCCTTCGCCCTGCGCGATAGCGGAAGCAGTCTGGTCGTGCTTCACGATTCCGACAGCCATAGCGTTCACGAGAGGATTGTCGTGATAGCATTCTTCGAAATATATTTCGCCGCTCACTGTAGGAACGCCGAAACAGTTTCCGTAATCGCCGATGCCTTTCACGACGTTCTTGAAGAGGAATTTGCTTCTTTCGTCAAGAGATTCGTTTTCATTGCCTTCGATTTTACCGAACCTGAGAGAATTCAATGCCGCAATCGGCCGCGCGCCCATAGTGAAAATGTCGCGGAGTATGCCGCCTATGCCCGTTGCCGCGCCCTGATAGGGCTCAACAGCTGACGGGTGGTTATGGGATTCAATCTTGAAAGCCACGGCAAGTCCGTCGCCGATATCGACGAGACCGGCGTTCTCTTCGCCGGCTCCCACGAGAAGTTTACCGCCTTTACGGGGAAGTGTCTTTATCTGAAGTATTGAATTCTTGTATGAGCAGTGTTCGCTCCACATGACTGAAAAAATTCCGAGTTCGGTGTAAGTGGGTGTGCGTTTTAGTATGTCAAGGATTCTGTTGAACTCTTCTTCGGTCAGGCCGAGTTCTTTAGCGAGCGCCAGGTTTACTTCCGGTTCTTTGTGCATTCCTTATCGTTTATAAATATAATCCGCGGAATAAATCATTGCATTAACGGATATGAAAATTACTCAATTTAAAGAACCATTTAAAGGAATAAAATAATTTTCTTCCGAATATAAAAAAACCCGTAATCAGATTACGGGTATTAATCTTATATTCAACTTATTTTAAAAATACAATTATCGCTAATCGTTCCCAAGAGTTCCTAAATTGAGGGGAGATTTTAGGAAACGGGGAGAGATATCTGGTTTTAGAAATCTCGTGATACTTTTGAAATTATTTTATAAAAATCATTTTTTTTGAATCTAAAATCTTTCCATCAACAAACAAAGTATAGAAATAT
>JAJTBN010000199.1 GCA_021286895.1 Bacteroidota bacterium | reverse complement strand
CCTCTTCTATTCAGCCGACCTGATTCCAATGGCGGCTCACGTGCCCCTGCCTTACATCATGGGCTACGATTTGTCTCCGCTCGTCACTCTCGAAGAAAAAAGAAAGTATCTCGCGGAGATGTCCGAAAAAAACTACACTGTTTTTTTTGAACATGACCCGTATGTTGAAGCGGGTAAAGTTGGGTTTGACGGCAAATCCTACTTCCTGAAAGAAAAGTTCAACATTTAACTTAATGAAGTTTTCCTTACTCGACTATCTCATAGTAATTGTGTACCTGTCCGGGACCGTTATCGCGGGCTTCATTACGTCCCGCAGACAAAAAAATTCCCGCGACTATTTTCTCGGCGGCAAAGAACTTAAATGGTGGGCAGTCGGTTTCTCGATAGTCGCCAGCGAAACAAGCACTCTTACTTTCATCAGCATCCCGGGTCTCGCTTATAAAAGCGACATGACTTTCATGCAGTTGATTTTCGGCTACTTCATCGGAAGACTTCTCGTTACAGTCATTTTCATTCCCGCTTACTATAAAGGCGATATTGTCACCGCCTACGATTTTCTCGGAAAACGTTTCGGACAGAAACTCCGCAAACTTACATCTTCCGTCTTCATCGTAACGCGCGTTCTCGCTTCGGGCGTCAGACTCTTCGCTACTGCCATTCCCGTGCACATCATCACGGGTCTCGACTATCCCACGAGCATCGCGATTATCGGAGTCTTCACCTTGATTTATACTTACATGGGCGGACTGAAAGCCGTCGTTACAATGGACGTGGTTCAAATGTTCATCTATATCGGCGGAGCCGTCGCCGCGCTGTTCGTCGTCTTCAACGGACTCCCGAACGGCATGGCAGACGTTTTGAACTACGCCTCGCAGTCGGGTATCGATAAATTCAGAATCTTCAACCTTGATTCCGGAAACTCCGTCCTCGGTTTCCTTGCTTCGCCATACACAGTCGCGGGCGGTATTCTCGGCGGCACTTTCCTTACTATGGCTTCGCACGGCACCGACCAACTGCTTGTTCAGCGCCTGCTCGGATGCAAAACAAAGAAGGAAAGCCAGAAAGCCCTCATGCTCGACGCGTCATTAATCGTAGTCCAGTTCGCTTTCTTCCTCTTCCTCGGTCTATGCCTCTTCGCTTTTTATAAAGGCGCCGCGTTCAATTCTCTCGTGCTGAACTCGACAGGCATTAACCTTACTTCGTCAGATGAAATTTTTCCAAAGTTCATCGTCGAGAATCTTCCGACGGGAATATCAGGCTTCGTAATCGCCGGCATTCTCGCTTCCGCGATGGGCACGCTCTCGTCCGCAATCAGTTCGCTTGCGTCATCTACTTATCTCGACCTGTTCAGTAACGCGAAATCCGAAATTTTCAAAAAGAAAGAAATACTCATTTCGAAACTCTTCACTCTCTTCTGGGGCGTCGTCCTCATCGGCGGCGCGATGCTCTTCCGCGACGCGAAGAATCCCGTCGTCGAAATCGGTCTCTCAATCGCTTCGTTCACTTACGGCGGACTGCTCGGCGCTTTCTTCCTCGGACTCTTCTTTAAAAAAGTAAACGAGAAGGACGCTATAACCGGATTCATACTCGGAATTCTCGTGATGGTCTTCGTGATTTACTACACGAATGTCGCTTACACATGGTACGTCATGATTGGCGTTCTCATGACTCTGATAACCGCGAACGTCTCGTACTTTATACGCGGTCTGAGTAAGAAAAACAGCTGATTTCCGCCTATTTTAACCCACACCGGGGCTCCTTAACAAGGTATAAATAAATCCTCGTTTTATTGAAAAAAATCACCTCATAATTTCATTGAGATACACGGGCGTATTGTCTAATTTTGTATAGTTTCTGAAAGCAAATTTCTCCCGGGATGTCCCGTTACAAAAATAAATTATTTTCAGACGCGCTTAAATTATCAAAAAAGACTCATTATAAATTATAAAAAAATCCGGAGGATTTAATGGCTAAGTATAAAATAGCGTACCTGCCCGGCGACGGTGTGGGAATCGAAGTTCTTGAAGCTGCAAAAATTGTTCTTGATAAATTAAAATTCGACGCCGAATACATTCACGGCGATATCGGATGGGAATTCTGGTGCAAGGAAGGCGACGCGTTTCCCGAAAGAACGGTTGAATTGCTGAAAAATGTTGACGCGGCTCTCTTCGGCGCTATTACGTCAAAACCCGTTAAGACCGCGCAGGCTGAACTCGTTCCCGAACTTCAGGGAAAGAATTTAGTCTACCGCTCGCCGATAGTAAGAATGAGACAGATGTTCGACCTGTATATCTGCCAGAGACCTACAAAAGCGTACAAAGGCAACGCTCTGAACTTTAAGGAAAATATCGACATCGTCGTCTTCAGGGAAAACACCGAAGGCATGTACTCGGGTGTTGAATTCAATCCGGTCCCCGAAGAATTGTCAGCGGTACTCGCGAAACTTTCAAAACCTTTCGCGCCGTTCAAAGATTTAAAGGGCGACGAGTACGCGATATCATGCAAGATAAACACAAAGAAAGGCTCGGAAAGAATCATCAGAGCCGCGTTTGAATTCGCGAAGAAGTTCAACCGCAAAAAAGTAACGGTCGTTCACAAATCGAACGTCGTAAGAGCGACAGACGGACTCTTCCTCGAAACAGCGAAGGAAGTCGCGAAGGATTTCCCTGAAATTAAAATGGACGACGCCAACATCGACGCCATGACAATGTGGCTCCTGAAGAATCCGTACAACTACGACGTGCTCGTAGCCCCGAACCTTTTCGGCGATATAATCTCCGACCTCTGCGCGCAGATGGTAGGCGGACTCGGATTCGGATGCTCGGGTAACATCGGCGAGAAACTCGCTGTGTTCGAACCCACGCACGGCTCCGCCCCGAAATACTTCGGACAGTACAAGGTCAACCCGATAGCCACAATCCTCTCGGCAAAGATGATGCTCGACTGGCTCGGCGAACCCGAAATGGCGGCGAAAATCGAAAAAGCCACCGCGGAAGTCATAGCCGAAGGCAAAGTAAAAACATACGACATGGGCGGCAGTAACACAACGCTCGAAATGGCAAAAGCGATAGCGGAAAAACTGTAACCCTGCTTTGTCATTCCTGAATGCTCTTGGCAGGAATCCAGGAGAGAATGGCAAGACTTAGAATCAAGAATCAATCCCGACAAGTCGGGACGCAAAGAACGCGGAATCAAGAATCAAAAAGAGCCTTTCCGTTCTGTCATTCCTGCATGCTCTTGGCAGGAATCCAGGAGAGAATGGCAAGACTTAGAATCAGGAATCAAGAATCAATCCCGACAAGTCGGGACGCAAAGAACGCGGAATCAAGAATCAAGAAGAGCAAGAACGGAATCACGCTTCTCTTCTTGTCATCCCCGCATGATCTTAGCGGGGATCTTGAGATAAACGTTTGGATGTGCTCAAAAACCAAATGAAAGACATGTCCCCGGCGTTTACCCCGAGAACTCGGGGCGGGGGAGGACAGAAGAATGGCAGCAACAAGATAACGACAGTAAAATGTTCTATACTGAAACAACAAAATAAAACTACAATACAGACCTCTCCGTCAGGAGAGGTCTTACTATAAGAAAATTGTATTTAAGAGAGTTCTTTAAAATTCTAATGGATTCCTGACACTTCGCGTATCTGCTTCGCTAGTGCTGGATTGACAATTATAAATGCAACGTTACACGGAAGTTACCATATAATAATCTGTGCTCTTTGTAGCCCACGGCTTTAGCCGTGGGATTAATAGCAAAAGAATAAAACAAAACCGTTTCAACGGTTTCAAAAAATCAAAACAAGCATGGACAAAATAATAATTCACGAAGTCGGCATGCGCGACGGTCTTCAGGTCGAACAACAGACAGTCCCGACCGAAACAAAAATCAACTGGATAAAACAGCTCGCCCAGACGGGCATCGACATAATCCAGGTCGGCTCATTCGTCCACCCCGTAAAGGTCCCGACGATGGCTGACACAGACAAACTCTTCGAACACTTTTCCAAACCCGAAAACAAACTCGGCGGAACAATCCTCTCCGGACTCGTCCTCAACGAAAAAGGACTCGACAGGGGAATGGGCGCCGGCGTCGAAATGTTCTGCATGGGCGTATCGGCAAGCGAAACGCACAGCAGGAAAAACACAGGCATGACCACCGAAGAAGCGCTCACGCGCATAATCGCCATGGCGAAGAACGCGATGGCAGCGGGCAAGAAAGTACAGGTCTCCGTCCAGTCCGCCTTCGGCTGCGGCTTCGAAGGAGTAATACCCAAAGACAGAGTAATCGGAATCATCGGCAAATATATCGAAAACGGAATTGAAAACATCAGCCTTGCCGACACGGCGGGACACGCGTACCCGGCGCAGGTTGAAGAACTCATATCTTCAATATACGCCATCAACCCGAACGTCAACATCGCCTGCCATTTCCACGACACATACGGACTCGGCATCGCGAACTGTTACACCGCGTACAAGCACGGCGTCAAGTACTTCGAATCCGCCTTCGCCGGACTCGGCGGCTGCCCGTTCACGGCGAAAGCCAGCGGCAACGTCTGCACCGAAGACCTCGTAAACATGTTCAACCGTCTCGGAATCCGCGAAGACATAAACATCGACACGCTCGTAGCAATCGGCAAAGAAGCCGAAGCATTCTTCGGACGCGAACTGCCGGGAAAGGTGCTGAAGGTGGGGACGCTCAAATGATTTCTTGAGAATCAAGAATCAAGAATCAAGAATCAAGAGGAGCGATTCTGAGAGTAAAGTATTAAGAAGAGCGGGAAAAAAGGGTTTAAGAATAGTGTAAGTAAAAGCTTAGGAGTATAGGATTAGGTTTATTAACCTTAATTAAAATTATTATGGAAGATAAAACTAGTTCTTTTGAGAATCTGATTGTATGGCAGAAAATGCATAAATTGGTTCTTGCCATTTATAAAGTTACACGGTCTTTCCCTGATTCAGAGCTATTTGGAATAACGAATCAGATACGGCGCTCATCGGTATCCGTAGCCGCTAACATTGTTGAAGGATTCGGCAAAAAAGGTAAAGCGGATAAAATGAGATTTTTCAATATCGCTCAAGGCTCGCTTGAAGAAACAAAGTACTTCCTGCGCTTGTCGAAAGATTTGCAATTGTGCGATACTGAAGATTTACGGCGAGATGCGGATGAGGTTGCCAGAATATTAAAGAGTTACATGAGAGCAATCTCGAATTAGAATTTGATCAAACAAAATTAAAAATATTGGATGAATCATTGCAGAATCTGATCTTGCTTTAAAACTTGATTCTTGCTTCTAGATTCTTCTCAAAGAAAAATCGCACAAAATAATCAAACAAAATTAAAAAATATTGAATGAATTATCGCGAATCTGATCTTGCTTTAAAACTTGATTCTTGATTCTTCTCAAAGAAAAATCGCACAAAATAATCAAACAAAATTAAAAAATATTGAATGAATTATCGCGAATCTGATCTTGCTTTAAAACTTG
>JAJTBN010000198.1 GCA_021286895.1 Bacteroidota bacterium | reverse complement strand
ACAGTATATACTGCTTCCCGTTGAACATATCCGCGATTCTGACATCAATATCTTCCTTGCCTCCTTTAGATTGTTCGCGCATCTCGGCAATCTTCTGATTGATTTTGGTGTTCATTGCAATCGGGTCCGTAATACCGTTAACAGCCGAATAGACTTCATTCGTCACATCCCGCATTTCGATAAGAAGTCTTGCCTGATATCCGGCGGCTTTTATTTCATCCTGCTTTGTGTTTGCAAGGTAGCCGTCAGTAATATAGTCATGGTCTTTGTTCGAAGCCCTTTGAAGTGCAGTATAAGCAACGTGATGGTTTGTGACCAGCAGTCCTTCGGGTGAAACGAACGAGGCCGTACCTCCGCCGAGCTGGACAATTGCCTGATAGAGAGCCGGAGAATCCTTGGAATAAATTTCACCGGTACTGATTTTCAGCCCTTTACTTCCGAGGTCAAGACCGTCAATCTGGTTCAGAAGCCACATTCCTTCCTGAGCGAAGGAATAAACGGCGAAAAACAGCACAAAAATGATTGTAGAAAACGCTTTTTTCATAGATTTTTCCCTTATTTTGATGGTTATACTAAATTAGACGTTAACGACGGGCAAATTGTTTCCAATTACGCGCGAACAAACCCGTTTTTGCCGGATTTATCATAAAAGTGCGGATTGTTAATGCGTTTTAATTTGTTTATATTGTTAGTTATTCTAAATTTAGGGTAACTGATTATATTAACAGACTAAAATTATAAAGAAAGGAATTATTATTATGTCATTGAAAATTGGAGATTTAGCTCCCGATTTTAAACTGTTCTCAAAGAATACAACGGGAGAGCCGAAGGAAATTTCTCTTTCGGATTACAAAGGAAAAAATGTAGTAATTTTATTTTATCCTCTTTCCTTCACAGGTGTTTGCACGACTGAAATGTGCACAATCTCAGAAGGATTCGAGCAGTATTCCTCACTGAACGCGGAAGTTATCGGCATCAGTGTTGATTCAATATTCTCGCAGGAAGCGTGGGCGAAAGCGAACAAGATTAATATCCCGCTTCTCAGCGATTTTAATTCGGAAGTCAGTACAAAGTACGGAACCCGTTATCCCGACGGCGGATTTGTTCTCGGACTTAACGGAGTATCGAAGAGAGCCGCATTCGTGGTCGGCAAAGACGGAAAGATTGCTTACGCGGAAGTTCTTGAGAATGCCGGCGAACTGCCGAACTTCGAAAAAATTAAAGAAGTTCTTAAAAATTTAAAATAAGGATTTTTCACGGGGAGGCATGCCTCCCCTGTTTCACTGAAAATAATGGTCATATACAGAAACTTAGACAAGTCACATTACGACAGGAACAGCATTATAACGGTAGGCACGTTTGACGGTGTTCATCTGGGACACATGGAAATAATCAGCAAGGTTTGCGAACTAAAAAGACAGGGAAAGTTCAGAAGCGTTGTAGTAACATTCGATCCTCATCCTCAGCTTATTTTAAGGAATAAAGGTCATAAGATACAGCTTCTTTCGACAATAGAAGAGAAAATCGAGACCTTTGAGAAACTCGGAATCGACGTGCTTTACATACTGCCTTTCACGCGCGAACTCGCCGAAACGCACGCAGAAGATTTTCTCGTGAAATATCTGGTTAACGGAATAGGGCTCAGCCATCTGGTACTCGGCTTTGATCACTCTTTCGGAAAAAACCGCGAGGGCAATTTCGAGACATTGAGTTCTTTGACAGGAAAATACGGATTCGAAGTCCATAAGGTGGAAGAGTTCAAAGGAGATACAAGCATAAACAGCACGACAATAAGAAAACTTCTCCTTGAAGGCGACCTGAAACACGCGGCAAGGCTTCTCGGATACGATTATTCATTCACGGGCACGGTCGTAAGAGGAGACAGGCGCGGAAGCACTATAGGATTCCCTACGGCGAACGTGCACGTGGAAGAAGAGCACAAACTTATACCGAAGAACGGTGTATATGCGGCGCTTGCCGAAGTTGAAGGCGGTATTTACAAAGGGATGATGAACATAGGGCACAGGCCCACGGTATCTTCCGGGCAGGATATTTTTATCGAAGTCAATCTGTTTGATTTCGATAAGGATATTTACGGGAAAAGAATAAGAGTGATACCAAAGAAATTCATACGCGAAGAGCGTAAGTTCGGGTCGCTCGACGAACTTGTCGGGCAATTGAACAAAGACAAAACAGAATGTATTAATTTTTTAACAAAATAATTATAAAAATGGCAATAGCAAATCAGGAGAAGCAGGAACTCGTGAAGAAATTCGGTTCCTCAGAAAAAGATTCCGGAAGACCGGAAGTACAAATTGCAATCCTCACGAAGAGGATTAACGATCTATCATCCGTGCATTTCAACACCCACAAGAAAGACAATCATTCAAGAACGGGACTGTTGAGGATGGTCGGTAAGAGAAGAAAACTTCTCAAATACCTCGAGAACAAAGATATCACAAGGTACAGACAGATTGTAAAAGAATTAGACTTAAGAAAGTAAAATTAAAGAAGAGAGATGGTTTACAGAAAAACAATTGAAATCGGCGGGAAAGAACTCACGCTCGAGACAGGAAAACTTGCAAAACAGGCGAACGGCGCCGTGCTGGTAACATACGGCGATAACGTCGTTCTCAGCACTGTTGTTGCAAAAGAAGAACCGAACGAAGGACAGGATTTCTTTCCTTTGTCGGTAGACTACAGAGAAAAATCCGCAGCAGGAGGAAAAATACCGGGCGGCTTTTTTAAACGCGAAGGAAGACCTTCGGAAAAAGAAATATTATCGGCAAGACTTATCGACAGGCCAATAAGGCCTATGTTCACCGAAGGATATTTCTGCGAGACACAGATTAATTGCACGGTATATTCGGCAGACGGCGAATTCCACGCAGATGTAATAGCGGCAGTCGGCGCTTCAGCCGCGCTGCTCATATCGGATATTCCTTTCACTGAGCCTGTTTCGGAAGTCAGGGTTACCAGAGTAGACGGACAATACATTATAAATCCCACATTCAGCCAGCTCGCGGCGGGTGATTTTGACATAACTCTCGCCGGTACTGAATCATCCATCGTAATGGTGGAAGGCGAGGCGCTTGAAATTTCCGAGGAAGTATTCCTCGAAGCGGTTGAATTCGCTCACAAGTACATCGCCGAACTGTGCAAGTTCCAGAAAGAATTCGCGGCGGAAGCGGGAAAACCCAAGAGGAAAGTTGAACCTGCCGAGGATTTGACTGATATGATTAACGATGTAAAAGCACTTTATGAAAAAGAGATAGCGGCACTTGACAGGACTATTCTCTCAAAAGACGAAAGACATCAGAAATCAAAAGAATTAAAGAACAATGTTCTTACAGCGCTTGCGGAAAAATATCCCGAGTCGGAGAAGAAACTCGAAACAATCATGCACGACATTCAGCAGGTTGACCAGAGAAAAATGATAGTTGACGAGGGTGTCAGGCTCGACGGAAGAAACAACACTCAGATAAGACCGATAGTATGCGAAGTCGGCGCGCTGCCAAGAACGCATGGTTCTGCTCTTTTCACGAGGGGCGAAACGCAGAGCCTTACAACGATGACGCTCGGCACGAAACGCGACGAGCAGATTATCGAAGGGCTTCTGAAGGACGAAGAAAACAAGCGTTTCATACTTCATTATAACTTCCCCTCGTTCAGCACGGGCGAAGTCGGCGGAAGACCGGGTCCCGGCAGAAGAGAAATCGGTCACGGTAATCTCGCGGAACGCGCTCTGAAGAACATGCTTCCTCCTGAGTCGGAATTCCCGTACACTATAAGAGTTGTGTCGGACATTCTGGAATCCAACGGCTCGTCATCGATGGCAACCGTCTGCGCAGGCTCGCTTGCGCTGATGGACGGCGGCGTAAAGACAAAGAAATCGGTAGCGGGTATCGCGATGGGGCTTATAAAGGAAGAAGAGAAAGTCGTCGTTCTCAGCGACATTCTCGGTTCGGAAGACCACTTCGGCGACATGGATTTCAAGGTTGCGGGTACGGTAGACGGAATCACGGCGATTCAGATGGACATCAAGATTCACGGAATTTCATTTGAGATAATGAAGACCGCGCTGATTCAGGCTAAAGCCGGACGTCTGCACATCCTCGGAATCATGAACGAAGTAATTACCGAAGGCAGAGAAAGAATTTCGCAATACGCACCGCAGTTGTTCACTATGGAAGTACCTGTTGACATGATAGGACTTGTTATCGGCCCGGGCGGCAAGACAATCCGCCACATTATCGCTGAAAGCAAGACCGAAATAGACATAGACGATACGGGTAAAGTGACGGTAGCGGCTCTGGACAGAGAAAGCGCTGATATAGCAATAAAGATGATTGAAGCGCTGACTGCGGTCCCCGAAGTCGGGATGGTTTACGACGGTACAGTCAAAGGCATAAAGGAGTTCGGCGCGTTCGTAGAAATACTTCCCGGCAAGGAAGGCCTGCTGCACATCTCCGAAATAGACGTTAAGAGAATCGCGAAAGTCGGCGACGCTCTCAAGGTCGGCGATAAGATTCAGGTTAAACTGCTTGGCATCGAAGATTCCGGAAAACTCAAACTCAGCAGAAGAGTGCTTCTTAAAAAAGAAGGCGATCCCGAAGAAGAACATCATGAGCACAGGGAAAGAAAAGAACATCACAGAAGAAGTGACGGACATTCAAGACCTCCGAGAAGAGACAAATAAAGAGAAATAAAACTCATAACAAGCCGGTTGAATACCGGCTTTTTTATTTTGCTAATTTTAATTTTAATAAATAAATTAAAACAAAAAACCGTATGAAAAACTTTATCGTAATACTGGCTCTTATGCTTATGACTGCATCATGCACGAAATCGCAGGACATGAACTGGACTTCGCTTACGTACGAATTCAGCGCGGGTCCCCTGCCTCCGCCTTATCATTACCAGTATTCGATTTCTATCAATCACGACGGCTCCGCGAACATGATGTATAAACTCGGTTATGACGACAAAGACCCTGCATACAATTATTCTTTCACTGTTGACCCCGAAGCGATGCGCGAACTTGACAATAAAATTAAGGAATCGCAGCTTCTCGACGCGAAACTCGAAGCAATGCCCGAGAACGAGCATCCCGTCGGCGGGCCGCTTAACAGAGTCGTAATATACAGAGTCAACTCCGACCCGAACCTCGACCAGCCTCCGCAGGTCTTCGAAGCACCTTACTTCCCGAAAAGAGAATACATGAAAGGGCTTGTGGGATTGTACGATTATATAGACGGACTCGTACCGGACGATGTGAATTCCGACATCAGCGCAAAGAAGACAGAGTTCGAAAGCGAACATAAGAGATAATCTTCAATCGTCAATCTTCAAACTTCAATTTTAATAATTAAATTTAGTTTGATTTTTAAGTCTGTTTGCAAGAGCGATTCTTCGGATTGAGAACCATGAATTTATTAATTCCCAACTCCTTTAATAATTAAATTTAGTTTGATTTTTAAGTCTGTTTGCAAGAGCGATTCTTCG
>JAJTBN010000197.1 GCA_021286895.1 Bacteroidota bacterium | reverse complement strand
GAAGCCTTGGGCTAGGTCGGAGAGCATTCGCAGTTTACACAGATTGAATATGCGTTCAAGTTCCGGATAATATTGTTTGCGTACATCTGCATTTTGCGGGTTACGAAGCTGGGGCTTCGTAACCAGATGGAGATTGTTGTTATTCTCAGGTTAGGAAGCCGGGGCTTCGGAAACAGATGGAAGAATGATTCCTGAGATGGAGATTATTGTTTTTGCTGGTTACGAAACCGGGGTTTCGGAAACAGATGGAGATTTACGAGTTACGAAGCCGGGGCTTCGGAAACAGATGGAAGCGTTCTTCGGTAAGTTTTCTGTTCACCATTGAACCGGCGAGATTCCCGCTGTATACTGCGTTAGCGACAGTGCGCAGCGCCGAGGAATTATCGCCGCATGCAAAAACTCCTTCGACGGTAGTTTGTTGAAAAGCATCAATCTTAACATGACCGGTTTCCGTCAGTTCGCATCCCAGAGAAACCGGAATATCCGAATGCTGTTCGAATCTTAAAACCGCATATACAGCGTCAAACTTCATCTTATCCGCGCCCCTAAAGAGAACGTTTTTAACTTGACCGTTTTCGTGTTCGATTTCCGTAATTTCATTTTCAATAATTTTTATGCCGCGTTTACTCAGCGCGGATATCTGTCGGTCATCAAATGCAGGATTGCCTGTTGTTAAAATTGTTAAATCGCCCGTCAGATTACTTACCAGAGAGGCGAGATGAAACGCTTTTTCGCCATTTGTCATAATAGCAGTTTTTTTACCGCGGAATTCATAACCGTGGCAATAAGGGCAATGGATAACAGAAATGCCCCAGCACTCTGAGAAGCCTTTTATATCAGGCATTACATCTTTAATACCGGACGCGAAAATTAATTTTTCGGCTATAAATTCTTCGCCGTCCTGAGTAGCGATGGTGAATCCTTTTTCCGTTTTCTTTCCAGCAGACGCGACAGCCGAAACGAAAGTAACGGTTTCGTACCTGAGTACCTGTTCTTTTGCTTTAGCCGCGATGTCGGCGGGTTTTTCTCCGTCCTGTGTGATGAAATTATGGGAATGCGGAGTCTGCCTGTTACAGGCCAGGCCGCTGTCGATTATCAGTACTTTTTTCATCGAGCGTCCCAGCGCCATTGCGGCTGATAGTCCGGCATAACTGCCGCCAACTATTATAACATCATACGTTTTATTTATTGTCATTTGTTTGTATTAATTTTTCATCTAATGAAAACATCGCAGCCGGTCAGTAAAATAAGAGAATGTTAAGCGGAAATAATTCGGTTTATTCCTGCGCGTTTCACCATCTGTTAAAAGCCTGATAATGTAACAACACACGGAATAAATAGTTCATTAAAGATATTGAAGAATCCGTATGTCTCCGGGAAAAGATAATAGGAAGGGGTTCGTAACCCGGAAATTATTTAAAATTTCCCGGTATGAATGTTATGTTCATCAGCACTTTGTTGAAATTGTAGTTGACGTTTAGAGTTTTATCATCGATTGTTACGATGTTCATTCTGTCCTCGTCTTCGGTACCCTTATCAAAAATCAGGATATTGTCGTTCACGATTTCCCACGTGCCGTATTCGGCCCACGTATCATCTTTAATAGGATTATCGTCTTCGATATAGACATATTTTCCGTTATTCTGAAATTCGATAAACATAAATAAATCATTTCCTTTTTTGCCGTCTTCGGTATATGACGAGGAGAGCCATTTTTTGCAGAGGAATTGCTTCACGGGTATTTTGACTGACTGAAGAGTATCCACGTTATCCTGCGCCGATACATCACAGAAGCACAGGGGAAAAAGGATTAAAGCCAATATTAAGAATTTGTTCATGATAATATTTTGTGATTAATCGTCAAGGTTTTCAATGTAATAGACTAAGTTAATGCCGAGCATAAACGAGCCGGGGGCATTCGTGCCGAGTCCGTTATAGGGAAAAGACACTTTTACGAGCGGAGAGACGCGGACATAAGTAACGGGATAGTAAGTATAAGAGCCGGTCAGACCGAAAGAATTCTCATTCGAGCCGGGAACGCTTACGTCTTCTATCTTATGATTACCCTGCATGAATCCACCGAGGGCAAGGGACAAAGAACTTTTGAAATTCAGAAGGTAATTGAAGGTCAGGGCATAATTAAATCTTTCGCCGAGCTGTCGTTTGTAGGGCGTCGTTTCGAGATTATAATATTTATCATAGGTCTTGCTGAAACTGTGAAGCCATGAGAGGTCAGCGCCTATCTGGAGTTTATTCTTAAGCACGGTTTTTATAAATGAAACGCCGAGCATCGATGTATAGAAGCCCTTGCCTGTTACGTCGATTTCGTTATCCGAATTTTCATCGGATTTGCCCGTCGGCAAAGTCATTCCGAAAGTTACCGCGAAGTAGGGAGTTTTTTCATCCATCTTCGTATTTTTATTTTCCATGTAAATTGTATATTCATGGAAGATTTCGTATCTGCCGCTGATGACAATATCACCGAACGACGAGCCGCTCTGAGGCAGTCCGGGCAGTTCGTTTCTGTTCAGGACATAAGGAATCTGCACTCCCGCCTGCAGTTGTCTGTTGAACCTATAGGCTGCGGAGAATGAAGGGGTCATCTGCCAGTTAGTCTGTCTGGTTTTAAGCCAGTCGCTCTTATCGTTCCAGACGCCGCTGTAGTTATCCCATTTATAACCGGCGCTAAACAGGGCTTTCTTATTCAGCGAAAGTACAGCGATATCATACACTCCCCCGCCGCAGCAAATCTGCGGGAGCGCGTAGCCTGCATAGAGAAGAAGAAAGGCGGCGAGTATCGATAGTGTTTTTTTCATATTATTGCACGTCAAATACAAAATAGAATGTCGGATTAGGAGTAATGAACGAGCCGTTCACGGTGATGGAATCATAAAGGTACCATTGTCCTGCCATTGTGAAATTCGCAACGCCTTTATACATGCCGTTTCCAAGAGAAAAGGGATTCACGTTACTGCTTGAGCCGTGTCCGTGCGAAGGCATCCAGGATTTAATAAACATCTTAGCGGAATCTACTTCATTGTAAATGTACTGATCGGCAGTGCTATGGAGAATGCATTTGTAATCATTCAGTCCTATTGACGCGTTTTTCGGAGCGACGACCGTCAGGAGATAGAGCAGGCTTGACCCTTCGCCGAGCCAGAAATGCATCTGGTTGCCGGTACCGGGAATAACGCTGAATTCCTTGTGTCTGACGAAATTTCCGCCGTTATATCCGTAATCTCCGAACCAGCGCGATGTTGTATCGGAAAGCATGATATACGACACATACCCTGTAAAGAGACCTGTGGAATCCGAATAATAGAATTTAGGGCTTACGGGTGTGCCGTGACCGGGACCGACGGCATGATACATAACGGGAGTGAAATTGACATAGCCCGTTTTCTGTTCCGCGTCATTTATGAAAACCTTCAGGCCGATTTCGTTATAGCCGACAAAGAATGACGAGCCGGTTCTGCTATAAACTTCATACCTGACACCGGTTGTATCGACAGAAAACAATTTTATATAATCGGAATTTACCGGATTGTTCACGGAATTGACGGAATTATCCTTGCTGCAGGAATAGAACAATAAAGCCATTAATGCAGTAAATAAAATTTTTCTCATAGCATTTTTGAAATTGATACTCAATATAGTAAAAATTGTTTAATTTTTAAACAAGCATATTTGATGATTAGTAACTAAAGATACGCAAACCATTTAAGGCAATAATTACAGACTATTGATTTATCGCGGGTTATGATTAGTGTGAGGACGAATTGTTTTACTGTTATCGAATTATTGAATCCAAGTGTAAATTACGTGTGGAGACCGGTAAGACTGTAACGTCAAACAGAAAAAGAGGCTTTTGGCCTCTTTTTCTTCCGGATTAAGGGAGAACGAATTATTCCGGATTATGTATTCGGTGAATTATTTATATGCGGGGTAATCTATATATCCTTTTTCGTCGGGAGTATAGAACGCGTCGAAGTTCAGTTCGCTTGAAAGCGGCCAGCCGTTAATAAATCTTTCAACGAGGTCGGGATTATTTATAAACGGTCTTCCGAAAGCAACTACGTCGGCAATTCCTTTTCCGAGTTCTTCGGCGGCGGTTTCCTTATTATAGCCTCCGCTTAATATGATTGTGTTTTTAAACCTGTTTCTGATTTCCTGTTTTATATCTCTCGGAACTTCGGGCGCGCCCATTGCGCTGTGGTCGGCGATATGAATATAAACCAGACCGATTTTATCGAGTTCTTCCGCGAGATACGCGTACGTGTCGTGAATTTCAGGATAAGGTTTCATATCGCAGTTAGCGCCGTAGGGTGAAAGTCTAATAGCCGTTCTTTCTGCGCCGATGGCGTTAGCGACGTCTTTAGCAGTCTCAACGACGAACCTGCATCTGTTCTGAATGCTGCCGCCATATTCATCGGTTCTTTGGTTCGTATGCGGCGAGAGGAACTGTTCGAGCAGGTATCCGTTCGCGCCGTGCAATTCGACGCCGTCGAAGCCTGCTTCGACAGCGTTTATCGATGACTGAATAAATTCGGCTTTCGTTTTAGCAAGTTCTTCTTTTGTGAACGCTTCGGGAACGGGATAATCCTGCATGCCTTCGCTGTCCGTCCACATCTGACCGCCCGCCTTCACGGCAGAAGGAGCGAGCACTCTCGCGCCGTCAGGAAGATTGTTCTTATGTCCGATTCTTCCCGTATGCATCATCTGAAGGAAAATTTTTCCTCCTTTTGCGTGAACCGCTTTCGTAACGCGTTCCCATCCTTTAATCTGTTCGCTGCTGAAGATACCGGGCATTCTCGTGTAACCGAGACCGTTCGGAGACGGCGACGTGCCTTCAGTAATAATCAAACCCGCGCCCGAACGCTGAGCGTAATATTCAGCCATAAGTTCATTGGGAATATTGTTTAAAGCGCGTGAGCGTGTCATGGGAGCCATGACAATGTGATTCTTTAATTCGATTTTTCCGAGTTTGTACGATGAAAATAATTTTGAGTCTGTCATATTCGTTTTTTTAAAGTTTCTGTCTTTTTGAATATATAACGTATGTATATACATATAAGTTCCTACATAGTTTTAATTAATTAATAATTAGTAATTAATAATTAGTAATTGCCGGGTTTTTTCAAATTCTTTAAAATGAATTGAGGGCAGGAATGGATATCAAAGGAATAATAAAACGTCTTAGGATTGATGTTTTTCAGAAGTTTAGAATTAGTAATTAGAGACTTATGAAATACGTTGCTTATTTTCTATTTTAGTAACCCCACCTTATAAGTTGGGACGAGGAGAAACATAACAAAAGGACATTAGTCCAAGATAGTATAAATTCTGCGGCTAAAGCCGGGTTTATATATTATTTCTTCTCCCCACTCTAAAGAGTGGGGTTAATATTTTACACTAAAATATTCCGGCAGAGTTTTTCACATTTCTAATTACAGCACCGAGAGTCCCCCAAAGAACGGGGAGACTCCCGGTTACAGCGGAGTGACATCGTTTTTCAGATGTCTAATTACAGAACCGAGAGTCCCCCAAAGAACGGGGAGACTCCCGGTTACAGCGGGGTGACATCGT
>JAJTBN010000196.1 GCA_021286895.1 Bacteroidota bacterium | reverse complement strand
AATTCGATTAGTGTAAGACCTTCGGCTCTCCGACCTAGCCCACGGCTGAAGCCAATCGAAATTATGGGGTTTTTTATTCGGCTCTTGAACGCAAATTCGATTAGTGTAAGACCTTCGGCTCTCCGACCTTTCCCACGGCTGAAGCCAATCGAAATTATGGGGTTTTTTATTCGGCTCTTGAACGTGAATTCGATTAGTGTAAGACCTTCGGCTCTCCGACCTAGCCCACGGCTTCAGCCGTGGGAAAGGAAAGAAAAAACATAAACCGTTTTAACGGTTTAAATTTCTTCTATATCCTCTTTTATCCCGTATATTCTCATAAACTCCTTGTATTCTTCCAGGAAAGATTTCTTTTCGTGATGTTTCTTCTGATTTCGGACATATTTTTTTACAACTTCAACTTTATCTACACTTATGGAAAATGCGCAATACCCGGTCTGCCATGCAAACCGTTCCCTCAAAAATCCGTTTTGATTTATCCAGTGCGAAGATTCTCCTTTAAGATTCTTCACTATGTTCTCCAGTGAATGCTTCCCGCTCATTCTGAAAAAGGCATGTATGTGTTCTCCCATTCCGTTAATTGCCTCCGGTATACAATCAAACTCGAATGACAATTTTCTTTCGATATGAGAATAAAGTTTCTTTTCGAAAGAATCGGTAATTAGCGGTATGCGTTCTTTTGTACTAAATACAAGGTGTATCCAGATTCGCGTGTTTGAATGCGGCATTTTATTCCTCCTTATTTTAAAACCGTTAAAACGGTTGTTGTTTTCATTTCATTTTGCCCACGGCTGAAGCAGTGGGTTAGGTCGGAAAGATAAACATTTTTCTTCGGGAAAAGGTACGAATAAATCTGAAAAGAAAAAATTTAGTTTTCCCGATATTATTAGTTTTAATCCGTAATACGACGTACCTTCGTTCGATATAAATAAAAAGCGGGCAGGTATACCTGCCCGCTTCACGGCAATTACTATCCTCAATTAATTAATAAACTATTTCGGCTGCTGCTTTTTATTCGTATCAGGCTGAACCTGTTTGTTACCATCCCGGGGCGGCGCCTGTTTAATCTGTTCCGGCGTCGGTCCCTGACGGCTCATATCCGGAGGAGGCCCCTGCTGCATCATGCCCGGTCCGGGCTGCATGTCTTCGGGTCCCGGAATTTTTTTCATCATCTCGTCGAATTTCTGTTTCTGCACATCGTCGCAGATACCTCGTATCTGTTTGAAATGCTGGTATCTCAGCATTTCGAGTTCTTTCTGTTTATCGCCGATTTGCGCGGCGAGTTTATTTGCCTCGTCGTCATTACCGGTCTTCACGATGTCCGAAATATTTTTCTTCAGGTCTCTTATTTCATCATGAATCTTTTTTGTCGCCGTGAAATCCTCGTCCCTGAATGCTTCCATCTTCTTCATCTGGTCGGCGTTGAATTTCAGTTCTTCCTTAAAAAGAACCTCGGGCGGCGGAGCAAGAGGCATCGGCCCCTTATCGTGTCTTGGCCCCCTCAGGGAAATGTACCACATGAAACCGAGAGTGGCTATGTTTATCACAAGTAATACTATGATTACAATGTATAAACCCTTTTGCTTATTGCTTGTGTCCAATTATTTATCCTCCGAATTGTTATATTCAAATGTGTTGAATTCCTGAACGATTGGCGCTGTCTTTACGGATGTTTCCGAAACGGTTACAACCTTTGAATTGTAAATGACGAATGAAAACAGATTTATGAGCAGAATTATGACTGCCGCCATGACGTAACCATACAACCTCGAACGGTCGGCAGGCTGTTCATTCAAACGCGCTTCAATCCGTGTATACAAAAACGGATTCGCTTCCGCGCCTGAAATACCATCAAGACTGTTGAGCGTCTTTTCTATTTCTTCCTCTATTTTATCCCGTTTTTCCATTTTCTTATTTTGATGCTTTTTATTTAAAAAACATGCGGATTTTAAATGTTGTTTTTATAATAGTTTTCGAGCATTTTTCTCAGGTTTTCCTTCGCCCTGTGAATAAGCGATTCAACGGAGGATTCCGTGATATTCATTATGTTTCCGATTTCTTTGTTCGAAAGCCCTTCCACTTTGCTCAAAACGAACGCGCTCTTTTGCGATTCCTTAAGTTTATCGATGGCTTTAAATAATACTGCCGAGCGTTCGGAGTTTTCAAGAAGCACACCGGGGTGGTTGAAATCGGGAAGGTTTTCGGATTCGGATTTTTCGCCGAAGATTGTTTCAACAAACGCGAATCTTTTTTTTCTCTTTGATTTTCTTAAATGCTCAAGCGACTTGTTGACCGTCACGCGGTAAACCCATGTGCTAAGCGAAGACTCTCCCCTGAAATTTTCTATCGCGCGGAATATTTCAAGAAAAACTTCCTGAACCGTATCTTCGGCGTCGTTTGAATTCTGAAGTATGCCGAGAGATGTGTTGTAAACCCTGTCCTTGAACTCACTAAAAAAAACGCGGAAAGACTCACCGTCTCCGCTCTTCAGTTTTTGTATTAATTCGTTATCCTGCAATAATAGGCTTTTGCTCTATTGCAAAATTAAATAAAAAAAGCAGGTTTTGAAAGGTCCCCAAAATGTATGTTACATTTTATCTCAAAACCTGCGGATTAAAAAACCCGCATAAGTTCTCCCTTCTCCTTTGCAAGTTAGCTTGCGTAACTTAAAGAACAATAATTTGTCGTGAAAAGTTATTTTAATATAGTAATTCCTGTACATAAAAAAACCCCGTATCGACAAATAAACGGGGTTATAATAATTTCAATTCAAGATCTTTTCCGGCTCTGTAACTTACTTCTTGCCCACCTTGTCCATGATAAATTTCGCAACGGCTTCGGCTTCTTTCTGCTTCAGACCCTGATTCGGCATCGCCGGGAAATCCGGATTGACCTTTACGGGATTGTATATGAACCCCGCCAGTTTCTTCAGGTCGCCGTTGTACTTCGGCACTGTTTCCTGATACGGAGGACCGACAACTTTCTGGTCGAACCTGTGGCAGGCTATGCATTTTTCATTGTAAATCTTTTCGCCGTCAGCGGCGTTAACCTGAACTATCGAGCCTGCCTTTTCTTTCGCGAGTTCCTCGGCTTTCGCGCTGAGAACAAGGTATTGCTCTTTCATCGCGTTTTTAAAAGTCAACTGGTCTTTCACGATTGTAAAAGTGAACAAAACAAATACAAGGAAAAATACTACGCCGCTCATCGAAACGTCGGCGTTTTTATAAACATAATACAGCAGGTTCGCGATTATCAGTATCGCAAGCAGCGCAAGTCCCGCGAAAAGGTAAACACCGTCAGAAGCGTTTGTGTTTTTAAGCAGAAGCGTATTCACGAATATGAACAAAGGCTGAACCATCACTCCAACGAGAGCCGTTACTATAGCGAACTTCTTCACTTCCGCCGCGTAATCAGTATTACCCGGCCTTACTCCTCCCTGCCATTCGAAAAAGAAATACAGAACCGCGCCGCCTGTTACTGCCGCGGATGAAGCAAGAAAGTAAAAATAATTCGACCATACCGGAACGGATATAAGAAACTTGAGTACATTGTCAACGCTGTTCCACGTTCCGGGTTTGGCGGCTATCGTAACCGACGCTATAAAAAGGAACATGGAGATGAACATGAACGAAATTCCCCAGTTGCCGTATCTTGTTCCCATATAAATTATCTTGCTTTCGTACTTTTTCACGTCTTCCGGAACGTCGCTGTTCTTCAGCGTGTCAATTACCCGCTCTATCTGAAAGGCGCTCTTGTAATTGTATATGAACACGTACGCGGCAATGTAAACCAGCAGCGCGAGTATGAGCATGCTCACCGAAATTACTTTCGCTCCGTAAAGCAATTGCGCGTATATCAGTACAATTGTAATCATCGGCAGAACGCCGAGAGCGAACCCCGCGGCTTTGCCCACTGTTAGTTTGTCGATTAAATCTTTCGCAATCATCGTATACAGCGGATTTCCCGACTTTTTCCCCTTTCTGTTGAAATAGACAGAGAATACGGAAGCCCCGAGTGTTATGCCTGCAAAGGGGAGGAACGTGAGCAGCGAAATAATCTGCATCACGGTAAGCAGGGCGATGTGCTCCGATGAAGGAGGAATGACTAATTGTTCAAAAATGTTCATATAGATGAAAATAATTTATCTGCCGAAAGTATGGTTATTAAAAGTAACGTGTATAAATTAATTGCCATGAAAGTTTTCACGGTATCTTTTCTCGTAAGTTCGCCGTTCGTAAAAAACCTGAGCGAGCCGTAAATCATCATGACTGAAAACGCGATGAGCATAATTTTCGAAACAGCGAAATACCCTATTCCCGCGAACGGCATCGCCGCGGCTATCAGTACTGTCGCTACAAGAAGCGCGAACGTAATGGTCTTGATGAACCGTACCGAATGCCTTTCGGTCAGCACGGGAAAGCCCGCCTTTCTGTAATCGTCGCCGTACAGCAAAAGCAGAAGCCAGAAGTGGGGTATCTGCCACACGAAGAAATACGACGCGACCATCACAATTCTGAAATCCGCCATGCTCCCGCCTGCGGCAAGCCAGCCGGCTACGGGGGGCAGAGCGCCCACGAGCGAGCCGGGTATTATAGCCAGCGCCGTCTTTTTTTTCAGCGGCGTGTAAACGGCGTTGTACCAGAAGAACGTCACAAGCCCCGTAACAAGAGCGGGTACGTTCGCTTTCAGTATTAGTACCGCGGAACCGAGCATCAGCAGGGTTACAATTACAATAAGCGCGTAACCCGGAGTTACCCTTCCCGACGGGACCGGCCTTTTCGCCGTCCTTTCCATCATTGAATCCGTGTCGCGCTCTTGAAACTGGTTCAGCGCGGCGGAACTGCAAGCGAGAAGAAATATGCCGAGTGACGGATATATAAACCCGAAACCGGGATTATCGGCCGCGAGAAAATATCCAAGCGCCGTCGTAAAAGACACGAGCATCGTGATGCGTATCTTCACGAGTTCAAGAAGCATACTGACCGAAGATTTCAGCGTAATTACGCCGGCTTCTTCCGCTATAACCGCCTGATTGTATTTTCCCGCTCTCTTAATCAATTATTTTGTTTTTAAACTGTCCTGTTTAATGTTTAAAGTGTCTTTTACTTTCGTGGAATCCGAAGATGTTTCCTTCGGCTTCGCGTTTGCCAGCCATGAGTCGAATCTTTCCTGCGGCAGCGCCACTACGAGCGAAAGCATGTACGAATGGCTCAGACCGCAGTACTCGGCGCATTCAACATTGTACTTTCCCTCTTCGTTCGGCTCGAACCACATGTAGTTTTTTCTTCCGGGAATAACGTCCTCTTTCACCCTGAACGCGGGGACATAGAAACTATGATTGACGTCGACGGAATTCAGTTCGAGTTTGACCGGCTTCCCGACGGGAACATAAAGCGTATCGCTTTTCGCGCCGTTATCGTACTCGTAACTCCATGCCCACATCCTGCCTGTTACCTTTACAACCATCGCGTCCGCAGGAGCGTTTCTCATCTTCTTGAATCCGGTGTACCCGAAGAAGAACATCACAAGCACGAGAACAAGAGGAATAGCAGTCCACAGTATCTCAAGCGATGTATTGCCCGTTATGTCTGTGGCAACAGGGTTTCTCTTCCTGCTGTACTTGTAAATAAAATAAAACATCGCCGCCGAGACCAGCGCGAGCAGCAGGAAGGATATTCCCACTATTATTATGAACGTTAAGTCCGTTTGTCTGACAATGTCTAACTTCATTTTAATGGAAATCTATAGGTTAAGTCAAAAA
>JAJTBN010000195.1 GCA_021286895.1 Bacteroidota bacterium | reverse complement strand
CGTGGGAGACGGAGTATGCAAAAGATTCGAGTTCATGATTTGTGTCTCTCAGTTTTATCCTTTCCAGATTCAGTTCCGCGTTTATTTTGGAAAGGCTCTGGACCTTATCTTCGAGTTCAAGGCTCCTCTGACGCACCGTTTCTTCGAGCCATGCTTTTTGTTTCACGAGTACACGCGTATAAATCTTTATTATGGAAATAACCATCAGTATCAATAAAAGTACATACATCACATAAGCCCACCATGTTCTGTACCATGGAGGAAGAACTTTAAAAGTATAAGCCACCGCATCGCTCCATGCACCGCCGCTTCTGCTTGCTTTGATTTTAAACGTATAAGTTCCTTCCCTTATATTACCGAAGGACGCGGATGTTCTTTCAGTGACAGGGTTCCAGTCATCGTCATATCCTTCAAGTTTATATTTGTATTTTACCGAAAAGGGACGCGAGAGTTCGATGCCTGCAAATTCAATTGTAATATTGTTGTTTATGTATGGAAGCACAAGATTCTCAGGCAGAGGATAGAACTTCGATATTCCGTCGAATTCTATGTTCCCGAATTTACTGTAAATCCTCTCCCGTTCTTCTTCGGTCAGAAAGCGGTTATATGTAATTGCTTCCTGATTCAATACGTTTATGGAATCAATACTATTTTCAGCAGTTCTTACGCTGTCCTCAGCGCTATTGTCTGTTTTGAGATGTTGTTTATCTTTGTTATTACCGTTTTTTGAATTCTTAATTCTTTCGAGATTTTGCCAGCTTATGTTCTCATTGTTCACTTTAATTTTCTGGAGGACAACCGCGATGGGTTTGCTTCCTCTTGTGATTTCTTTGAAGTCAATGCGGGCAAGACCTGTTTTATCCGCTCCTGTACCCGCCCACAATACGCCTTTGCTGTCAATCAGCATTGCGTTCTGGCCCATATTGATATCTTTTACGGGATAACCGTTTTCCCAGTTATAGATTTCAATAACCGGTGTATTGTTTTCCCACGCAGTAATTACGTTGATACCTTTGTTTGTTCCGAGATATATTTTACCGTCTTTATCTTCAAGCACGTTGGTTATCACGTTATCCGATAAACCGTCTCTCGTCGTATAACTGACGATACTGTTTCCGTCGTAACGGCTTACCCCGAGTTCGGTACCAATCCAGAGATTGTTCCTGCTGTCCTCAGATATGCACCAGACCGTATTATTCGCAAGACCTTCTGCGGTAGTAAAATTGACAAACGATTTCCCGTCGAAACAACTTACGCCGCCTGTGGTGCCAAACCATAAATTGCCTTTGCTGTCTTCATGAATTGAACGGACAATGTTACTCGCAAGCCCCTGATTCGTTGTAAAATTTGTAAATGTTTTTCCGTCAAAATATCCTGCTCCGCCGCCCTCGGTGCCGAACCATAAATTTCCGTGTCTGTCCTTTTTAATGCACCAGACCGAGTTGCCCGGAAGTCCCTGTAAATTTGTATAATTTGTAAAAGTTTTTCCGTCAAAACGGCTTACGCCGTTTCCGTACGTACCGAACCATATACTACCATCACGGTCATCGGCTATACTGATAACGGAATTATTTGACAATCCCTGATAAATGGTATAATGAGTAAAGGATTTTCCGTCATAACAATTAACGCCGCCGCCATACGTTCCGAACCACAGTTTCCCGGTTTTATCTTCGGCGATAGAAAGGATAATGTTATTTGACAGTCCTTTGGAAGTTGTGAAATTTGAAAATGCTTTCCCGCCGTACCTGCTGACTCCGCTTCCGTTCGTTCCAAACCATATATTGCCTTCTTCATCGCTCGTGATGCATCTTATCCTGTTCCCCGCGAGTCCCTGGGCTGTCGTAAAGTTTATAAATGATTTCCCGTCAAAACAACTCACGCCGTTGTTCGTACCGAGCCAGATATTGCCTTTCCTGTCAACCATTGAGCATCTGATTCGATTATCGACAAGGCCGTCGTCAGTAGTAAACGTCTTATACGAACTTCCGTCATACCGGCATATTCCGTACAGAGTGCTTATCCAGATAATTCCGTTTTCATCCTCGCTGATACATCTGACAGTATTGTCTATCAGACCGTCATCCTTGGTAATATTTACGAACGATTTCCCGTCATAACGGCTCGCACCTGACATCGTGCCGAACCATAAATTCCCCCTGGAATCTTCCGCGATAGATAATATTATATTGCTTGGGAGTCCGCTCGTCGTATTAAAGGTCGTAAATGATTTCCCGTCAAAACGGCTGACTCCGCCTTTTTCTGTCCCGAACCAGATGTTCCCGTACTTGTCTTTCGCGCTGCACATGACCATGTTATCGGCGAGTCCGTTATCCTTAGTGTAATTAATAAACGATTTCCCGTCATAACAGCTTACGCCCCCCGACGTGCCAAACCAGATATTGCCGGAATCGTCGCCTGTAATACAAAGCACAAAATTATTAACAAGACCGTGAACAGTCGTGAAATTGGTAAAGATTTTCCCGTCAAAGCGGCTTAAACCCCCGCCCGAAGTTCCAAACCAAAGGTTTCCCATTCTATCCTTATAAGAACTTACAACATGGTCCAACGCCAGACCGTTGTCCGACGTATAATTTGTAAAGAAGCAGTATCCTTGAGTTTCGGCATTTTGCTGGTCCAGCATTACGGTGACGGGAGGTTCAAGATCAAATTCTTTGTATTCATTGGCGAAACGGAATAAATAATGCCCGCCGGATTTTGCAGGAACGGTCACTATTTGCGGCTTCGGGCATGTATCAATTTGTATAACGACAGGATTCAGCTTTGTCTGACCGTAGATTTTTAGACAGCACATAAACGTCAATGCTGCTATGGCTGTGATTGAATACCGGAATGTATTTTGGGTCAATGACATATCAATAATAATATTTGAGAATAATTTTTATAATGCTCATAAATATTTAAAACTAAAAAATTTATTAACGCGTCTACTCTGATATTAATATGTATTCACTTCAGCAGAATCATTTTTTTCGTTACCGCGTACTTTAATTCAGGAGACGAAGCAATTATTCTGTAAAAATATAAACCGCTTGATAAATCCGGGACTTCCAACTTTACCGTGTGGAAGCCTTGTTTTCCTGCTCCGTCAAATATTGTCTTAATTTCTCTTCCTGCCGGGTCATAAAGTGTAATGTTAACATAGCAGTCAACAGGTAAATCAAAATCAATCTTTGAGACTGAATTAAAAGGGTTAGGATAATTTTGAGAAACTTCGAATCTGAGAGGCGCGCATACTTCGATTGTTCCGTTTAGTTTGAAATAACTGATGCCGCCGTTACAGTCTTTCTGCTTAAGTCGGTAATTATATTTGCCGCTGTTTAGTTTTTTGTCCGTAAATAAATAATTCGTGGGAGAAGATTTCGTTCCGCTGCCCGCTATAAACACGACGGGCTCCCATTCGGAAAATATTTTATTATCTGAGAGACGCTGTCTCTGGACTTCAAATCCTGAATTATTTGTCTCATAAGACGTAACCCATTTGATTATTACATCTCTTGAAATAACATTTGCCGAAAATGAAGTAACTCTACCGGGAGAGGAGCGTTCCTGTCCCCGAAAGTCCAGATTGAAAAGTCATTAACGCCTGAAACTGTTATTGTCTTGTTCGTTGTATTGAGTACTCCGTCTATTAAAGTCCACGTGGAACCGTTATTTGTCGATTTAAAAATAGTAAGATTTCCTTCCTGTATTCCTCCGCCAAGTTCGGAAATATTATAGCCGAACACGACAGTAGCATTTAATCCCGTATTGTTGGAAGGCGCAATGTCATAATACCTCGCGATTGCAAGATTACCGTTTGAATCGGATTTTCTCTCTACCCCTCTTATAACACTTGTGCTTCCAAGGTTCGACGCGGAAGTAATCTTAATTCCGAGACCCGCTATATCATAGCCGGAAGGTTGATTTAATGTTCTTGTTGCCGTGATTGTGCCGAATGGTTCGGACATGTTGGATTGATTGATATAAGATGTCTGTGTTTCGGAAAGATTACCGGTTGAACCGAGGTTTATATTATTATGATTTAAATCGAGAATACCGTTTGAAAGAGCGAGCAGCCCGTTTACATTAATATTACCGGTCATGGATATGCCATTCGGATTGTTTACTGAAACATTATATAAAGTAGTCAAACCGGTACCGCCGAGACTTTGCAGGTTTGGCCCCGATAATGACAATGTACCTCCATTATCTGTAAACGTGCCGTAATTTGACAGATTACCGTTAACGGCGAGTGACTGCCCTGAATTAACCGTAAAAGAATTTGATTCATTTATATACAATCCGCCTATGGTTGTATTTCCGCTTATCAAAGGATTGTAGGTCCCTGTTTTATTAATGAGAATATTCTGATTCGATGAGGGAACGGTCATACCGTTTCCCCAGTTCGTGGCCGTACTCCATGAGTTTGATGTGATACCGAGCCAGACTGCCGATGCTGTAAAACTGCCTTCATCAGCGCCCACGTCGGGTTTAGTAAAATCACGGGAAACGCCATCGTAATCTTCCGTAATATTATCGAGAGGCGTTCCTCCGCTCTCGCATTGAGTGTACGCTCCGGTTTTTAAGTGCAGGTCATACGGCGTTGAAGATGTGTTCACAAATGGAGGATTCTCGGAAAACGATGCGGCGTCTCTCGGAGAAAGACCGGTGAGTAACTTGTAAGAGGCAATGGTCTGGTACCTGTTCGAGCCGTCAAAAAATATCAGATTATTTGTACCCGGCATTCCGGCGTAGAAACAGTTATTATTTGAATTTGGAGAATAGGTCGAGAGGTTAGGACCGTTACTTCTGAAGGATACCGTATTTCCACCGGAACTGTGCGCGGATAAATTTACAAGAATATTATTTCTCAAATCGACTATAGGCCCTGTATAAGAAAACAGGCACGAGGTTGAGAATGACGCTCCGGTACTTGACGCATTCAGGAATATTGTATTATAAAATAGGTTTGCATTAGTGCCGCCGACAATATAAATGCCCATTATCGCGTAACTGCTCGTCGAGGCAGAGGTTTGCAGGTCGCTTATAAAATTATTATAGATATTCGTAGTTACCGCGTTATTCAGGAAAATTCCAGTTACACTCGCGTTTGCATTTGCCGACGAGAGATTGTAAACCTTGTTTTTATAAATATTGTTTGTTGAAGCGGCTGCGTACGAATATATCCCGTAAATGAGTTGCCCGCCGTTGATTCCGTATATATTATTTGATTTTATTTCAGTCGTACTGCCGTACGTCACGTATATTCCGTAAATTGTCATCCCGCTGCCCGAAATATTGTAAACATTGTTATTCTGAATTATTTTTTTGCCCGATGAGCCGGTTCCGCTGGCGATGCAGTAAATATATTGATTGGCAGTCGAGTATGACGTGAGATTGAAAATACTGTTCCCGTAGATGTATTCATTTACGGCGGCATTTCCTGAATATAAACCGTACACACCGTTGGTTGATGTTGTGCTTGTTGTGATTAGATTGCTTATAGAGTTACCGTTAAATGTTGCCGATGCGGGCGTGTAGTATTGTATTCCGCACAAAAATCCGGCGGCATCTCTTGTAATATTATCAATCGTATTACTGTTGCAATTCAGGACGGAGGCTGTTCCCGCGTATATACCTTCGTTATATCCCGACGCTGATGATGTCGTTATATTTTTTATCTGGTTGTTATTAATATTTATCGTATTTGAAGACGCGGAGGAAGCGTTATTGATTCCGTAAAACGTAAACGATGCAGATGATGATGATAATG
>JAJTBN010000194.1 GCA_021286895.1 Bacteroidota bacterium | reverse complement strand
CGGTTGATATAACCGCTTCAAAGGGAATTGACGTAAGAGAAGAAATATTCAACAAGATAGTTTCACTCGGCATGGTGCTCCTTGAATTGCATCAGGATGAAACCTCGCTCGAGGACATATTCAGAAAATTAACGACGTAACAACAAATATGAAAAACAGTATAACAATATTTAAAAAGGAATTAAAATCTTACTTTACATCGCCCGTCGCTTATATTATAATGGTCGTTTTCCTTATAATAACGGGCTGGTTCTTCACGAGCAACCTTTTTGTTGCGGGAGTCGTGACGATGAGAAGCGTATTCGACATAATACCTTTCATACTTCTGTTTTATATACCCGCGATTTCGATGAGAACCTTCTCTGAGGAGAAAAAATCGGGAACCATTGAACTCCTGCTCACAAAGCCTTTGTCGGATTTCGACATCGTTCTCGGTAAGTTCCTCTCAACGCTTACACTTGCGGCCCTGACACTCGTGCCGACTATAGTGTACGTGATAAGCCTTAAGACGTTAGGCCCGATAGACCTCGGAGCGATTATAAGCGCGTATTTAGGACTGGTGCTGATGTCCGGAATATACATCGGTATAGGCTTGTTCGCGTCATCACTGACAGAGAATCAGGTGGTCGCTTTCATAGTAAGTTTTCTTGTCATCTTTGTTCTTTTTATGCTGAACAAAATACTCGTTTTTGTACCGGCTCCGATGGTATCGACGCTTGAGTACATCAGCACCGATTTCCATTTCGGAAGCATCGCCAGGGGTGTGATTGACACAAAGGACCTTATTTATTACCTGAGCGGCATCAGCATATTACTTTTATTAACCAAGACTTCTCTGGAAAGCAGGAAGTGGTAAATTAAAAACAATTTTGAGATGAATAAAAAAGATTTAAAAAAAGACACACTAATAAAACTCGCGGTTATAATCGGTATAATAGTCGCTGTCAACGTCATATCCAGCAGGATATTCACGAGGGTTGACCTGACTAAAAACAAATCCTATACACTTTCTCCCGTCAGCAAGGACATTGTCGGGAATCTCGGAGACAAACTTATAATCAAAGCGTTCTTCAGCGATAACCTG
The DNA here is from genome assembly GCA_021286895.1 of Bacteroidota bacterium. Classification (GTDB taxonomy): domain Bacteria; phylum Bacteroidota; class Ignavibacteria; order Tepidaquicellales; family Tepidaquicellaceae; genus CAIKZJ01. The sequence continues at coordinate 4,710 of JAJTBN010000194.1, read as the reverse complement.
CCAGCGCCCTACAATACACTGCGGAGACAGGTGCAGGATATGCTCAGTGATTACCGCTCATATTCAAAGGGAAATCTCAATTATGAATTTTACAATCCGATAGCCGACGACGAAAACGGTGACCTGCAGAAGGAAGCGCAGAAGTACGGAATTCAGCCCGTGCAGGTGCAGGTTATAGACAACGACAAACTTGAAGTCAAGAAAACATATTTAGGTCTGGTGCTTCTTTACGAAGGAAAACAGGAAGTACTTCCGGTAATACAAACAGTCAACAATCTCGAGTACGACCTGACGAGCACGATAAAGAAAATCTCCTCTGAAAAGAAGAAAAAGGTCGGATTCCTTCAGGGACACGGCGAGTATGATTACACCAAGTTTCAGAACATCAGCGGCGTGCTTTCGTCGCAGTATGAACTCGTAAACGTTGATTTAAACAAGAACAGAATAATTCCTGACGACGTGAACGTTCTTTTGGTGCTTGGCACCAAGAGCGACCTGCCGGACTGGCAGTTGTATCAGATAGACCAGTTTGTGATGCGGGGCGGCAACGCGGCGTTTCTTATGAATAAGGTTGTTCCGAATTTCCAGCAGCAGATGGTTATGGGTGATCTTGTGAAGAGCAATATTTTCGACCTTATGGCGGGTTACGGTTTTGTGATAAACAACGACCTTATCAGGGATCTGCAGTGCGCGTCGGTACAGGTGCAATCGCAGATTGGCTTACCGATTTCGGTTAATTATCCGTACTTCCCGAATATCACGAACATAAATCAGGACATTTCCGCTTTCAAGAATATTAAATCCATCGTCGCTTCTTTCGTAAGTTCTCTGGATCTGAACGCCGCGGTCGCGAAGGGGCTTAAAGTCACGCCTGTGCTCACGACTTCGGATAAATCCGGAAAAGCGGAAGGATTCTTTTTCCTGAATCTGGAACAATTCCAGAACATGAAGAGGTCTCAGGCAGATTCTATGTTCAACGCGAAGGGCTTTGTGGTCGGGACTTTGTATGAAGGCAGTTATACGAGTTATTTCTCGGGCAAGCCCGTGCCTCAGGACACAGCGGCCGGCGTTACACCATACACTGCGGCGCAGATAAACAATTCGCAGAAGCCTTCGAAGATAATAGTTGCCGGCGACGCGGATTTTGCGAACGAGGAAGCGCGTCCTCCGAAAGACAACATAACATTCTTCGTGAACATGGTTGATTATCTTGCCGACGATATCGGTCTGACGCAGATAAGAAGCAAAGACGTATCGGAAGCCCCTATTGAAGAGACATCCGATGCCTCGAAGAAATTCATTAAGTACTTTAACCTGATTTTCCCGCCGCTCGCGGTGCTGTTAATCGGTATCTTCGTATGGAATAAAAAGAAATTAAAAAAGAAAGCATTACAATCAAAATAATTATGAAGAATCAGAAAAACATTTATATACTTACAGGCGTTTTCGTGGTTCTGGTTGTCATTGCTTACTTGCTGACAGCCGAAAGAGGAACGAAAACAACGACATCGAAGCTTGACGAAAAAATTTTCGTGATAGATTCCGCTTCGGTAGACAAACTTGAAATTGAAAGAAACGGAGCAAGAGTCGTTTTACAGAAGATGGGCGGAAAATGGAATCTCACCGCTCCCGTCAATTATTCCGCTACGGATAAATTTGTAAACGACGCAATATGGACCTTGAAGAACTACAAGATTTCGAGCAAGGTATCGGAGAATCCGTCGAACAGGGACAAATTCGGTTTCAGCGATACGAACTTCACGAAAGTATCCGTTTACCAGAACGGCAATTCAGCGGGACAGTTCATCATCGGCAATGCCGGTCCCGGAAACGCGCAGGCCTACCTGAAAAAGGTTGACGGCAGCGAGATTTATCTCGCGGACGATTTTGTATGGAATTATCTCGTAAAGACTGACCTGACGGACTGGCGCGACAAGGTGATATTGTCGGTTCCGAAAGGCGCTATAAAGTCGATAGATTTCATAACGAAAGATGAAAACTATTCGGTGATTGTCGATTCGCTCGGAAAATTTTTCATAGGAAAGGATACGGTATCTGCCGCGGCTTTGGACGGAGTTCTGAACCTTCTTCAGAATTATAGTACGCAGGGATTTAAGGACACAGTGCTGACAGGAGCGGGCAGCCCCAATTATTATATGCGAATCAATACCGGGCCTGTAACGGAACTTAAATTTTACAGGTATATGGATACCGAAAGTTCAAAGAGATGTCTGCTTCAGGTTACAGGAAATACGCAGATATTCGAGATGGACGAGAATTACGTAAAGCAGTTATTCAAGACAAAGAAAGAACTGCTCGGAAAGAACTAAAAAACATATACTTGCCTGGGTCAAGCATAAGCCTTTGACTTGTATATTTGAATTAAAATCGATTGTTTTAATTAAGAATAATAAATGATAATGTTTTCACTGGTATTCTTAATATTGCTGAGCTATCTGGCGGGAGCGATACCGTTCGCGTACGTAATAGGCAAACTGTTCAAGGGAATTGACATAAGAAAGTACGGAAGCGGGAATCTCGGTTCAACTAACGCGTTCCGCGTGCTCGGAATCGGGTACGGCATACTTGTACAGCTGCTTGATATAGGGAAGGGGTTATTCGTAGTCCTGGTGCTGTCGCACATAATGTACGACCATCTTCCTTTCAGCAATGTTACTCCGTTTGAAGACATTACGCTTATTAAGATAATCGCGGGCGTTTCCGCGGTAATAGGACACACTTTCTCCGTTTTCGTCGGGTTCAAAGGCGGAAAGGGGATTAACACGGCTCTGGGGATGCTTATATCGCTTTCTCCGGTAGAAGTGTCCGTCAGCGCGGGATTCTTTATATTAATATTATTATCATCAGGTTACGTATCTCTCGGTTCTATAGTCGCCTCGTTCGTATTTCCGATGACGATGTTTATAAGAGAGAACATATTCAATGTGGAGATATACGGATACAAGACCTTAATATTTTTCAGCATTGCTGTTTCAATATTTTTGATATATAATCACAGGTCGAATATAAAAAGACTTCTTTACGGAAACGAAAACCGTTTTGAGAAACTCTGGAAGATCAGGTGGTTCTACATTAAAGCCCCTTTACGAAACAAAGAATAAAAAAGTGAAAATATCAGTTTTAGGAGCAGGCGGGTGGGGAACGACACTCGCCATTTTATTATACAGGAATGGTTACAATACCACTCTCTGGGAATTCAACAAGGAATACGCGGAGACGCTGAAGGAATACAGGGAGAACTTCTATTATCTTCCTAAGGTGAAGATACCAAGGCAGATACACATCACAAGCGATGCGGAAGAAGCGCTCACGGACAAAGACATATTGCTTTTCGTAGTGCCTACGCAGTACATAAGGAACAGTTTCAAAGAAATAAAAGGATTTGACCTTACCCGTTCGACCGTAATAAGCGCGTCGAAGGGAATCGAGGTCGGCAGTTACAAACTTGTATCGGATATATTATCCGACACATTCAGAGTGAAGAAAAGCAAACTCGCTTGTCTTTCGGGTCCTTCGCACGCCGAGGAAGTATCGAGAAAAATACCAACGACAGTGACATGCGCGGCAAACGACATCAAGTTAGCGAAACAAATATCAAAAATTTTTTCCAACGATTATTTTCGCGTTTACTCAAACAGCGATTTAATCGGCACTGAACTGGCGGGAGCGCTGAAGAACGTGATAGCGATAGCCGCCGGCATATCGGACGGAGCGGGATTCGGCGATAACACGAAGGCGGCGCTGATGACAAGAGGCATGCGCGAGATAATGAGACTTGGAATGAAATTAAAGGCGAAGAAAGAAACGTTTTTCGGGCTTGCCGGAATCGGCGATTTGATAGTAACATGTTCGTCACGGCATTCAAGGAACAGATACGTGGGAGAGCAGGTGGGACGCGGGAAGCGGCTGGATAAGGTATTAAAGGAAATGAAGATGGTGGCGGAAGGCGTACCGACTACGAAGTCGGCGTATGAATTATCGCGGCGTTTCGGCATAGAACTGCCGATTACTGAGATGGTTTACAGGATTTTATTCAAGGGAGTAACGCCGCACAACGGCATGTTTGAGTTGATGACCAGGAAGCTTAAAACCGAGCATGAAATCAAAGATTATCATTTGACTTGACTTTTAATGAATGGATTATTCAATTTGAAGAGCAGAGTAAGAAAAAAGTTGAAAAAAGATATAAAAATGTATTGACTTTTCACGAGAAAGTCTCTATATTTGTATTTTACACAAAATTAGTAAACAAGTTCTTTAATAAATAGCGAACCCAAGAATACACAAAGAGTTATAAAGTAGTGCGATCCGGGATTAAGAGTCAAAGTAGTCAAAATCAAAAGTTTGATTTACTACGGAGAGTTTGATCCTGGCTCAGGACGAACGCTGGCGGCGTGCTTAATACATGCAAGTCTACGATCTTTAGAGTAGCAATATTTTAAAGGGAGTGGCGCACGGGTGAGTAACACGTAGGTAATCTGCCTTTGGGACTGACATAACTCGTCGAAAGACGGGCTAATATCAGATAATGCAACGATCCGGCATCAGATTGTTGTCAAAGCTTCGGCGCCCAGAGATGAGCCTGCGGTCCATTAGGCAGTTGGCGGAGTAAAAGCCCACCAAACCAACGATGGATAGCTGGTCTGAGAGGATGATCAGCCACACTGGAACTGAGACACGGTCCAGACT
>JAJTBN010000193.1 GCA_021286895.1 Bacteroidota bacterium | reverse complement strand
CTTTCCGGTTTTTTAAGTTTTTAACTTCTGTCAACCTATTTCAGGACAAGACATTATATCAAATCTTCTAACTTCTAACTACTAACTACTAACTTCTGCTCTTCGAACATTGTGCCATATTATCCCCCCGAATATAATCACTCCGCCGATTAGCGCCTGAACCGACGGCGCCTCGCCGACACCCAGAAAGACCCATACGGGGTTGAATACAGCCTCGAGCATCCCGATTATCATGCTCTCTGTTGCAGATACGTACTTTATGCCGATGTTGAAAATAAAATAACTTATCCCTATCTGTACAACGCCCATGTACAACAGTATGTAGAATTGCATCGGAGTAATCGAGATATCAGAATACATAATAGGCAGACATATCACAGCGACGAGCAGGTTGCCGAATATAATGCTCAATATAGTATTCTCGCCGCCGAGATTCTTTTTCCACTTTAAGAGCAATGAGAACATCGCGAAACATATTCCCGCCGCTATTGCGACGAAGTTGCCGTATATGTTTCCCATCTCTAACCTTCCCGCGAAGAATAAGAACATTCCGGCGACGCAAATCAGTACCGTAATTAAATCCTTCCTTCTGAATTTCGTTTTAAGAAAAAGGGGCTCAAGAAAAAGCAGATATATCGGCGCGGTGAACTGCAGAAAAATCGCGTTCGCCGACGTTGTCATCTTGTTTGCTATCACGAAAAAAATCAATATTCCGGCGTAAAATACCGAAGCAAGAACCGTCAGTCCGTCGAACTCGAACTTCGTCTTGTTTTTTCTTGTGAAAATAATCACGAGGAGTGTTATCGCCGCTATCAGCGAGCGGTAAAAAGAAATTACGTAGGCGTTTACCGTGAGTATTTTTATGAAAAGTCCGCTCGAACTCCATAAAAAAGCAGTGAGCGATATCAGGAACAGTCCCTTCCTGTGATGCGGTATTTTTGAAACTATATCCAAAATATTTTTGAAGTATAACCCCGCCTGCTACAGCGGGGTCTCTTTTGCTCTTCTTCTAACTACTAACTTCTAACTACTAACTTCTTTGAATTACTTCCCAAGCTTCTTCCCAATCTCCCTCAGCATCACTTCCGTCATCTTCGCCAGGTCGTACTCGTATTTGCATCCCCAGTCGTTTTTCGCTACCGAATCGTCAATGCTCGCAGGCCACGATTCCGCTATCTTCTGCCTGAAGTCGGGCGTGTAAGTAATCTTGAATTCCGGTATGTGCTTCTTTATTTCCGCCGCTATTTCTTTCGGGTCGAAATCGATACCGCCGAGATTGTAACTCGAGCGGATTGTCAGTTTCGAAGCATCGGCATCCATTAATTTAATCGTCGAATCAATCGCGTCCGGCATGAACATCATCGGCAGTCTCGCGTCGTCTTTAAGGAAGCAGTCGTAACTCTTCGTCTTAACAGCGTCATAGAAAATTTCAACGGCGTAATCAGTAGTTCCGCCGCCCGCTTCGGTTTTGTAACTTATTAGTCCGGGATATCTTATGCTTCTCGTGTCCAGCCCGTACTTCTTCCAGTAATACTCGCACCATCTTTCGCCCGCGAGTTTAGAAATTCCGTAAACTGTCGTCGGTTCCATTACAGTAAGTTGAGGGGTGCTGACTCTCGGCGTTGTCGGCCCGAATACCGCTATAGATGAAGGCCAGAAAATCCTCTTAATTCCGTTTTCTTTTCCGAGATTAAGTATGTTCAAAAGGCTTTTCATGTTTATATCCCACGCCTGAAGCGGAAGTTTCTCCGCGTTTCCCGATAGTACAGCCGCAAGATGATATATCTGCGTTATTTTATTTCTTATTACAAAATGAGCCAGATTTTTCGCGTCCATTACGTCGAGAATCTGAAAAGGACCGCTTTCAACTACGTCCTGCGGAGCTTGCTTTATGTCCGTTGCGAATACATTTTCTCCGCCGTAATTGTTTCTCAACGCAATCGTAAGTTCGGAGCCGATCTGTCCAGCCGCTCCGATAACAAGTATCTTATCCATATAAATGAGTTAATGTTGTTATAAATAATTCTCTGATTGTATCAGAGTTTTTCTATCAAAACTTTTGGTGATACCGCCGTCTTGGGTATTAACGCCGGCCAGAACGCCACTACATCAGACGGCTTCGGCCTGCCGCCCGCGAATCCCGTCACTCCCGGGGGACCGGTGAGTATTAACGGCGCGATTTCCATACCGAATCTTTCGACCGAGAACTTGTCTTTCGAACGGACGCCGATTCTCATTACGACTTCGTTAGGCTCGTACTTTTCCGCTATGCCGCCGTGACAGGCGTTGTAGCCCTGATATTCGGTTCTGATTTCGTCGAATTTCAATCCGAGTTTCTCAAGCCTCTTTCTTAAAATCCTGTCCGCGTACTGCGCCTTCTCAAGCGCGTCCGGCCATGAATATGTGAGGCTTCCGAACGCCGAGTATCCGTCGAAATACGACATCGATACTTTGTAGAACGGTGTCGCTTCGCCTCCCTTAATTCCATAAACCTTTACCCTGTTCTTTCCTGCGTCTTCGAGATGTATCGAAGTGAAATCAGCAACGCAGTCGGGCGTTATATACTCTTTCGGATTTCCTATCTCATAAACCAATTGCTCCGAAACAGTATCGACGCTTACAAGCCCGCCTAACTTTTCGTGTTTTGTGATTACGTACGTTCCGTCGGGATACGCTTCCGCGATAGGGAAGCCGATGTTTTCCATATCGGGCACGCTCTTCCAGTCGCCCGTGAAATTTCCGCCGCTCGCCTGCGCGCCGCATTCGAGTATGTGCCCCGCTATTGTGCCCGCCGACATCAAGTCGTAGTTTTTAAAATCCCATCCGAACTCATAAATCATTGGTGCCAGTGTAAGTCCAGTGTCCGTCACTCTTCCCGTAATCACAATGTCCGCGCCCTGTTTCAGGCATTCGACGACAGGTCCCGCACCGAAGTAAACATTCGCGCTCAGAAGGCGGTCTTTCACCTTCGCCGCGCTCTCGCCCGTCTCCATGTTCTTTAATTCGATTCCTTTGTCTATGAAACTTCCGACTTCGTCGAGTATGTTGTCGCCTGTTACTATTCCGATTTTCAAATTCTTTATTCCGAGTTTCTTCGCGACTTCAAATATCGCGTCTTTGCAAGCGGAAGGATTCACGCCTCCGCCGTTTGTGATTACTTTAAACCCTTTTTCCTTCATCAGGGGAAGCAGTTTTTCCATCAGCGCGGGAATGTCGCGCGCGTAACCCAGCGCGGGGTTTTTCATTTTCTGCTTCTGAAGAATGGACATCGTTACTTCCGCGAGGTAGTCCATAACGAGATAATCTATCGGTCCCGCCGATGCCTGGTCGAGCGGCGCCGTTATTAAATCCCCCCAAAAGCCCTGCCCGGAAGCAATCCTGATGAATTTTTTCATTTTTATTTTACCTTTGAATAAAATTTTTCGTGATACTCTCTTACCATCCTGCCAGTATTGAATACGGGCGCGAGTTTCGAAATCGAACCTCTCATTTTCTTTATCCAGTTGACGGGCAGCCCCGCTTCGTTCCTGTCATAGAACATCGGGATGATTTCGTTTTCGAGCGTCTCGTAAAGCGACTTGCTCTCGAATTCGTTTACCTGCTCGTCCGAATATCCCTCCTCGTTATCCAGACTTTGTATCTTCCATCCCGTGTCTTCCGCATATCCTTCTACCCACCAGCCGTCGAGTATCGAGAAGTTCAAACCGCCGTTTGCGATTGTTTTCATTCCGCTCGTTCCCGACGCTTCCAGAGGCCTTCTCGGATTGTTAAGCCAGATGTCGCATCCGCTTACTAATCTCTTTGCCACTTCCATGTCGTAGTTGTCAATGAATACGATATTCTTCTTGAAACCGTTGCTGGACGCGAACTTAAGGATTTCGGAAATGTAGTTCTTTCCGCCGTCGTCCCTCGGATGCGCCTTTCCTGAGAAGATTAACTGTATCTTCCTGTCCTTATCGTCAAGAAGTTTGTGAAGTCTTTCGATGTCTCTTAATATAAGCGTGCCTCTTTTGTATGTCGCGAACCTTCTCGCGAAACCTATTGTCAGCGCGTTTTCGTCGAGCAGTTTCTTCGCACCTGCGATTTTATCTTCGCTTTCGTGAAGAAGTTTTTCCTTGTCGATTATCCTCCCGCGGACAAATTCTACGAGTTTCTTCCGGTTGAGATTTCTCAGAATCCATAATTCCTCATCGGGCAATTGCGCTATTTTTTGCCATACGTCTTCAACCTCAATCCAGTCTTTCCCGAAATTCCTCGCGTAAACTTTATCGGATACCCACGACAAATATGTCTTCGTGTGAACGCCGTTCGTTATAGAGTCAATCTGCGTGCGGGTTTCCGGCAGTTTCCACATTTTACGTGAAATCTCTCCGTGAAGTTTGCTAACGCCGTTTATGAAGTTACTGTTGTTTATCGCGAGATACGCCATGTTAAAACCGTCGCCCGCGCTCTGTCCGTAAAGGTTGTTGCCTTCCGCGAAGAGTGTGTGGAAATCGACTTTTAGTTCTTCCGCAGCGTACGCGCCGAAATATTTTTCAAACATCCATCTCGGGAATATGTCTATTCCCGCGGGTACGGGCGTGTGAGTCGTGAATATGTTCGAGTAGTAACAGATATCTTTCGCTTCTCTGAACGATACCTTGTCATTTACAATCTTGTTCTTTATTCTTTCGAAAGTCAGGAATGCCGAATGACCTTCGTTTATGTGAAACGCCTTCGGCTCTATACCCAACGCCTCAAGCACGCGCATTCCTCCTATGCCGAGAAGTATTTCCTGCAGAATCCTTTTCTCGACGTCGCCGCCGTAAAGTATGTCCGTGATTCTCTTGTCATCGACAGTGTTTTCGTCGACGAACGTGTCGAGCATGTATAACTTAATCCTGCCGATGTTCAACTGCCATATCTGCGCGTAAAGTTTTCTGCCGGGCAGGTCGATTGAAATCTTTACAGGCCTGAATTCCTCGTCGAGCACTAGTTTCATCGGCATCGAATTGAAATCGCTCTGCTCGTACAATTCCGACTGATGCAAATCGTCAGTGATTATCTGCCTGAAATATCCGTGCGAGTACGCCAGACCGACCGCTACAAGCGGTATTCCGAGGTCGGAAGCCGACTTAAGATGGTCGCCTGAAAGTGTTCCCAGCCCGCCCGAATAAAACTTGAGGCTTTTTGATAATCCGTATTCTGCGGAGAGGTAGCAAATCTCCGGCTTGTCCGTCTTGTAATATTTTTTCTCGAAGTATGTTTCTTTCGATGTAATATACTTTCTGTAGTCCCTGTAGAGGTTGTGTATCCTGTATCTTAAATTCTTTTTCTCGATTATATCGAAAAGGTATTGCTTATCGATTGCCTCGAAAAACTTCACGGGATTCTTTGAAGACCACTTCCAGAAATCCCCGTTTATCTCCTCCATGATAGCCATGAAATCGTTATTCCATGTCCAGTATAAGTTGTTCGATAATTCTCTTAATTGGTTTAGAACTTCCTGCATAAATTCCCTTAAATCTGCGCGTTTTTAGCGTTTTTCAATGGTTTAAAAAATAAAGATACATCTTACGGAATAATTAAACCATTGAATAATTTTTCAGTTTACGAAGCTCTGTCGAGTCGGGTTTTGCTGCCTTTTATCATCCGGCGCACAGGATGCATTTCTGTAAAAATCTGTTTTTCTTTGTCATCCCCGCATGCTCCGGGCGGGGATCAAGACGAGCTAAGGAGATAGAAGCATATTTGCTTAAAAATGTCATAACGCGTATGAATCAATGATAACGGATTTCCTCACTCTGGTTCCTCACTCTGGTTCCTCACTCTGGTTCCTCACTCTGGTTC
>JAJTBN010000192.1 GCA_021286895.1 Bacteroidota bacterium | reverse complement strand
ACTAAAAAACTGTCGTCCCTACGGGACTAAAAAACTGTCGTCCCTACGGGACTAAAAAACTGTCGTCCCTACGGGACTAATGTTTTTCAATATAATTCAAATCCTTGCCGAATGTTTCTTCAAGTCGCGTTACGGAGAAAAACGCGATTACGCAGACGGTGAGTCCGACTGTCAGCGCCGAATAGACGATTCCGGTTATCGGCGTCAGAAACTGGAATATGAGAGTCGCGGGTACTACGGCTCCGCGAACGAAATTAGGTACCGTAGTTGTTACGGTCGCCCTTATGTTTATTCCGAACTGTTCCGAGGCGTTTGTTACGAACACCGCCCAGTATCCGCCGGAAATGCCGAGCACAACGCACATCGCATAAAGGAATGTCGAGTCGAATCTGTTCAGGAAAAGATATACGAAAATGAACACCGCTTCCATCGATATGAACAGCATCACGATTTTCTTTCTCGTCTTGAATATCTGGCTCAGGAATCCGCTGAGGAAATCGCCCGCGGCGAGACCGATATAGCAGAACATCACAGCCGTTCCCGGATTTACGGCGGACTTTATACCGAACGCCTTCGCGAGTTCAGGCGAAAAAGTAATAAGCACACCGACGATAAACCAAATCGGAACGCCGATTAGAATGCTGTAGATATATTTCGAGAAAAGTTTTTTATCCGTAAAGAGTTTGTGAAAACTTCCTTTGGCTATTTCCACGGTTTTGATTGAACTGTACATGCCTGATTCAAAGACTCCGATGCGCATTATGAGCAGAAGTATTCCCATGCCTCCGCCCACGAAGAACGCGGTGCGCCATTCGAAAAAGTCGGCGACAAGCGCCGCGACGACAGCGCCGAAGATTCCGATTGTAGCGACGAGCATTGTTCCGTAGCCGCGTGTTTCTTTCGGCATGACTTCGGAGACGAGAGTTATTCCCGCGCCGAGTTCACCGGCGAGCCCGACGCCAGCGATGAACCTGAACAGCGCGTACAACTGGACGGTATGCGCGAAACCGTTCGCTATGTTCGCGAGTGAATAAAGAAATATCGAGCCGAAGAGAACTGAGATGCGCCCTTTCTTGTCGCCCATGATTCCCCAGATTATACCGCCGATGAGCATCCCGGCCATCTGCATGTTGAGAAGCAGAACGCCGTCGGGCATGAGGTCGGCTTCAGGAACTCCGAGGGATTTCAGAGAGCCGATACGGACTACGCTGAAGAGTATGAGGTCGTAGATGTCAACGAAATAGCCGAGCGCGGAGATTATTACGATGGCTATGATATTTCTTTTTGAGTTTGATCCGTCCATGGATTTCTTTGATTAGGGCAATATGGGAAAAATATTTTACTATTGAAAGTTGATTACACCAATTCGTAATCTTCGTAATCTGATTCCACACAGAAAGAGCGGATTGAACAGATAAGAGCGGATTTATTGAACTATTTAGACAGCACACAGAAAGAGCGGATTGAACAGATAAGAGCGGATCTATTAAACTATTTAGACAGCACACAGAAAGAGCGGATTGAACACATAAGATGGGACAATTTATTATTTAGACTGCACACAGAAAGAGCGGATTGAACAGATAAAAGCGAATAGTTTATTATTTAGATAGTACACAGATAGAGCGGATTGAACAGATAAGAGGGGACAATTTATTATTTAGACAGCACACAGAAAGAGCGGATTGAACAGATAAGAGCGGATAATTTATTATTTAGACTGCACACAGAAAGAGCGGATTGAACAGATAAGAGGGGATTTATTCTCTTACGACGGCGGAAGAATTATTCGATTTATCCTCATGATTCGTTTTGATTCCCGCTTGAGCGGGAATTACAAAAACGAGAAACCCCGCGGGAATGCGGGGTTTCAGAAAACATCTATCTAACAGATCTTATTTTACTATTGCGATTCTCTTGGCGTACGAATTGCCTGATGTTTCGAGGCGTACGATATACACGCTGCTGGGAAGACCGCGCGATATCCAGTTGCGCTCGTATTCTCCGGCTCTCATGAATTCATTTGCCACGGTATAAACTTCCCGGCCTAACAGGTCGTATATTCTTATTCTCGTCATGCCGTCGTTCATAATCCTGAATTTAATGGTTACTTCCGGGTTGAACGGATTCGGATACACGTCGAGGAATTCATAACTTTTAGCGACAACAGGATTGTTCACAATACCCGAAGGTCCTGCGATAGGGAGGAAATCGATAACGCCAAGGAAAGTACTGTCCACTTTATGAATAATATGCGCTTCTATGGTATCGAGATTCGTTGTATTCCAATAATTGTTTTGCGCTTTGATCGAATCCGGAGTATTATTATACATATCGAATATTTTTCCCGAGTTGCCGTTTCCGTAAATCAAGTTCAGACCAACGTCTGTAGTATCGGGACTGCTGAGGTTTCCGAGATTCGGTTTAGCTGTATTCTGAATCGAAACTCCCCAGAGGTTCCATCTTATTTTATTCCTTGTGCAGATAACGCTTGAAGTCGACCATGCGCCCCCGAAATTGAGTCCGCTGCCGCCCGACATTGGGGCACCTTGTATGTTGTTGCTATCAATAACATTGTTGTTAATATACGCAGTAACGCCTCCGGAGATAGCAATACCATAACGGTTATTTTTTATAATATTATTTTCAATTATGAGATAAGGTACAGTTCCACCAATGGGCGAAAAAGCTATCGCGCCCGAATTCGTGGATGCGCGCAAAAACGTATTCCCGCGTATAATAATCGGCTGAGTCCCGCCCGCGCCCATGTTTATCTGTGGTGTGTTATAGTTCGAGACGTTATTATCCCTGAAAATATTATTTATTATTGTAGGAGAAGAGGGAATATTCGCTCCGGAATTTATCGCCGCTCTGTATCCGCCGGTAAACAGGCAGTTTGATATAACAGGATTTGAGCCGTAAAGGTAAACAGTACCGCTCGCAAGGCTTGAAGTGTAATATATATTCTTCCTGAACGTACAGTTGTCAATAATTAAATTGCTTCCGTATAGTCTGATAGAATTCGCGTATTCCATGATGAGTTTTTTTACAACGGAGGCGCTTGACGTATCGAATCTCATGCCCGCGTACATCTTATTTGTATCGATTGCCGTGAACTTCACTGAATCGGGCGGATTCAGAAGCAGAACGCCGTGGATGTTAAGAAATTTAGCGCTGTCAAATTTAACCGTAACGTTGCTTAATATTTTTAGTGTATCGGAATCCGATATGATAATGTTCTTGAGTAAATTATAAGCATCACCTGAAAAAGTCACTGCTCCGGACGAGTTCACGACGAGGCTGTCGAGATTCCAGCTTATTCCCGTACCGGGTGTTCGAAAAGTATCAATTGGCAGAACATTAATATTTGCGTTCACGGAGTATATACCGGAAGAAAATGTAACCGCACCCGACGAATTCGCGACAAGGCTGTCGAGATTCCAGTTTCTTCCCGTACCGGGTGAAGTATAATCAGCAAAGCTGACATTAATCATAACAAAGGATATTAAAATCCCCAAAATAAACCGTTTCATCGTTTTATCCTTTTTTTAAATTATTAAATGACCCAGAAATCGGGATATGTTTCTTTCGAAATGACTGTAACGCGGAACAAAACCGCTTAAAACACCGAATTAAAACATAACAAATTAATCTAATATTTGCTAAATTAATTTCAATAACATAACATTTTAAAATACCAAGAATAATGCAAATAAAAATGAATATACCTTATGCAAGTCTGCCGGGTTTCAGCGACTTGTATATAGATTACGTTCATCATTTCGATAAAGTGAGCAGATTTTACGAGTTTTCATACGACAACGAGGGTATTTTTAATTCAATAACCTCAAAGAAGGAATCCTACAACAACGGTAACGTTAGCAGGATAGAAATCTGCGAGATACTCAAGACCCAGAACAAATTTTTCAACTCAGGGGAATCCGCTTTTCTGAACATAGAATTTCTGAAGGAACCCGATACGTTCGCGGTAGTGACAGGTCAGCAGATAGGCATGCTTACCGGTAATTTATATTCCGTCATAAAAGCGCTTAACGCCATTGAACTGGCGAAGAATCTTTCATTAAAATATCCTGAATTCAAGTTCGTACCCGTTTTCTGGCTTGAAGCGGACGACCATGATTTCCTCGAAATAAACAACATCAACGTTATAGGCAAGGAAGGTCATCCTTTAAACATAAGTTATCTTCAGAAAGGGCTTGAAAAGGAACGGTACCTCACGCCGACGGGTAAGATTGTCATAGACGATTACATCAACACTTTCACACAGACGCTTAAAGATAGTCTTATACAGACTGAATTCACCGAGCAGTTGTTTTATCTGATTAGCAAGTCATACAGGGAAGGTATCGACCTTTTGACGGCTTTCGCGAGATTCTTCAATTATATACTCGGCGATACCGGTTTGATTTTCTGCAATCCTACCGACAAGGATATTAAAAAAATTCTAGTTCCGGTTTTTGAAAAAGAACTGAATACTTTTCCGGAGACATGTGAACTTGTAGTGAACAAATCAGCGGAACTCGAATTGAAGTACGAGCCGCAGGTAAAGCCGCGTTCGATAAACCTTTTTTACACATACAACGACAACAGGCATCTTATAGAACTAAAGGAAGACAAGTTTTCGTTAAGGAATACGCGCCAGAAATTCGAGAAGGACGAACTTTTCAATCTGCTGCTTTCAAATCCAGAGAACTTCAGTCCTAATGTCATTCTCCGTCCCGTATGTCAGGATTATCTTCTGCCCACTGCTGCTTACGTCGGAGGACCGTCGGAAGTCGCGTACTTCGCTCAGTTCAGGGATGTTTACCATTTTTACGGGATGAAAATGCCTTCGATATTCCCGAGGACGTCAATCACGTTACTGGAAGGAAAAGTTGAGAATTTTCTTGAGAGGTACGGAATTAGTTTTGACGAACTGTTCGATTCGGAAAAGATAACAAGGAAACTTCTCGGTAAAGTGAACGAGATAAAAGTCGAAGACATTTTTACGAATTTCACGGACGAGTTGAATGCGGCTATGTACACCTACGGGCTTGAACTCGAAAAAATCGACAGGAATCTTCTTCAGGGGCTGAAGAACAAACACGAAAAATATATCGAGAATATAGGATTTCTAAAGCCAAAGTTTGTAGAGTCGCAGTTGAAGCAGAACGATTCGACAGGGAAGAAACTTGTTTCAGTAATGGAGAGTGTTTATCCTGACGAGACACTTCAGGAAAGGTATTTCAACATAGTTTATTTCGTAAACAAGTACGGTTTTGAATTTATAAAAGACCTTACCAACACGATAGAAATAAGAAAGCATTTCCATCAGCTTATAAGCGTAAGCAAAGAGGTAAAACAGCCGGCATTATTCGACAACAACGACTGATAATTTGCCGCGAAGCATGAAAATATTGACAGTCAGGTTATCGTCGCTGGGTGATGTCATACTCACTTTCCCGTTCGTTAACGAAATCAAGAGACTTTATCCTGATTCGCGTCTGTCATTCCTCGTAAAACCCTCGTTCGCGGACGCCGCGAGGATGCATCCTGGTATCGACAAGGTTATCGAGTATTCAGAAGACATCAAAGGCAGAATCAAGGACTCGAAATACGACGTTATTTTCGATCTTCAGAGAAACCAGCGGACTCTGCTGCTTCTCAGTTCAGCAGGGACAAAGGTTTACAGGGTAAAGAAGGATTCGGCTAAGAAGGTGATTCTTGCGTCGCTGAAAATAAACATGCTGAATCCCTGTATTCCCGTTTACGAGCGTTATCTTAACGCGCTGAATGAATTTAACCCGTCCGCGGGTACAGCATACACGAAAACACCGGGGATGAAATACGGTAAAAGCAGATTTGACGGCGGCAGATATCTGCTTCTTTCTCCGTCATCAAAACATT
>JAJTBN010000005.1 GCA_021286895.1 Bacteroidota bacterium | reverse complement strand
GATAATCTTTTGCCACAGATTGACACAGATTAAAACGGATTTAAAAACAAAAGCCTGCTCTTAATCCGTGGAATCCGTGATAATCCGTGGCAGAAAATCTCTTATTAGCCACCTAAATTTTGAATTTTTAATCTCATGCCTATTACATATTTTATAAAATCTACGAAAATAAACCTTTAAACTAATATATGGACTACTTTAAGAATTTTATCAACGGCGAATGGAAAGACTCTAAAAGCGGCAAATACACCGAAAACAGAAACCCTGCAAACACGGAAGATTTAATAGGATATTTCCCTTCATCGACAAAGGAAGACGTTAACGAAGCGGTAAAAGCGGCAAGAGAAGCGTTTAAAAAATGGCGCCTTGTACCTGCCCCCAAGAGAGGCGATGTGCTCAAGATTGTCGGCGATATAATGCTTCAAAGGAAAGACGACATAGCGTTCGAAATGACTCGCGAAATGGGAAAGGTCTTCGCGGAAACAAAAGGCGACACGCAGGAAGGCATTGACACCGCGTATTACGCGGCTTCAGAGGGCAGGAGGCTTTTCGGAATGAACGCTCCGAGTGAACTGCCGAACAAGATGAATCTCAGTTTCAGAATTCCCATCGGCGTAGGCGGAATTATCACGCCATGGAATTTCCCGATGGCAATTCCGACATGGAAAATTTTCCCGGCGCTTGTATCCGGAAACACGGTGGTTTTCAAACCCGCGGAACTTACCCCGAAAACGGCGAACACGCTGGTAAAGATTATAGACGAGGCAATGCATGAAGTTCTCGGCAAAGACTACATCCCCGGAGTTTTGAATCTCGTTCACGGAAGCGGCAGAGTAGTCGGCGAATGCTTCCTCGAAAACAAGGAAATCGATTTTATTTCATTCACAGGCTCGACGGCAGTCGGCAAGAGAATCAACGAGGTGGGCGGAAGAGAACTCAAGAGAGTTTCCCTCGAACTCGGCGGCAAGAACGCGCAGATTGTCATGGACGACGCGAATCTCGACCTCGCCCTCGAAGCGGTTCTCTGGGGCGCTTTCGGAACGACGGGTCAGAGATGCACCGCGACTTCGAGGCTCATACTTCACGAAAAGATTCACGACAAGTTCCTCGGCATGCTCACCGAAAGAGTCAACAAACTTAAACTCGGATACGGAAACGACAAGGGAGTCGACGTCGGACCGTGTGTAAGCGAAGCGCAGAGGGAAACCGTAAACGATTACGTTCAGATTGGACTCAAGGAAGACAAAGCGACACTCATAGCGGGCGGCGATTACGCCAAAGAAGGAAATCTCGCAAAAGGCTGGTTCTACAAACCGACCATATTCAAGGATGTTACTCCCGACATGAGAATCGCGAAGGAAGAAATTTTCGGACCGGTTCTCGCGGTGCTTAAATGCAAATCGCTTGACGAAGCGGTTGAGATTCTCAACGGAACTGAATACGGCCTCTCATCGAGCATATTCACTAACGACGTTAACGACGCGTTCAGAGCGGTGCGCGACATACAGGCGGGCATCACATACATAAACGGCGCGACAATCGGCGCTGAAGCCCACATGCCTTTCGGCGGCGTGAAAGCGACAGGAAACGGTCACCGCGAAGGCGGATGGACGGTATATGATTTCTACACTGAATGGAAAGCGGTATACATCGACTATTCAGGCAAACTTCAGAGAGCACAGATAGACAATTATTAAACGGAAAATACGGCGGCCGGATATCCCGGCCGCCTTACTTAATCAATAACGCGATGAAAAAAACTTTATTGCTTATCGTTATTTTCATTTCCCTTTATTCCGCGGCATTCACCCAGTCAATCGACACACTTTACAGAAAAGGTAATGAAGCGATATCGAATAAGGATTATGAAACGGCACTGAGTTACTTTAACATAATTATAAAGAAGAACCCGAATGAAGCCGAGGCGTATAATTCAATCGGTTTCATTTACATGATGCGCAAAGATTTTGACAAAGCGATAGGGAATTTTTCGAAAGCCATCGAAAACAAAAAGGATTTCATGCGCGCGTACAGCAACCGCGGGGCGGCGTATATGTTCAAGAACGACGTTGAAAACGCTTTTAAGGACCTGAACGCGGCGCTGACGCTCGACCCGAAAGACATGATGAGCCTTAATTCGCTCGGGACTCTGTACGGATATCTTAACAAACTTCCGGAATCCTTCGCTACGTTTGACAAAGCGGAGGAATACGACCCGATGTATGTCGACACTTACTGGAACCGCGGCGCTCTTTACATGAATCTCGATAAGTACGAAGAAGCGCTCGTTGACGCGAACAAGGCGATTTCGGCAAACCCTTCCATAGCGAAGAGTTATTACTTCAGGGGCACGATATACAAGTACCTTAAGAACTACGATAAGGCAATGGAGGATTATAAAAAAGCCGAAGAACTTGACCCTTCGGACGGCGAGGTATTTATAAGACGAGGAATACTTTATCTCGCGATGGGCGACTACAAGAAAGCAGTAGGCGATATGGAATACGGGCTTAAACTCAAGCCCGAACTCTGGAACGACAAGTCGGTGCTTGATTATTACAAAGAAGCAAAGGAGAAACTAACCAATAAATAATGAGAAACACAATATTTCTTCTTGTTGTTGTCTTTTTGCTGAACGGGTGCGGGAAGAAGAAAGAAGAAGTGATTGTTTCGAAAAAGGAGGAGCCGAATACTGTGCAAAAGGAGGAGCTCCGTTCAGACGACGCGCCCGTTAAGAAGGAGACAGCAAGCGAGAATCAGACCGCAGGCAGCAACCTGCAGAAACAAAACAAATCGACGGAAGAGTACATCAAACTGAAATCTTCCGAAACGAGCGGTAAAATCGGGCAGAACGCCCTTGTAACGGGTTACGTGGCGGAAGTTAATGTAAGGGAAAAAGTCGCGTACCTGAATTTTGAGAAACGGTATCCCGGGAATATTTTTACGGCGGTCGTCTTCCCCGACAAGTACGAGCAGTTCGGCGACCTGAACAGGTTCAAGGGAAAAAACGTCGAGGTCAGGGGAAGAATCGGACAGTACAAGGGAAAGCCGCAGATTATTATGAACGGGAAAGAACAGATTAAAATAATTAATAATTAGTAATTAATAATTAATAATTATTTCTGTTCAGGTTCATTTAACATTTCCTTTACGGTAATTGGCAGTGAAGGACAGGGGTATATTGACATTTCCTTTACGGTAATTGGCAGTGAAGGACAGGGGTATATTGACATTTCCATTACGGCAATTAGCCGTGAAGGGTCGGGTTATATTGCAAGAATTAATTTGACATTTCCATTACGGCAATTAGCCGTGAAGGGTCGGGGTATATTACAAGAATTAATTCGACATTTCCATTACGACAATTAGCCGTGAAGGGTCGGGTTATATTGCAAGAATTAATTTGACATTTCCATTACGGCAATTAGCCGTGAAGGGTCGGGTTATATTGCTGAAATTAAAATAACGAACATAATTACTAATTATTAATTACTAATTACAAATTGATTAAAAGCGGTTACACAGCACTGATTGGAAAACCGAACGCGGGCAAGTCGACGTTAATGAACGCGATGCTCGACTTCAGGCTTTCGGTCGTTAACCCCAAGGTACAGACTACGAGAAACAAGATACTCGGGATACTTACGGGAAAGGACCACCAGATAATTTTCATGGACACGCCGGGCATACTGGAGCCCAAGTACGAGATGCAGAAGTTCATGCTGAAGGAAATTAAAGCATCGTTCAAGGAGGCGGACGTGCTTGTTTACATACTCGACGCTCAGAACATAAACCTGAACGACGTAAAGAAAATCGAATCAGACTTTCACAAGGATTTCAAGGGAATGCCGAGAATCGTCGTGCTGAACAAAGTCGACCTGATTCCTCAGGAGAACATTCAGAAGAAAATGATAGAACTACGCGACGAATTCGGGTTTAACGATATTATTCCCGTTTCCGCGAAGGCAAAATACAACCTCGATACACTTAAAGCCCGCATAATCGAACTTCTGCCGGAAGGCGATTTCTATTACGACGCGGATACTCTTACCGACAAGCCGGAAAAGTTCTTCGTATCGGAAATCATACGAGAGAACATACTAACGTTGTACAAAGAAGAAGTCCCGTACAGTGTTTTTGTGGACGTGCGCGAATTCAAGGTAAGGGATTTCGGACAGAAAGATTATATAAACGCCGATATTATACTCGAACGCGAATCGCAGAAGATGATAATTCTCGGAAAGAACGGCGAAATGATAAAGAAACTCGGAGAGATGTCGAGAAAAGGTATAGAAGATTTTCTCGGCAAGGAAGTCTTCCTGAAACTTTTCGTCAAGGTCCGCAAGGACTGGCGCAAAGACATCAGGTTTCTGAAGAGCAATTTTTGATAAACGTCAGTA
Source organism: Bacteroidota bacterium (assembly GCA_021286895.1). Classification (GTDB taxonomy): domain Bacteria; phylum Bacteroidota; class Ignavibacteria; order Tepidaquicellales; family Tepidaquicellaceae; genus CAIKZJ01. The sequence continues at coordinate 32,881 of JAJTBN010000005.1, read as the reverse complement.
ATTCACGGCAAAAGACAACTCCAGAGTGTTGATGGTGGTATATAACGGATTATCGTTTCCGTATTTATAGCACAATCCAAGATACGTTTTTTTCAATATACGCTTTATCACGGACGCTTTCAGAAATCCCGCGTATCTGTCTTTGTTCAGGTCGTATATATCCGAGGCGATATAATATATATTTCCGCATACCCTGAAAGATAAATCATCAACTTCCGCGCAATCGATTTCTGTCATGTTCCTTTGCCTGAAATCAAGGAAGAGTCCGGCAGTAGAATAAAGTTTATTAATATCTAATTCCCTGCTCCACCTGTAACCGATATTCGTAAAGGGTCCGAACGAAACGACGAACGCTTCAACTATACCGGGATTATCCGGATTTCCGTTCGAAACGGAGCCGATTAGAGTAACCGGAATTTTTATCTGAGCATACGCGGTCTTCTCTTCGAAATTCTTGTCCGAATTATATGACGGATTCAGCTCTATCGATTCATTTAAGACAAATGAATTGTTCCTGCTGAAAGCGTGAAAAGGAGAGCCAAAGAACATTTTGCCTGCCTTTATCTGAGCCATCACATTGTTTTCGGAGGATGTTATTCCGTCTCCGAGGTTTACACTGGAAGAAGGCAGCAGATAAAAACCTTTCGAGTTAAACAGGAAATATTTAACCGGCGCCGCGTCTTCCTTTTCGGTCATGTTCAAATCCAGTGAGAAGGTTTCAATCGCGGTTTTTTTCTTGAAATCGTGCGAAAGTCCGACCCTGATAAAATCCTGAGAATACAAGAATCCCGGCATAACTAAAAAAATACAGAATGCCGTTAAAAGTAATTTAGTATTCATATTCGGGTATATTTTAGTATTTGTGCTTATCTTACGATAATCTTTCCGATATAGTTTACAATTTCCCTGCCTGTTTTCAGATTTGTGAACATAATATTATGCAGTTCTGTACTGTTAACATCGGGCCATGCGCGGCAGATATCATTGACGAAATTATCCTTCATCTCGGCGGCGATGTAATGGTTTTTGATTTCGATATCCAGTTTAATCTGCGAATAATCGAATGGTGTATATGCGGCAATAATTTTTTGTAATTTCTCGTCCATGTGTTCAATATTTTATAATTTGAAAATGATTTATTTTTTCAGAAGTTTTGCGTATGACATTTCCCTGTCTTTCTTCTTCCAGAATACAAGTACCGAATATTCGGAGGATGAATCCTTTAAAGGAAAATACAGGTTAAAGGCGCCGCCTCCCTGATTTATATACGATATTGTTGTATCTCGTTTTCCGGTTTTGTTTTTCATCCACGATTCTACGGATACACTCATTACAAAGCCGGACGGCACATTTCCGGTTACAATAATCTCAGACTTATCCTTATCAAGAAAGGCTTCTATCCTGCTCTGCGTTGACTGGAAATAGATATAGGAAAGTATTGCCGCGACAAAAGCGATTATCGACAGGAATGTCACGCTGCCCGCGTGCCTGAATGATTTCGATTTTTTATAAATCAGTTTAAGGTTGCTCTTTTCTATAAACTCGGGCATCCTGTAATCTATTATCGATTCCTCGCGGGGCATCTGCGCTCTTACGCAAAAATAATATGCAAATGGTAACAGGAGTACCGGCGTTATCATCAATATAAACAAATAAGAAGGCAAACCGTTTAACTGTTCTGAGAATATTATCGCCGAACCCACAAACACTGTGGTATAACTGCTCCACAGCCAGGTGACAAATGTTACAAGTTTTTCCGCGGCAGTTTTCTGAACATTCCAGACATCTTTAAGACAGCTCTTCATGTCCCCCAGCCAGAAATAGTCGTCGACCATTTCGACTGAGTCGGCTTTTGTATTGTCTGTATCCGGTTTGACCAGGGGAATTGAAACAATTTTTGATATGAAACTTGTCTTGATTTTTTTAGCAAATAATCCGAAAGGTCCAATTTTTACTGTTTCAGTTTTATCTCCGAGAAAGGCCCAGTACGGCCTCATGTGTCCGTTCGGACACCTCAAATATATGAGAGTTTTTGTATCTTCAGGTGTGTTTGGTGTAATACCAGATTTGCCCGACCCTGCGTCAGGTAAAGAATTACCGTCACTGCCAATAAACTTAATAACTGCCGGCTTTTCGGGAGCACCCTCGCTTTCGTCGCTCTGATACAAAAATTCGCAATTGCATACAGAACACTTAACTACCAGCATAATACTATTTTTGTTATTTATATAATATATTACGGGTTATTAATAGTCAAGTCTATATTAATTATATGTTCAAAATATTAGTGTATTATACGTATTATGTTAAATAACTCTATGCTAAAATATTATATATTATTAATTATTATTAGTTTATCTGCTTAATTTCTCTCCTGAGATACCATAATAATGCCCGTTGTGTCACGATCTTTTTTACGGATTTACATATAAATAAAGTTTTTGCAGAGTATCGTAAAACAAATAATAAAAACGAAGGTCTATGTAGTACCGGCTGGATGTTTTTATTATTTTTACGAGACAAAAATATTTAAGTCTCCCTTACACTTTCTGTCATTCGGGACTTCCATCTTGATGCTTCTGGTTGTTGTGTTTTATTTGAAACAGCGGCGTTATTTTTACGTTATACAATCAGCGGCCTTGTTTTCTAAAAATATTATCGAATAAAACAAAACAATGGGGTATTTCGGATACATTTTCGGTCTCTGGGGGCTTTCTGAACTCATACTGAACGTCGCTGCACGCTCGAAAGCTGGCAAGACAAGTGAAAGAGACAAGGGCACAATAAGTATAATCTGGGGAACGCTTGTCGTCTCATTAGCGGCGGGAATATTCGTCGCGGTAAATTATCCCGCGGGAAGCCGCGCGCAGGGTATAGCGGGAATTGCGCTTCTTGCGGCGGGAGTTGCACTAAGATGGTTCGCGATTATTTCTCTCGGCAAAATGTTCACGACGAACGTAACCATACAAAACGAGCACAGACTCAAGACGGACGGGCTTTACAGCGTTCTGCGCCATCCTTCATACACCGGATTGCTTATATCGTTTCTGGGAATGGGTTTATCGATGGGAAACCTCGTAAGCGGCGCGATTGTGTTCGTGCCCGTCACTGCCGCGATACTATACAGGATAAAAGTTGAAGAAGACGCCCTCACCGGATATTTCGGCGAAGAGTACACGGAATACAAATCGAGAACAAAGAAACTTATTCCGTATATCTATTAATCAGAACGCGTTTATCCTGAACGTTCTGAGTTCGGACGTCATTATCGCCTTGTATGCGAGGTCGTTCGCGTACTGTCTCACTTTTATGAAATCGTCGACGGATGTGTATGTGGTGTACTTCGAGACTTCCCAACTGTATTCGTTCCCGTCGAGTATTCCGTTTGATATGCCTTTGGGAAAATTCGTGCTTCTCTCTCTTGTTACTACGTAGAAATCCCCGGCGGGACTGAAGGCGTGAAAATGCGCCACGTATATTCCGGTGCCGGAACCCCAGTCCCACGCGAACTGGGTATTGTTCGAGACGCCCCAGTACTTATCCTGCGGCGCGTCGAGCTTCGCGGCTGTTTCAGTCGAGATGTTAAGGTTTGAACCCGGATATGAGTATGTATAACTGACAAACCCCTCGCCTTTTTTGTATCCCGCGCGCCCTTCGACCTTCAGCCTGTAAGCGTAAGGAAGTGTCTGCGGCACTATTATCTTCGAGGAAATAATATCTCCGTCCGAGGTGTTAAGTGTAATCTCCGAGTTGCGGTGAAGCGAGAGGAAATCGGCGTAAACCGAGAAGCCTTTCGTGTCATAAGCGAAAGCGGGAGGATAGATTGTAACATAAGATTCGCCGGGGTTCGACACTGTGGACATCTGGTCGATTACAACATTCTGGATATAACCGCTTTCCTTAATGACTGTCACAGGAAATTCATAATACTTGTCAAACGACGTCGAGGTCTTTTCAAGATAAATCACTTTTCCGTTCAACCTCGTCTGGTAAGCGGGAAAGAGTATCGTAAGGACCTTCATTTTATCTCCCGCCGACGCGAACACGTCGTCGCAGGAAAAGACATCGTCGCTGACGAATTTAATTATCGCCGAGCGACCCTGCGGAATCGCGGGAAACTCGATTTTCATTATTTCCGTGTTTATATTCCGCGACGCCTGAAGGCCGAAGAAGAACATTTCCGGATTCTGGGTGTTGACGTTTTTATATATCACTCCGATATTTCCCGAATAATCGTATAACAGTATGTCTATCGGAAAACTCTCCGCGTTAAGCACAAAGTTGCCGTATTTATCCGTCTTATCGCCTCCGCCTTTCGATGAAACAACGGAGATATTAGGAACGGGGAAATAACGTTCGTCTATTATTCTTCCCTTAATCTCTATACAGAATGACGGGGCGCTTAAAGCCAGCAATAAAACCAGTAGTGCTAATTTCTTCATAACCTTATATTAATCGTTTGTTAATCTTTTTATTTCATCTCTCAGTTCAGCCGCCCGTTCAAATTCAAGGTCCTTCGCCGCGTTCACCATTTCCTCTCTAAGTTGGTCTATTAATTCCTTCCTCTGCTCCTTGCTGATTTTCTTAAACAAGGGCTGAGTCATAACCGACAGTCCTGATTCTTCTTTTTCTTTCCTTTCTTTTCTCGACTCGTATTTTCCTTTCGAATCAGCGACTATCGTAGTGGACATAATTTCCTCGTACGTTTTGAATATTGTCTTCGGCTCAATGTTGTTCGCCTTGTTATACTCTTCCTGAATTTTTCTCCTTCTCGATGTTTCATCAATGACTTTCCTCATAGAATCCGTCACCTTGTCGGCATACATAATCACGAGCCCGTTAACGTTTCTCGCCGTTCTTCCCGCGGTCTGAAGAAGCGATTTTTCGGAACGGAGAAACCCTTCCTTGTCCGCGTCGAGAATCGCTACGAGCGAAACCTCGGGCAGGTCAAGACCTTCACGGAGAAGGTTTACCCCGACAAGCACGTCGAAGTCGCCGAGGCGCAGACCGCGGAGTATGTCAACCCTGTCGAGCGAATCGACTTCCGAGTGCATGTACTTTACTCTCACGCCGATTCCGATAAGATAATCCGTAAGGTCCTCGCTCATGCGTTTCGTAAGAGTAGTAACAAGTACTCTTTCGTTCTTCTTGCTTCGCTCGCGTATTTCCTTGATGAGGTCGTCAATCTGATTCTTCACAGGCCGCACCTGAATTTCGGGGTCGAGAAGCCCGGTCGGGCGTATGACCTGCTCAACAATCGCGCCGCCGCTCTTCGTAAGTTCGTAATCTCCGGGCGTCGCGCTTACAAATATGACCTGATTTATCGTGCTTTCCCATTCATCGAAAGTCATCGGCCGGTTATCGAGCGCGGAAGGCAGCCTGAACCCGTGCTCGACGAGCGTTTTTTTTCTCATCCTGTCGCCGTTGTACATGCCGCGTATCTGCGGAACGGTTACGTGCGATTCGTCGACAACAAGAAGAAAATCTTTCGGGAAATAATCGAACAGGCATGAGGGTCTGCTGCCCGGAGCGCGGCCGTCCATGTGGCGCGAATAATTTTCAATACCCGTGCAGTAACCGACTTCCTTAATCATTTCTATGTCGAAATTCGTGCGCTGTTCTATTCTCTGCGCTTCGATTAATTTGTTTTCTTTCTGAAAGTACTGGACCTGATCGAACATCTCCTTCCTGATGTTATCAATCGCGAGTTCGATTTTTTCGGGAGTTGTGACAAAATATTTCGCGGGATAAATCGAAACACTTTCGTCGACTCCTATTACCCGTCCCGTCAGTCGTTCGATGTAGCAGATTCTTTCAATCTCGTTGTCAAACATTTCGATTCTAATTCCCTTTTCGTCTTCATACGCGGGGATGATTTCAACCGTATCGCCTCTCACGCGGAAATTTCCGCGCTTGAATTCCGCGTCATTCCTGACGTAATGAATATCAACGAACCTGTTCAGCAAATCCTTCCGAGAAATCTTCTGGCCTTTTTTCAGAACAAGCACCTGCTCTGCGTACTCTTCGGGCGCGCCTATGCCGTATATGCAGCTTACCGAGGATACGATAATTATGTCTTTCCGCCCTTCAAGGAGCGAGGATGTGGCGCGGAGCCGCAGCCTGTCTATCTCTTCGTTGATTGACAGGTCTTTCGCTATATAAGTATCCGTCGACGGAATATACGCCTCAGGCTGGTAGTAATCGTAGTAAGATATGAAAAACTCGACGCGGTTCTCGGGAAAGAACCTCCTGAACTCGCCGAACAACTGCGCGGCAAGCGTCTTGTTGTGCGACATGACAAGCACAGGTTTGCCGATGTTCTGTATAACGTTCGAAATCGAAAACGTCTTTCCGGAACCCGTTACTCCGAGAAACACCTGATTCTTTTCGTTTCTTAGTATTCCTTCCGTTAGTTTATCTATAGCCGCGGGCTGGTCGCCCATCGGCTTGTATTGAGATTGAAGTTTAAAATTCACTTTATTAGATATTCCTTTGCTTTTGTGTTATCGGGGTCCATTTTAATTACGGTTTCAAAATCCTGTTTCGCCTTGTCAATTTCGCCTGATTCAAAATACGCGGCGCCGCGCTTTAAGTATGAATCAAGTATGCCCCCCGAATAAGTAACATATTTGTCGTACATTTTCGCGCTCTCTTTATAAGCCTTGTTTTCAAAATAAATATCGCCTATGTCCCTGACAAATTTCATTCTATCGTTGATTCCCTGCATGCAATTCATGAAATAATCCAGAGACTGCGGATAGTATGCTTTATCAAGATAAAGTTTTCCTGTTATGAAATTCAGGAACCAGATGTCTTTTCTGCCTTTGTATTTAGAATATATCTTTCCGACCTGTGGATTCATCTGCGCGGAATCGTTGTACAGCACCTTGACGTTCACAACATCGGAAAGCATGTCGTAAGATATTCCCGCTCCCATGTTGTATATTTTCGTTTCGATGTTTGAAGGCAGCCTGAACACGCTTCTTATCGGGCTGTCGTCGAGCATGTAAGTTTCTATGTATTTCTCGAAAAAATACAAGGGTCCGAAAAGCAGCGTCTGCCTGAGAGCGTCCCTTCCCATGTAAACGTCGATGCAGTAAGCCATCTGCGCGCCCATCGAATGGAAATACATATCGGTTACGCCCAGAGAAAACATGCTGTCTATAACATTCTGCGGTCTTCTGTCCTCGATTGCCTTCATCGTCTTTTTAAACAGTATGAAATCCTTTTCGAGCAGGGACGAAGGCCTGTTTGCCTGAAGTATAGGCGCGATGTAATTCGAAACGCCGTTGCTGTAAACCTCGTCGAGAAGATTATAAATCAGAGTGTCTTCCCGCGTGTAGAGATACTTTAAAATGTTCAACTGTATATCGTCTCTTTCGTCAAAGAACAATTCCCTCGTAAGGTATTTCGTAAGCAGTTCATAATTATCGCCGAACCTGCTTAAGTCGAGCAGTATTGAATTATCCCTGTACCTCCATCCGCAGTTTCTGCTTCCGTAAAACATGTAAACGTTGTTCTTGAAGTCTATGTTCTCTGGAAAAAACAGTGAAAGAAGGTAAACGCTGTTTTCCAGAATATTCTGTTGTTCCCTTTTTATCAAATCAAGGCTTTTTTTGTACTCGGAAAGAAACTGTTCGACATATCCGAGACACATGAAAGCCATCGGATTGCTCAGTATATAAATCTTTGTCAGAGGGTCGTCTTTTCGTACCTGTCTGAAACAGTTTTCGAGGTCTTCCCTCGTAACACACTGATTATCGAAATTTTCGAGAAGAAATTTCATCTCCGGAGTGGAGACGATATCGCTTTCGCTGACATTCTTAGTTAGCGCGTCGAGTATATTATCGGCAGCGTTGTAATTGAAGTTCAGTTGTATATTCGACTTTTTCAGTTCGGTAAGTTTTACAATGTACCTTCTGTCCTGAAAAGGTTTTTTTTCCTCGTTGAAATTATCCCTTATCTTCGCGACGAATACGGCGGCGCGGACTATTCCGCCGAAATGCTCACCGAAATCTATGTCCTTTACGGCGGGCATATATATTGAAAAGAAGTATCTTCTGTTCTTAACAATGTCTTCATTTATAACTTCGGGAAGTCCGCGCAGCTGGTTCAGCGAGTCGAGTTTCGCGAGTTCCCTGAAAAGAATTCTTCCTTCTTCTATCTGAAATTCGTCTCTCAGGTATTTAATCTGTTCCTGAACTCCGAACAGACTTGACTGTTCGTCTATAAGAAGGTCAACCCAGTCCCAGTCTTTACCGAAATCAAAATTATATTTGTACTGCGCCTTTGTTAAACCGGAAAACAAAATCAGCATCAACGCAGCAACTGAAAGCACTCTGCCGTATGAAAGGTATCTGAACAAATTATTTTATTTAATTTCCGTAATTAAATTGATTTCCCTGAGAACCGAATTAATTTGGGCGAGTTCTTCATAGCCGCCCGATTTAACGACCGCCTTGCCTTTTGTATGGGCAATAATCGCTATCTGTTCGCACTGTATTACGTCAAAGCCGGTTGCTTTCTGCAATTGCAAAATCACCTGCTCCCAGAAATGTCCGGAATTAAACAGAATTAATTTCCTCATTTCGGGAATATCGATGCCGGTAACGGCCGATTCTTTTTCCTTTGTCGACATAAATCAAAAATTAATTCCGTGAAAACCTGCAGAGCAGGCTGCAAATTGCATCCTGATAATTACGGTATTGTTCCCAGTTTGCTCCCTTAAACCCGTTCATTGCAATATAAAAAATCAGCGGTTCATTATCCCGTGAAATTGCGTATCCCGTAAGCGTGCTGACCCCGTTAATCGAACCTGTCTTCGCATGCACGTTCTTTTCCGCTTCTGTGCCTGTCATCCGTTTTTTGAGCGTGCCGTCGACGCCCGCGACTGGTAAAGACTGATAGAACACGCTGAACGACTTCTCCTGGTCGAAAAGATATTTCAGCAGTTGAATGTAAACATTCGAAGTAACGTAATTGTATCTCGTAAGTCCTGAACCCTCAAGAATTTCGTATTCGCTACGTGCAATCCCCAGTGAACTCATTAAATCTATAACGGCGGCAGTCCCCTTTTCAAGCGTTCCGGGAGCGCCCATGTAAACCGCTCCGACTACCTTGAATATTGTAATAGCAGAATGGTTGTCGCTCGGTTTGTTCATGCTCGCGAGCACTTCGTCAATCGTATGCGTGGCTCTTGTGATTTCCCTCGGCTTGTCAGGCGTCACTCCGGCTACAATTATACCGTCGAGTTTTACTTTTTTCAGTTCGAGTTCCGATTTCAGAAAATTTGCCGCCTCGACCGCTGCGTCAAGCCTGCTGGCATTCCTGTCGAAACTCAATGCGTTCACGTACGGCCAGTACTGTAATTTCGTGTCGCCTGAATAATAATCTGCAAGACCGAAATGCTTGTTGTCGAGAAATGAATCGTCGTAAACGATGTTACCCGTAATTTCGGTAATGTTCTTCGAAGCGAAAATGCGCACCATTTTTACAAGGTCCGCGCTCTTAAAATCAGGGTCGCCGAAACCTTTAATATATATATTGCCGTTCACGACTCCGTCGCTTAAATCCGTGTCGTCCGTGTAAAGTATTGTCTTGAATTCGTACCCGGCGCCGAGATACTCAAGCGCGATGGCGCTCGTAATCACTTTCGTTATCGAGGCGGGTATCATTTTCTTCGAAGGCTGATACTCGTAAAGCAAATCGTATTTAGTACCGCTCACCACCTGAACGGAAAGGTCGCAGTTTATCATCTTAATAAGACTGTCCATGCCTTTCTGAAAATCCGATAACCCGTCGCGTCCCTTTGCAAAAACAAACGAAGGAAGAATTAACAGAAGTAACAGTATTTTCCCGTATTTGTAACCCCGCATTTTATATATGTTCCTTTATTATTTTTACAGCCTGTTTTAAAATCTTTTTTGATTCCTTAAAGGTCAGCCTTTCCAGGGCTTTTTCCAGCGTGCACCATTTGAAATTCAGAATTTCCTTTCCGTCGATTCTTACTCTCTGTGTTTCGGTCTCCGCTATAAAGTAATCAACAATTTTATGTATTCTTACGGTTTCCTTGTCGAAATAATAATCGTCCCTTAAAAGAACGCGCCTGCTTAAAAGATTAATTTTCGTGATTCCCGTTTCTTCATGAAGTTCTCTCGTCGCAGTATCTATATGCCTTTCCCCTGTTTCAATGTGCCCTTTCGGAAACCCCCAGTGACCCTGATGTTGTTTTATCAGCAGAAATTTAACCGAGCGGGGAAACCGGCGGAACAGTATTATCCCCACCGAATGATTGTGTTTTACTCTCACTTTTTACTTTTATTTTTTGCTTCGTTCCAGACAGCATCCATCTCCTCGAGTGTCATGCTCTCCAATTCGATATTTTTTGATTTCGCGAATTTTTCTATTTCCCTGAACCTGAACGAAAATTTTTCAATCGTCTTTCTAAGCGCGTCTTCGGGATTAATCTTCATGAACCTCGCGTAATTCACGATTGAAAAAAGCACGTCCCCGAACTCGTCTTCGAGTTTATCCTGCGTTTCGTTCTTTTCCATGTTCTCTCTCAGTTCGCCGACTTCTTCGAGAATCTTCTCGTAAACCGGCTTGTGGTCTTTCCAGTCGAAACCGACCTTAGCCGCCTTCTCCTGTATCCTGTATGCCCTGAAGAGAGCAGGCATCTCGACGGGTACGCCGTCGAGCACTGATTCGCGCCCTTCGCGTTTTTTAAGTTTTTCCCAGTTTGTCTTTACTTCCTCGCTACCGCTTACTTTCGTGTCGCCGAAAATATGCGGATGGCGGTATATGAGTTTTTCGGTCTCGTGCTCAAGCACGTCTGCAAGATTAAAGATTCCCGCCTCCTCTCCCATCACACCGTGAAACACCACCTGTAGCATAAGATCGCCGAGTTCCTTGCGGAGTTCAGTCATGTCGTTGTTGTCAATAGCCTCAAGCACTTCATAAGACTCCTCAAGCAGGCATCTTCTCAGACTCTCATGCGTCTGCTCCCTGTCCCAGGGACATTCCCTTCGCAGCCGCCTCACAATATTAACAAATTCAAGAAATTTTTCGCACAATATTTTATCGCCGTTCTGCAATATATTCTTATGTTTTAATCATTTGTTTATTGTTTTCATATTACTAAATTATCAGAAGTTATTCAATTTAAAAACATTTCAAACGCCATGTTAAGAACTTTCCTTTCGCTTAAACTCGACGAAGATACAGGAAAAAAACTTAAATCACTTCAGAATGACGTGAAGGAAATCATCGGATATGAGAACGCGCGGAAAATCAAATGGGAGAACACCGGCAACTCCCATATAACACTTTTTTTTCTCGGAGATACTGAAGAAAAAACCGCTGAAGATATACGCAGAGAATTTCATCAAAAGATTGAAAACAAAACGGGCGAAATCAAACTTCATTATTCCGGCATAACCGCTTTTCCAAATTTCAAAAATCCGAGAGTGCTTGTCGCTAAACTTGATAACGAAGACGGAAAAATATATTCTCTGAACGAAGTAATTGTAGAGATTCTTGATTCCTACGGATACAGACAGGACAAACCACTGAGACCGCACCTCACACTCGGAAGAGTAAGGCGTGATGAAAATATATCATTCCCGGATTTCAGGAACATAGGGTTTGAATTATTTTTGAATTTTAAGGAACTAATTTTCAATAAAAGTGTTTTATCTTCCAACGGGGCGGAACATTTCGTAATAGACAGATTTACTTTGTAACTTTGAGGCATAAAAAAAGACAGATGCTTCAAGGAGGAAAAGCATCTGTCAATAAGGAGGAGAACAATAAAAATGAAAAACAACAATATCAAACTAAGTAATACTTAGTTTTTTTTCCATACCAAAATTTATACCGCTATTTTTTTTGTATACTCTTCGTGGAACTTTTTCATTTTTTCGACGAGGTTTAATATATCCTCCCGCGGAGGAAGAATCGTCGTTCTGAAGTGCATAGTTCCCGGCATCTGTCCGAATCCCGAACCCGGCACAACACAGATACCCGTTTCTTCAAGCAATGCAAGACAGTAATCGAAATCTCTTTTCGCGTCGTAAGCGTACAATTCATCAACCGTCATCTTCGAAACGTCAACGTCTTTTTTATGTGGGAGTTCAAATTTCACGAAAGCGTACATCGCGCCGTGCGGAACGTCGCAGGACATTCCGTTGATTTTGTTTAGGCCTTCGCCGAGTACTCTCGACTTGTACTTCAGTTCGCTGAGTATCGTGTCTTTTTCCTTCTTGTAAAGTTCGTAACTTTCATCACCGGGTTTCGGAGGATCGACCATCAGGTACGTGACAATCTGTCCGTCGACATTCGAGCACAGACTGATTGACTGGAGTTTAATCAACTGCCCGTAAACTTCGGGAGACATGTTCCTGACTTCGAAATAGCCGCCTCTGTGACCGCATTCGCCGAGGAACCCTTTCGATACCGAATGGAAACTGAAAAGCGTAACTTCCTTTTCGTTCATATCATGCATCGCTTTAGCGAAAGATACGAACTTGATTCCTTCGAGGTAAACGTTTTCCTGATAGACTTCGTCGGCAAGAAGAACGATATTGTACTTCTTCGCGAACCTTATAATCATTTCCATGTTGTCTTTGGAAAGCACCGCGCCTGTGGGGTTTCCCGGGTTTATAACCGCTATCGCGACCGGATTTATTCCCTTGCCTTTTGCTTCCTTAATGCTGTCTTCAAGAATTTTTTCGTTTAACTGCCATGAATTGCTTTCGTCAAGGAAGTATCCGATTTGCTTCGCACCGTAAAGCGCAAGAGCCGCGCTGTAGAGCGGGTACTGCGGAATCGGAATCATAACGCCGTCATTCTCGTTTTTCAAAATGAGTGTAAGCGCCGCCTGCACGCCCTTGCTCGCGCCGTCCGTCAGGACTATCTTGTTCATATCGGCAGGAATGCCGTCTCTGTTCTCTATAAATTCCGCAATCGCTTTTCTTATAAACGCGATGCCGGAACTCACTGTATACGCGCCCGTGCCTGTCGGATTTTTTTCCATAATCATTTTCGCTCGCGCGATAACGTCGGCTGGAAAAATCTTCTTCGCTTCTGGCATATTCATCATATCCGGATATTCAAGGCAGGAAAGCACCTGCCTGATGAACGTAACGGGTTTCTGTTTCAGTGCCTGCGGGTTTCCGATGTTGCAATAAATTATTCTTTTGCCCTTTGCTTCAAGTTCCTGAGCCCTGTCGACAATCTTGCCTCTTACGGCGTACTGGGCCTTAATAAGATTAGGGTTTACGTCTTTTATGGTCATCATATAATTGAGGTTTTGTATAATACAAAAATACACTAAACGGGCGTGTTTTTAAAGGAAAAACGGACGGTGTCCGACCATAAAAATCAGGCATATCCTGTAATTTACATTCAAATATTATTCAGCCATACTTGCCAAGCCTTTTATTATTTAAAGAATTTTAATATTTTAATAATAATTAAAGATATTCAATGAAATACAGAATATTAATAGAACAGGACGAAGATAAAATGTTTGTTGCGGAAGTTCCCTCTTTACCCGGATGTGTTTCGCAGGGCAAAACAAGAAACGAAGCTGTCGAGAATGCTAAAGATGCAATAAAGGGATACATCGAAAGTCTGAGAAAGCATAATGAACCGATACCGCCTTCTATATCCGAAGAAATTGTGGAGATTGCGGTGTGAGCCATTTACCGGTTCTTTCTGCTTATGAACTTATTAAGACTCTGGGAAAAATCGGTTACCAAAAAGACCATCAAACCGGAAGTCATATTATATTAAGAAATTCAAACTATCCTTATCGCCGTCTGACAATACCCAATCATTCTGAAATAGCTAAAGGAACATTGAGAGCAATCCTACGTCAATGCGGATTAACGGTTGATGAGTTCACGGCATTAATGAAATAATACAAATCATTTATTAAAAATCTTTTCATTTCAACAATATGAAACACACTGTAACAGCCGAACACAAGTCGGAAATGGCATTTGATATAGACGTACTGGGATATAACGTGCGCGTCGACGCGCACAAGGAAGTCGGGGGAAACGGCGAAGGACCGCCGCCCAAACCTTTGATGCTGGCGTCTCTCGTCGGATGCACGGGTATGGACGTTGTCTCGATGCTCGGCAAGATGAAGATTGAGTACGACGATTTCAAAGTTACGGCGGAAGGCGAACTGACGGAAGAACATCCGAAGAAATATTTCAAGATACATCTCAGATATATTTTCAAAGGAAAGAACATTCCTTATGATAAGGTCGAGCATGCGGTAAAACTTTCGCAGGAAAAATACTGCGGAGTAGCGGCGGTGTATAAGCAGGCAATCGAACTGACGCACATCATCGAAATAACGAAGTGATTATTTCACGAGAAACGACGCTTCGTGATAGTATTCGCTGCCGTACAAAATCCGGTCTATCGGAACACTCCTGGAACCCTTGTCGGGCACTTAAATCACAGAAAATATCTTTATATAATAAGACTTTAGCCCGGGACAGATCGCTTTATCCGGGCTAAAGTCTGTTTATTGTTTTTTATTCTTGCTATCAAACTATCTCTAAATATTGGTCCCGAAGTATCACACGTATTGGGCCAAATGTTATCGTTTTGGTCATCAAGAAATTGGACAAATACAATTAACACTGGAAAATACGCAGTATTTATTGTTGGAATTCCGTTTATTGTATCTGTCCTATTCGGTTTAAAGAATCCATCCTGCGGATTTAACGGTAATTGCATTGCCTGAAACAAAGTACTTCCGCATGACGTTTCGTACGGACTTTGCGCTTCGGATGTTCTTACTGTTAAAAGTAAAAACGCTATAATGCAAGTTGTTATAAATGATTTTCTCATTTTATTTAATCCTTTTATTATTTATGTTTTAATTGATTATAAAAATGGGCGGGTATATCCATTTATGGATATAACTTTGATTGTCGTTGACCGCGACTTTTTAATTCAAAGGCTCCGCCCTTTATTTTTATTTAAAGTCTATTTTGGTGGTTCATCCATAAGGACGTTATTGACTTATTTCAACAAAATAAATTTCTTCGTTTTTATGAAATTAGAACTAATCAGTTTATAAAAGTAAACTCCGGACGATAATTTATATGCATCATAATTTATCCGATAAATTCCCGGGGTTTTTATTCCTTCGAATAAGTTATCGACTTTTTTACCGGTTATATCATATATCTCAAGTTTGTAAAAATTCTTCTCTTTAATTTCAACCATTATATTCGTTTTATTGTTGAACGGATTCGGATAGTTTTGGTGTAATACAAATGATTCCGGTATCTCTGTAGAAATCTGATTTACGTAACTTATTCCCCCGTTTGTTGTGTATAGCACCATTCCGTTGCTTCCCGTTGCCCAACCTATGCTGTCGTTATAAAAGTATATATCCCCGATATATCCGGGATTATTATCATTATCCGTTCTCACCCAATCGTAACCTCCATTTGTAGTTCTGAACAATCTGCCACCGGGTGTGCCTCCGCCACCGCACCAACCTGTATTTTCATTAGCAAATCTTACACTATAAATATCAAAAATATCTGCGACTCTTCCCACGCTATCCCAGTTCATACCAAAATCAGTTGATCGATAAACGGGCCCATTTTGTAAACCTATTACACAGCAATATTGGTTGTTAATTATTGACATATCCCAAAAATCATAACCCATAAAATTCAAATTAATATTTGGCGTGTACCAGTTTAAGCCGCCGTTGGTTGTTCTTTGGAGAAATCCGCCATCGCCGCAAACTAATCCAGTTAAAGAATCTTTGAAATATATGCTATATATCCAACCTCCTATATAGACATTAGATAATGTATTACCTCCGTTAGTCGTTTTCCAAATTTTTGTTCCTGTACCTGATATCCAACCAGTGTTGTTATCTAAAAAGAATGAGGAAATATAACTGTCACCTGTTCCAAAAGGACCGTTTTCAATCGCTATCCAGTTTGTTCCGCCGTTTGTTGTCTTTAATATAGTTTTAAACATTCCTACACAATAAAGTATGTTTGAATCAATGACACTTATACAGTTCAACCTCTTATTCCCAGCCGGGTGTGTTTGATGAACCCAGTTTATTCCCGCATTAGTTGTTTTTGCTATTACGCCCGTTCCGCAAATCCAGCCTGTATTCTTATTTATGAATTTCACTGAATGAAAATCCGTAGAACTTCCGGTGTTCTGCAATACCCATTGAGCGTTCACGCTCAATGAAATCAGCATAGCGAATATTAGAAACAAATTTTTCATAACATTTTTAAGTTTTTTATTTATTGTTTCATTAATATTTTTTTATTTGTAAAAGTAATAAACCAGAACCGAAAACTTATTTCGTGCTATCGTTCAGAAAACTTAAACGTTTTATAAATGATGTGTTACTGTTGTATTCCTGTACCCACTGAGCGTTTACACTCAAAGCCGTATGCAATATCATCTCCTTTATGGTCGCTACTATTACTTCTTCATAATCTGTATTTTATTCTACTGTATATAAACTAATTTCTTAGAAACAGATGTGTGAATGCTAAAATAAACCATTATTTCTATTCTTTGTTTAAGCATAATGTATATGCTGTAATATCTAATTCTCTCATCATAAATATTTTACGATTTATAAAGAAACCACTAATTTTAAAATGCTTTTTTTGTACATTCGTTTATTACCCTGCGAGACATTATTCTTAATAGAATTTTCGCTATCAAAAAGATGTGATTGATTGATTGATTCATTGATATAAATAATTATTGCAGACGCCTATTTCTCGTTCTCGTTTTTGCAGATGTTCTTTATTTGTTGTCACCGGTTTCAATGCCGTCTTTTGATTCGGGGGAATCTGCTTTGACTTAAACAACTTTTATAATCTAAGTATATTTTATAAACGATACAAGATAATTATATATTTTAATAATAACCTGGAATTATTTTTTTATAACTTAATAAATGACGAATACTCGTTTTCATATTTCAGTAAATTACTATATTCGCGAATAATCTTGTCATTATCGGGTAAATCTTTTTTTTAAATGAGTTGCCGATTAACGATTATTTCGGATTAAATATTAAAGTTTTTCTGATTTTATTGTTTAATATGCGCTTTTAATAGATTGTGTTTATTTCTGCATTACTCCTTTAGATATGAATTAAGCTTTCTTTTCATAGGCAAATATTTTTATTTTGCAACTCCTGATATCTCTTCCTGCGCTTTATTTGAATACTGTCTTATTTATATTTTAGTAAAATTTGATTTAATGAAGCACACTGTAACTGCCGAACACAAGTCGGGAATGGCGTTTGATATAGACGTACTGGGATATAACGTGCGCGTCGACGCGCACAAGGAAGTCGGGGGAAACGGCGAAGGACCGCCGCCCAAACCTTTGATGCTGGCGTCTCTCGTCGGATGCACGGGTATGGACGTTGTCTCGATGCTCGGCAAGATGAAGATTGAGTACGACGATTTCAAAGTTACGGCGGAAGGCGAACTGACGGAAGAACATCCGAAGAAATATTTCAAGATACATCTCAGATATATTTTCAAAGGAACGAACATTCCCTATGATAAGGTCGAGCACGCGGTGAAACTTTCGCAGGAAAAATACTGCGGAGTAGCGGCAGTTTACAGGCAGGCAATCGAACTGACGCACAGCATCGAAATAACGGAGTGATTATTTCACGAGAAACGACGCTTCGTGATAGTATTCGCTGCCCGATGAAGTCCAGTTAATCTGCAACTTCCAGTAACCTTTATCGAGCCTTTCTATGCTCACCGCCTGCGATTTCAGCGAATCGGCAGATACGGGAATTTTCACATCCTTCTTATCGTCGGACGGGCGGTAAAGGAGTATGAAATCCTTCGCTGAGGGTTTGTCGGGAACGTTAGGATAGGTTATTTTTATTTCCTTTCCGTTGTTCGCGAGCAACACCGTATCTTTTAAAGCCCTTGTTCTGTTAACGCGGTTTATTTGGTCCTGATACTTCAGTTCCTTTTCGTAATAATTGTCGGTTACGACGTCAACCTTCTGATTCATGAAGAAAATGACCGCGCCCAATACCGCTACGCAGAATACTATAAACGCCGTAAGTATTTTATATCCCCAGTTCATTTTTGTTATTTTCATTTCGCCTCGGATTTACCCTGATTGCATGGATTACTTTCTTTGCTCTAATCCGTTTTAATCTGTGATAATCTGTGGCTGTACAAAATCTTTTTATTATTTATTTTTCTGCCGCGGTCCCCGTTAAGATCATGCGGGGATGACAGCAGAGCATCTTCGGATTGTCACGGATTTTATTATTTTCCATTCTTCCGTTTTAATCTGTGGCTGAAAAATTAAAATTATTTTTTCTGCGGACCTATAAAGGTCGTCTTTGTTTCATAGAACAGTTTTCCGGCAGCAAACACCTGTATGTTCAACTGCACGACAGTAGTGTTAATCTTATTCTTATCCATCACTACCATAAACTCCGCCTCATGCACGCTGAGCGAAGGTATCACCACATCTTTTCCGATTAGCAGTATCTGCGCGTCCGGTGTGTTTGTCTTTACCTCTACCGGCATGTCATTGAAAGTATTATTAACCAGCACGACGTGATAAAGATTGCTTATTCTGTCGTCCGGCATTTCGGAATAAATCTTGCCCGGCGACCTGAGTATATTCGCCTTAACGTCGCTTCTCGACATGAGCAGTCCTGTCAGAATCGAGAGAAGTATGACCAGCAGCGATGTATAGAGAATTATTCTCGGCGTGAACCCGAACTTCACTTTGTCTTTAATTCCTTTCATCGAAGCGTAGCGGATAAGCCCTTTCGGTTTTTTGACCTTCACCATAATTGAATCGCACGCGTCAATGCACGATGTGCAGTTGACGCATTCCAATTGCGTACCGTTGCGTATATCGATGCCGGTCGGACAGACCGCAACGCAAAGGTGGCAGTCTATGCAGTCGCCTTTTGTTTCATTCAGTTTTCCTCTCGGCTCGCCTCTTACGTAATCGTACGCGACGACTATTGAATTCGGGTCAAGTAGAACACCCTGAAGCCTGCCGTATGGACAGACGATAGTGCATGCCTGCTCGCGGAATTTCGAAAACACGAAATAAAACACTCCCGAAAAAACCATCACTGCAATGAATCCCGCGAGATGCTCCGCGGGCGGATGACCGATAATATCCAGTGTTTTATCGATGCCGACAAGGTACGCCATCAACGTATTGCCTATTACAAAGGCAATCGCGTAAAAGATAACATGCTTTAGAGACTTCTTGAAGAACTTTTTCCCGTTCATCGGCTCCGCGTCGAGCGCTCTCTGTTTGCTCGCGTCGCCTTCTATAAGATACTCGATTTTTCTGAACACCATTTCCATAAACACCGTCTGCGGACAAATCCATCCGCAGAAAATCCTTCCGTACACCGCTGTAAAGAGAACAACGAACACGACCATGGTCACGAATCCGAGCGCGAAGATGTAGAAGTCCTGAGGTCCGAACGCGAACCCGAAGAGAATGAATTTACGGTCGAAGATATTGAATAAAAAGAACGGATGTCCGTCGATTTTTATCCATGGTGTAACGAACAGGAAAGCCAGAAGAAAAAAGCTGACGATTGTTCTCGCGGTATAAAACTTTCCTTTTTGTTTTTTTGGATAGACCCAGACGCGCTTGCCTTCCTGCGTTACGGTTGACAGGTGGTCCCTGAATGATTCATTTTCCATACATACACCGGCATTTAGCCGCTAATTATCGCTAATTTTTTCTAATATAAATATTTATTTGGTTCTTGCTATACGTTTAAATCTCACGGAATTATCTCCGAAGTTGATAATAATTCCTAATTTTAAACCTGTAACAGATAAGTAGTTTAATGTTTGTTTTATATGTTCGTCAATAATGGAAGCTACCGCCTTAATTTCGAGAATAATACTATCATAGACTACGAAGTCTGCATAAAAGAAATGATTAAGATAAATATCTTTATATTTTATCTTAAACAATTTTTCTCTTTCAAAGGGGACATTTCGTTTTCTGAATTCATACTCCATCGCATCCTTATAAACAGATTCAAGCAATCCTTTTCCTAAAATATTATGAACCTCAAAACATATCCCGATAATATTGAAACTCTCTTCTTTGAAAAGCAGGTCGTTATCATTTAAAATGTTCACATCCGTTGTAATCATTTTAAAATATTATCTATTTTCTAAAAACTAATTTGCTTTAATTCGCGATAATTAGCGGCTAAACTTCAACAAGAAAGTTATTTTTTCAGTGTATCTTTCGGCGCGGCCGTTGTAGAATCCGCCCAGATGTTGCCTTCGGGCGCTTTCGGCGCTGCAGGCTTCGTTCCTTGCAAAGTCAGCACATAACTGGCGACCTGCTGTATCTGCTTCGGGTTCAACTGGTTCTGCCAGGTTATCATTCCTTTCGCCGGAACTCCGTACTTTATCGTCGTGAAGACATTCTTTATTCCGCCGCCGTGAATCCAGTACTGGTCGGTAAGGTTCGGCCCGACGCTTCCGCCTCCGTCCGCCGCGTGGCAGTTTACGCAGTTCGCTGTAAATATCTCTTTGCCTTTATCGAGGTCGGCTTGTTCGGTAAGAACTGCAACGTTGTTCTCGTTTATTAGCGCTCCCGAGCGGATGAGTTCATCTTTCTGCATCTGCGCGGCCGTCATTTCCTGTACATATTCGTCATTGGATAAATTGGGCTTGCCCGTTACGTGGTATATAATCATATAGGCAATCGCGAACGCGATTGTTATGTAGAAAAGGAACTGAAACCACGCCGGCGCGGGATTGTCGAGTTCCTGAATACCGTCGTATTCATGCTCGGTAATAAGCAGCGCCTCGTTCGAAACCGCTACTGCCGCCGCCGTCTTTTTCACCCTTCTCTCTCCCGACTCAAAAATCATGATTGAAGCGAAAAGAACCGCCAGAGTAAACAGCAGCGCCCCGAGTATCAGATAAACATAAGTATCCGTCGACGTTTCCTGCACAGCGGTCTGCGCGAAGACCTTTGCCTGCGTTACAGCGGTAACCGCCGTTATGGTCAATCCGATTAAAACTTTTTTATTCATCTTGAAAATTTTTATTATTTTCCAAAGGAAGATTGTTGTATTCTTCTAACTTCTTCTTGTCTATCCTGAACGCCCATATAAGCATTACGATAAACGAGATGACGAAAAGTATCATCGTCGCGATTGCGAAAATGCCGTACCACTCAACCGATTCAAAATATTTGCTGAACATATTATTTTGCCGGCTGCTGGTTTTTAATATCCGTTCCGAGTCTCTGAAGATACGCGATAAGCGCGATAATTTCCTTGTCGCTTGTTACGTCTATACCCTGTTTCTGCAAATCCTGCGCGATTTCTTCCGCCTGCTTCTGCAGTTCGGTGTTCGCTATCTTTTCATAACCCTGTTCGTACGGTACTCCCAGTGTTCGCATCGCGTTGATTTTCCTTTCCGTCGTGGAAATATCCAGAGTCTGTTCCTTCAGCCATGAGAATCTCGGCATCAGCGAGCCCGGAGAAACCGTCGTCGGATCGTCCATGTGCAGGTAATGCCAAAGGTTCGGATATTTCTTGCCGACTCTCAGCAGGTCAGGACCTGTTCTCTTCGAACCCCATAGGAACGGATGGTCGTAAACAAATTCACCCGCTTTCGCGTACTCGCCGTATCTTTCGGTTTCAGAACGGAACGGACGCACCAACTGCGAATGGCATGAGTTGCAAGCCTCGCGGATGTATAAGTCCCTGCCCTGAAGTTCGAGAGGAGTATAAGGCTTTACGCTCGCTATTGTCGGAATATTTGATTTAATCAGATATGTCGGAATAACCTCGATAAGACCGCCGATAATAACCGCGATGACCGCTAATATTATGAACTGTACAGGCCTTCTTTCGATTATTCTGTGTTTCTTCATTATTGAACCTTTAACAGGTTCGAACGTCACGTTCTTTTCGAGCGCGGGTGCTTCCGCGGCTTCGTCGCCGACAAAACTTCCCTGTTTTATTGTCTTTACAAGATTATAAAGCATTGAGATGAAACCCGTATAGTAGAAAAGTCCTCCCGTTATGCGAATCATGTGCATCGGTTTTATCTGTAGCAGCGTCTCAAGGAAATTGGGATACTGAAGAACTCCTTCCGGCGTAAACTGCTTCCACATCAAAGCCTGCGTGACGCCCGACCAGTACATAGGTATCGCATAGAAAAGAATGCCGACAAACCCTATCCAGAAATGGAAGTTTGCCATCTTCTTCGAGTAAAGTTGTGTGTTAAACAGTCTCGGAATAAGCCAGTACAAAATACCGAAAGTAAGAAATCCGTTCCAGCCGAGCGCGGCTATATGCACGTGCGCGATAATCCAATCGGTAAAGTGGGCTATAGCGTTGACGTTCTTCAGCGAAAGTGTCGGACCTTCGAACGTCGCCATACCGTATGCCGTAACGGCTACGACCATAAACTTAAGTATAACGTTGTCCCTTACTTTGTCCCACGCGCCTCTCAGCGTAAGAAGTCCGTTTATCATTCCTCCCCATGAAGGCGCGATAAGCATAATCGAGAACACGGTGCCGAGCGACTGCGCCCAGTCGGGAAGCGCGCTGTAAAGCAGATGGTGCGGGCCTGCCCAGATGTATATGAATATCAGGGTCCAGAAATGAATTATCGAAAGTCTGTATGAATAGACCGGCCTCTCCGCCGCTTTTGGCAGGAAGTAATACATCAGGCCGAGATAAGGAGTAGTAAGAAAGAACGCGACCGCGTTGTGACCGTACCACCATTGAACCAAAGCGTCCTGAACGCCCGCGTAAATCGGATAACTCTTAATAAAATTGACGGGCAGTTCGAGCGAATTGAAAATGTGAAGTATGGCTACGGTAACTATCGTCGCGATATAGAACCATATCGCCACGTACATGTGGCGTTCGCGTCTCTTGATAATAGTACCGAAAACGTTTATCGCGAATATCACCCAGACAACCGCGATTAGTATGTCAATAGGCCACTCCAGTTCCGCGTATTCCTTGCTCGTCGTAATGCCGAGAGGAAGCGTAATCGCGGCGAGCACGATAATCAACTGCCATCCCCAGAAATGAATCTTGGAAAGCAGGTCGCTGAACATTCGCGCCTTGGTCAGTCGCTGCAGTGAATAATAAAGGCCCATGAAAATCGCGTTGCCGACGAAAGCGAAAATAACCGCGTTCGTATGAAGGGGTCTCAGTCTTCCGAACGTCGTGTACTGCAGGTTGAAGTTAAGGCTCGGGATAATTATCTGCGCCGCTATCAGCAAGCCGACGAGCATTCCCACGGCGCCCCAGAGCATTACCGCATAGGCAAAATTCCTTACGATCGCGTTGTCGTAATTGAATTTCTCCAGCGATGTGTTGGTAGAAGTTAGGTCAGACATAGTAAATGATTTTCGATATTTTTTTTACTTATTGCTTATAATTTAATTGATTTTTCCCAAAAAATAAATTATAAAGTTCTCTCTAAAAGGATGTAATTGTCCGAGATAAAGGCATTTTGGAAAACGCTTATCGGCGCCGCGAACGGCCGGGACTTTCACTCCTAGAAACTTAAGATATACACTTGTAACATTAAAGCCTGTTAAAACATTCACTTTTTTGACACGGCTCTTTGAATTTTCGGCTGAAAATATTATTACCTTAAAACTAGGAACCCGTATAAAAAAATAACTATTCCATATTATTATTGGGAATATTGTATTATATTTCCATTCATTAATTTTTATATGAGCAAAACCGTATTAAGAGCGATTATTCTGTTTATCGCGTTTTCTTCTTTTGTTTCCGCTACGCCGAGAAAATTTCTTTTTGACGCTGCGCATTACCAGACCGCGGGAAACGCGGACTGGGTGATAGACGAGGATAACCACGTTGCCGCGAGGTATCCGACTCCGTTACAATCTACGATTACTTCTTCCACACCCGAAACATATTGGACTGGAGCGGTTTCATCATGGGGAATCAAACTCGTTCAGTTAGGACATACTGTCGAGACTCTGCCTGCGGGCACGACGATTACATACGGGACAAGCGCGGCGCAGGACCTTCAGAATTACGATGTGTTCATTGTCGACGAGCCGAATTCTCCGTTCACGTCAGCCGAAAGAAACGCTCTGATGAATTTCGTTCATAACGGAGGCGGACTTTTTATTATTTCGGACCACAACAATGCCGACAGAAATAACGACGGCTGGGACGCTCTCGCCGTATGGAACGACCTTATGAGGCACAGTTCGGCAGGAAATCTTCCGTTCGGGTTTAAGTTCGATTCCGTTGATGTGTCTCCGAGTTCGACGAATATTGCTGCCGCTTGGTCCTCGGATCCGGTTCTGAACGGGCCGCAGGGCGCGGTATCGCAGTTGATATTCCATAACGGCGCGACTATTACGATGTATCAGACAATAAATCCGACCGTAAAAGGTTTAATCTGGACAACCGGAGTTTCGCAGGGAAGCACCGGATTGCTGTGCGTTTCCTCGACCTACGGCACAGGCCGCATATTCGCAATCGGCGACAGTTCGCCTGCAGATGACGGAACAGGCTCGTCAGGACATACGCTTTACAGCAGTTGGCTTGGAGAGGCAAACGGCAATCACGCTAAACTTCATCTTAACGCGTCTTTATGGCTCGCTAAACTTACAGGCGTTACACAGGTTAACGAAAACGGTATCACACCCGTAAAGTTTTCTCTCGAACAGAATTTTCCGAATCCGTTCAACCCTGTTACGTCTATTTCATACTCGATTCCGAAGAACGAATTTGTTCAGATAGCGGTATATGACGAACTCGGAAGAGAAGTAGCAAGAGTAATCAACGAACAGCAAACGACAGGAACATACAAAGTTGATTTCAATGCTAACGATTTATCGTCAGGCGTTTACTATTACAGGTTAACGGCAGGAGAATTCACGGATACGAAAAAAATGATGGTAATTAAATAAGGGGTTTTCGCTGATTTGAACAGACGCCTCTAAGATATCAAATATTAAAAATTAAATATCAAAAATAAAAATTAAAAATCAAAAGTTTAAAGCGCCGGGAGGCGCTTTTTTTATTGGCGCTATATTGCACAAGAGGCTAAGTTGAAGCGTCGGTTGTAATGTATTAACCGAGAGTCCCCCAAAGAACGGGGAGACTCTCGGATACGACACTTAAGTTGTAATATGTAAATCAAAAGGTTTTAGGCGCCGGGAGGCGCTTTTTTATTTATGGTTTTTTTAAAACAAACTTTTTGCATTTTTGTAGATACAAAAACCTCTGAATCATGTATGACATTATCGTTGCCGGCGCGGGAATCGTAGGACTCAGTTCCGCTCTCAAACTTCTCGAGAAAAACCCTAAACTCAAACTGCTTATTATAGAAAAGGAAGAAGGCGTATCACGCCACCAGACAGGCAACAACAGCGGCGTAATACATTCCGGCATTTACTACAAACCCGGAAGCCTGAAAGCGGTCAACTGCACGCGAGGCTGCAAAATGCTTCTCGATTTCTGCAACGAGAACGAAATCGAATATGATATATGCGGAAAAATAATTGTTGCGACTAATGACGGCGAACTGCCGGCGCTGAAAAATATTTTTGACAGAGGAACAGAGAACGGACTTGCAGGGTTAAGATATATTGAAAAGGAAGAGATGGCGGAATTCGAACCGTACGTGAGCGGAGTTAAAGGCGTGCACGTTCCTCAGACAGGCATAATCGACTACAAACAGGTTTCTGAAAAAATTCATGAACTGCTTCTTCGGAAAGGAGCGGAGATAATCTTCGGAGAGAGGCTTGAATACATAAACGAAAAATCCGATTTCGTCGAAACAGCAACAAACAGGGAGTATTACGAAAGCAAAATGCTGCTGACCTGCTGCGGCCTTCAGTCGGACCGCATTGCAAAACTGAACAACAAAAATTTGGACATAAGTATAATACCTTTCCGCGGCGAATACTATAAAATAAAGAAAGAAAAGTCATACCTCGTTAAGAATCTCATATATCCTGTCCCCGACCCCCAGTTCCCGTTTCTCGGAGTTCATTACACAAGAAAAATGAACGGCGAAATCGAAGCAGGCCCGAACGCTGTATTCGCGTTCGGACGCGAATGTTACGGAAAGTTCGACGTGAACGTAAAAGATTTGTTCGAAAGCCTTACATGGAGAGGATTCGTGTCGGTCGCGGGGAAATTCTGGAAAACAGGCATGATGGAATTTTACCGCTCGTTTTCCAAACCGGCGTTCACAAAAGCGCTTCAGAAACTTACCCCTTCAATTATGGAATCCGACCTTGAGACAGGCGGCGCGGGAATACGCGCGCAGGCATGCAGCAGGGACGGAAAACTCGTCGATGATTTCCTGTTTATCGAAAATAAAAGAGTGCTTCATGTATGCAACGCGCCTTCGCCCGCCGCAACTTCCTGTTTTTCCATAGGCGATACGATTGCAACAAAATTTCTTTCGTGACGTATCAATGAAAAAGAATCTTTTTTCCAAAAAAAGTGTTCTGTCAATAGCGGAGGAATCTTCTGAATAACGCAAAGGGGGCGTTTTTATTGTTAAACTTATTCAGGGGAGAACATGAGAAAACTATTCAAATTCCTGATGTATTCAGCATTAGGTATCATCACAGTTATTGTTATTTTCTTTATTTATTTCAGTTCTACATATCCAAAAACCGGCAAGCCTTTGGATGTTAGGGTTGAGGCGACGCCGGAACGCCTTGCAAGAGGGCAATATCTCGTAAGCCATGTGGTTGTCTGCATTGACTGCCATTCATCGCGCGATTATTCAAAATTCGCTGGACCGCTTATAAACGGGACGGAAGGAAAGGGCGGAGAACTTTTCGGAAAGGAAAATCTCGGACTTCCGGGAAACTTATACGCTAAGAACATAACTCCGGCAGGCATCGGTTCATGGACCGACGGAGAACTTATCCGCGCCATAACCTGCGGTGTGAACAAGGACGGAGAATCGCTTTTTCCTTTAATGCCGTATATCAGTTATAACGGCCTCACTAAAGAGGATCTCTTTTCAATCGTCGCGTATATAAGAACTTTAAAGCCCATAGAAAATAAAGTGCCCGAAAAGTCGCTCGAATTTCCTATGAGCCTTATCGAAAAAACAATTCCCGTTAAGACTTTCAGTATGGAAAACCAGGTTAACAGAAATAATCCTGTCGAGTACGGAAAGTATCTTGTTCAGATTGCGGGCTGCTCCGACTGCCATACCCCGCAGGAAAAGGGAAAACCGATAATGGAAAAGCAATTCGCCGGAGGCGTTGAATTCTACACTCCTGAATTCACTCTGCGGAGCGCAAACATTACACCCGACATGGCAAGCGGCATCGGATCCTGGTCAAAAGAGTTTTTTATTCAGAAATTCAAATCGATGGATACGGATTCCTCGAAAAACGTAAACGTAAACCCGTCATCTTTCAACACAGCGATGCCGTGGACGCTTTACGGCGGAATGACCGCGGAGGATCTGGGTATGATTTACGATTATCTCAGGACTCTGAAGCCCGTGAACAATGTCATCAATAAATTTACACCTAAGAATAAATAAAATTACACCGGAAAACTAAATCCGGAAAAGAACAGGGAGAACAAAAAACGGAGGGGAATACGGTTAGCCGTTTCCTCTCCGCTCTTTTTTAATTCAAAGTTTAAAATGCAAAATGTCCGCCGCCGCGGATACAGTGAAAAATTTTAAATTATTATTACCGGTATCTTAACTTTACATTTTGAATTGTACTTTTAAATTTTGCATTTTCAATTTTACACTAATCGAGCCCGAAGACCGCCATACCGCCTTCCGATGTTTCCTTATAGATATTCGGCAGGTCATGCCCTGTCTGATTCATTGTTTTGACAATCTTATCGAAACTCACTATATGTCTTCCGTCCGAAAGCAGCGCATACGTCGCTGCATTAAGTGCCTTTTCCGCGGCAAAAGCGTTTCGCTCGATGCAAGGAGCCTGAACGAGTCCGCCTATCGGGTCGCAAGTAAGGCCGAGATGGTGCTCAATTCCCATTTCCGCGGCGTATTCAATCTGCGCGGGCGTTCCTCCAAGCAGCTGCGCGGACGCGGCAGCGGCCATCGAGCAGGCGGTGCCGACTTCGCCCTGACACCCGACTTCGGCGCCGGATATCGAAGCGTTTTCCTTCACTATATTTCCAAAAAGTCCCGCGGTTGCAAGAGCACGCGCTATCTTCCTGTCCGAAAAATCCATGCTTTCTTTCAGTCTGTACAAAGCCGCCGGAACAACACCCGAAGAACCGCACGTAGGCGCGGTAACAACAAGTCCTCCCGCCGCGTTTTCTTCCGAAACTGCAAGCGCGTAAGCGAATGTAAGCGTCTTCTTCTTTAGCGAACCGCTGAATCCCTTTGACTTAATGAAATAACTTGACGCTTTCCTTCTTATCTTAAGACCGCCTGGAAGAATCCCTTCCGCTTCAAGTCCCCTCTTGATAGTTTCCTGCATTACCGCCCATACTTCAAGCAGGTAATCAAAAATCTCGGGTCCCTCGTTCATCTCAACGTACTCCCAGAACGAACGTCCCGTCTTGTTAGTCCAGTCCAGTATTTCATTCATCGTCGAAAAACTGTAAACGCTCTTCGCATCCTGTCCTTCTTTACCGTCGGTTATTTTTCCTCCGCCTACACTGTAAACCGTCCACTCATCGAACGTCTTTCCTGCAAGATCAAGCGCCTCGAATTTCATAGCGTTCGGATGATAAGGAAGATATTTCTCAGGCTCCCAGATGAATTCCGTCTTTGTCGGGTTCAGCGCTCCCAGAATCGCCTTGTCCGTTAAATGCCCTTTGCCCGTCGCCGCAAGGCTTCCGAAAAGAGTAACCCTGTACGATATCGCATTCAGCGTTCTCTGTCTGAACTTCTCGGCGGCTTTGCGCGGCCCCATCGTATGGCTGCTCGAAGGACCGTATCCGATTTTGTATATTTCTCTGATTGATTCCAAATTCTCTTTTATTATTATAACAAAAATAATTCAACCTTGTTTAAATTGATATGAAGAACGGCGCTCTTTTCACATCGGGAAACAGGATATCGTAACTCGCGCATAAAAAAAAAGACGCCGTATAGCGTCTCTTTTTATATACTTTTCTGATGAAGTACTATTTCACGAGCACAAATCTCTTTGTTTCCCTGTATCCGTTTACGTAGAGCGAATAGAAGTAAACGCCTGACGATACATTGCCGCCGTTGAACTTCACTTCGTACTCTCCGGCGGAAAGGTTCTGATTAACGAGTGTCTGAATTTCCTGTCCTTTAATGTTGTAAACTTTAAGCGTCACATTTTTTCCGCTGTAAGCCGCGGGAATCGCGAACTTAATGTTCGTTTCCGGATTGAAAGGATTAGGATAATTCTGCGACAGAGAAACTCTGTCAGGAACAAGCGTCGAGATAGCGTTGACATCCGTACTTCCGGTATATCCGATTAGAGGCAGTTGAATATACGTCGGGTTCGAGGCGTTCATATATATTATGTGGCGCCCTTTTTTGAGCGTCGGAAGAACATAAGGATTTGTTCTGAGGAACGGGTCGTCGGCAATGTTGTCGAGGTTCGTAAGAACGACTCTTATCTTGCTTCCTGCCTGAAATATATGCGAATGCGAAGTCCCGTAGAATGTAAGCTGCTTAATTACGCCCGGCGTGACTTTTCTGTCGGTATAATTGCATCTGCTTATCAGATAAGGCGTGGTACCAGATTTGATTTCGTATATCTGCAGATTAAACTGCGCGACATCCCTCGCGGGTTTGTAATGGATGTTGACGAGAGGGGTACCAACCATTTTTGATTCGGTGTACAACGTTCCGGTTTCAAATACAAGCTGGGTTTTGCCGAACAAATTATCGAACGCCGAACCTGTGAATTCATAGTTTACCGCAGTCGTCATCGTCATCGTCGTATCTTTAATGTTATTCAGAAAACCGGCAGTGTCAGGCAGCGTAGTGTTAACTGTGGTTTTCAATACTCCGCCCGGACGGAAATAAAAATTCACGTTCTGAGTTCCCGAAGGCGGCCATGTCGCCGAATAAAATCTTTTCCATGTCCATCCGTCTGATGAGCGGGGATAAGAACTTGCCGCGTAAATATATTTTACTGAATCCGTCACTCCGTTCGCGATACCTCCGAGATAATAATCCATCCAGTCAGCCGTCATCTGGTCGCGGTTATCGCCTTCTTCCTGGTCGGCATCTGCTCCGTGAGCGTCAAAAGTGCCGCCATAGAACCTATACGGAAACGCCATGCTCGGCATCATATGAATCCAGCCGTATGCGTTAAAGAATTTATCCTGCCAGACAGAACTTATAAAGGTTGGGGTTGTGTTCTGCGGAAGTTTATTCGTAAAATCCCTGTTAAGAGGAACGTAGTATGCAAGCGAATCCCAGTAAGCGGGCGTGTCGCCGAGTATCCAGTTTCTGTATGCTCTTACCTGATTTGTGTAATTTGCTATTGAATTATCGTAACTTAGCGACCAGAGAAGCGTCATCTTTACTGATTTGTTCTCAATCCATGATGTCGCAAACTCGGGAGAGCCTACGTCCGAGATTACGCATCTGAGAAGTCCGGGATTATAAGATGTTGCCATGATGGGAATTGTACCTCCCTGCGAACCGCCAACTGCTCCGACTTTTGAAGTATTAATGTTGCTCTGGGCTTTAACATAAGCGACTACTGCGACGAAATCGTACATTTCCGTCGTACTTATAAGATTTGTCTTGCCCGTCGACTGTCCCTGCCCGCGCATCGTATAGCACATCGTAAAATAACCGTTCGAAGATAAATCTTCGGCATCGCTGATGACTTCATCTTTTGTACCGCCGAATCCGTGACAGAAAATCATTGCCGGCCAGCCTCCCGAAGGCGGCGACCCCGATGGCATGAATTTGGAACAATCAAGTATCGTTCCGTCACTCATCGTGAGCGTGAAATCAGTCTGAATATTCTGATATGACCCTTTTTTAAAGTGTCTTTTTTGTGAATATGCAGGATTAATCAGGATGATACAAAATACGACGAAAAGGAAAAAGCGAATAAACTTTTTCATTATAACCCCCTGTGGGAACCCTTTAATTATTTTTTGAATATATAATAAAAATTCAACAAAAATAATGGAAATATGTTCATTTTTTTTCGGATATACGGCAAAAACCCCCGTTTTTCATCAATTTTCCGCTGTTTTATGTATTAAATTATTTCAAACAGGACTGAAATAACGGCAAAAAATCTTATTCCAATAATCTCATTTCATGTAAACAATTGAATATCAGGACTCAAAATATTAAATTTGAAAAATTTAATTCTTATGAAAATCAAATTACCGCTCCTTCTCGTTTTATTGTCCGGAATAATTTTCTCGGGCTGTTTCAAAAAAAATGTAATGAAAGATGACGCGGATAATATTGAGGAAGCCGTCATCGCTTCCGTTAACGGCGAAAACTTCCTTGTCATGAAAGAGGAAATATTTCAGGCAACATCAAAATCAAGCAAACAGGGAATTAGAACGACTACGGGTTACACGGAATACCGCCTTACAAGTTATGACCTCAACACGGGCAAAATTTCCAAAAGAATCGAACTCGGAGACCGCGACGACAATTATCTTTATTTCCTCGGAGCGACCGACGGAAAACTCTGGTATTACAGCGCTGACGAAAAAACAGGACTTCACGCCAGAAATCCGCGGACACTCGATATTGTAGTAACGAAAGACGATATCGAAAAAGTTAATCCGTTCCTGAAAAATAATTTCCCGAAGGTAAAATGGTATGAACTCAGAAAATACTTCGGTTTCGATATGATTAAGAAAATGCCTATGGTTGCCGATAACAGCGGTTTCGTTTATCTCATGAATCCGGATAATTACACGGCTGAAAAGGTAAACATGTCGATAAAGAATTTCAAGTACGACGAAACGATGTCAACTTCCTACGTAGATGTGGCAAAAAGCATTTCAATGTCAATGACGGGCGATCCGAGGAAGCACATCAGGTTTGAATCAAAAGAATTTGAACAGCCCGACTTCCTTAAAGGCGAATTCCTGCAGAGTTCGAATTCGGTGAACGTAATAGAAGTGTTTCCGGATTACCTCAAACCTATTTATAAAGAGATTGAAAAGAACCGTAATTTTATAGATTCGATTAACGGAATGGAAGAACAGATGAAGAACGAAACGGACCACTGGAAACTTAGCAGTTACGAATTCGGAAAAGGCAGGATAAAATACGCCGAGGATGAAATCAACAGAAAATACAAGGATATCGAAGACCTCAGCAATAACGGACGTTTCAAGACTTTAATAAGCCGGGATAAAGGGCTATTTATCGTGCATTCCTCGACCGCCTCGGATACGGCAAAGGTTTTGATATCAAAAATAAATTTCGATATCGAGAACAAGAGCATTACTCCATCGTGGACAGTATTTCTTCCCGACGTATTCGCCGAGCCTGAAAAGGTATTTGAAAAAGGCGGCTTCGATTACGTCTTTTCGAAAGGCAGTCCGAACCTCAGAACAAAGCGCGCAATTCTTTCCGGCGACAAACTGATATTTATATCCATGTTGAAGGCCGTATGCATAGATACGAATAACGGAACCATCCTCTGGGAATTTACGATATAACCGAATTGTAATTTTATAAATCGTGTGGAAGTTCGTTATAATTCAAGACTTTCACTCGATTTTTATTGTATACACCTTTATTTATTGAACGCAAATTCGATTAGTGTAAGACCTTCAGCTCTCCGACCTAGCCCACGGCTGAAGCCAATCGAAATTATGGGGTTTTTTATTCGGCTCTTGAACGTG
>JAJTBN010000191.1 GCA_021286895.1 Bacteroidota bacterium | reverse complement strand
AATTTCACAAAAACCGGAACAAGTTCAATCAACGTATCTTCAAGTTGCGGATACGCGTTCAGCAAATCATAAATCTTAATATCGGGTGTAATTAAAACATCAGTTCTCATAAGTCAGGAGTCTCCTTTCTCCTTCGGCGTTTTTGTATTCCTTGATATCGTGCGTAATCTCCGCAGTTCCGAGATATTCGCCGTTTGCGCCTCTAACCGCATAGTATGAAATATGAACAAACATGCCTTTGAAATTA
The DNA here is from genome assembly GCA_021286895.1 of Bacteroidota bacterium. GTDB lineage: Bacteria > Bacteroidota > Ignavibacteria > Tepidaquicellales > Tepidaquicellaceae > CAIKZJ01. Next base: position 5,662 of record JAJTBN010000191.1, on the reverse strand, counting down.
ATCCAGAACTTTGCTGAATCCTGCCTGCCTGATTTGAAGTCATTGAGTATCTTATCAACTATATGAACGCTTGAAGGAGGATGACAGTACTGCACCTGCCTTCCGAGTATAGCCTTGCTTCGTTCGAATATTCTTTTGTTTCCGTGCGAAAAGAATTTCACCCTGTCGTCCCTGTCTACAAAAGTTATATCGACTGGAATCGAATTGAGCATCGCTTCCAGTTCTTCCGGTGTGAACGAGCCTGTTGAAAGTTTTATTCTGCCTAATTCAGCCCCGGATTCTTCCGCCGGCGAAACCCCTTCGGGAACCCATCTTACGGAAGGCGCGTAGAGACAATAGCCGACATCATCGCACTGCTTATTTATCTCATGCCATTCTATATCGGTAAACCTGTCGAGACACATCGGAAAAAGAATTTTTTCCTCTTTTGTAATCATTTCTTCTATTGAATCCGCGGCGGGCGCGAGCACAAGGTCAACCAGACCCTGCAGGACTTCAGCGTCCGCGTTTTCGGTTTCTGTAAGAACAGTCAGAGCGGATTTGAGAAATCCCCTCGCTTCATCGTCTTTTCCCCACATAACTGTTGAAGGACCTGTTACATCGTACTTTTCAAGGAACGGGAACAAAATGTTTTCCTTCTTTATATAATGCTTTTCAAGGTCGGTAAGATTATTAAATACCGCGCGGAAATTAATCATCTCCGCGGAAGGATTCACTGAATCCCTGTTGAACTTTATCTTAATGAAAACGTTCCTCAATTTCGAGAGTTCGGCTTCTACAGCCCTGTTTTCCATCCTGAGAGTATGCACGGGATGCCCGTCCGGAACTGGTTTCATCATGGACAAATCGACGTTATCCTTAATCGCTTCCGAATGCATGTCGCAGTATTTCTGAATTTCCTGAGGCGGAAGCCCCTCGTTGATAAGTTCCTGCTCGGCTTGCACCACTTCCCCGTAGGGAATCGTCCCGAACATTGTTTCAAGTTCTTTCTTTACTTCTTCCACGCTTGAATCTTCATGGAGTTTAAGCAGAAGTTGTTTCAGTTTCTGAATCCTTCCGGCGCTGTTGTTTATTAATTCGCTCATAAAATATATAATTTTTAATCAGACTATTTAGTCCTATTACAACAACAGCGAAAAATTCAAAATCGTTCACGGGGCTGTAGAATCAGTCGAAAAATGATTTAAACAGGAGTATGTTGAGGTAAGTTACAATAACGCCTATAAGCAGGAGCGTTATTTTTGTGTAGAGTTTATTCGAGTACTTTCCCATGACTTTCCTGGAAGATGTGAGATAAATCTGAAGGAAAATAGTGAACGGCAGTTGTATGCTGAGTACCATCTGTGATATAATCAGGCCCATAAAAGGGTCGCTTATAAAAAGAATAATGACGAGCGCCGCCACGAGTGAGATGCCGACTCCGAGTTTGGAGTGATTATCCTTAATGTCGTACGGTTCGCCGAACATTCCGGCAAGAATAGAGCCGCCCGCCATACCCGAGGTGATTGTCGAAGCGAATCCCGCGAAGAGCAGCGCGGCGGCGAAGATAAGCGACGCGTATTTCCCGAGAAGCGGCTCGAGAAGCGTTTTCGCCTGCGGCAGTTCGGAGACCGGTATGCCCGACTTGAAGAACGTCGCCGCGGCGAGTATTATCATCGCGCTGTTTATCGCCCATCCTACAATCATGGAAAAGAACGTATCGAAGAACTCATAGTCAAGTTGTTTCTTAATAACCTTGTCGTCTTCAAGATTCCACTGCCTGCTCTGTATGATTTCCGAATGAAGAAAAAGATTATGCGGCATAACAACGGCTCCGAGCACGCTCATTATTATAAGAATAGAGCCGTCCGGAATCGTGGGTGTAATCCATCCTGACGCCGCCTGTCCCCACTGAACATCGGCAATGAACATTTCGTAAATGAACGACAGACCGATTATCGACACAAAACCGATTATGTACTTCTCAATTCGCCTGTACGAATTTGTAAACAGCAGCGCGCCGACAATTACGACTACGATAACCGCGCCGATTTTCATCGGAACATGAAAAAGCATTTCAATCGCGATAGCCCCGCCGAGTATTTCCGCAAGGGACGTCGATACTGAAGCGAGAACAGCCGACGAAAGTATAACGCGCGAAACATATTTCGGTGTGTAGAGCGTCGCGGCTTCCGAAAGACAAAGACCTGTAGCGATTCCGAGGTGCGCTACGTTATGCTGAAGCAGGATAAGCATGACCGTGGAAAGCGTTATCATCCATAAAAGCAGATACCCGTAAGATGAGCCTGCGGCGATGTTTGAAGCCCAGTTTCCCGGATCGATAAAACCGACAGTAACAAGCAGACCCGGACCGATATATTTAATAATCTCCAGTCCGCCGAATACGGGTTTGTGATGCTGCTTGTTCCGTAAGTCCTGTATGAAATTTTTAATTCCTAGCAATTGATTCCTCTTTCTCTTCTTTTACGTATTTCAAAAGCCATAGTCCTGCTATAAAGAAAGCGGTTATTGAAAATATAGCAATTTTCTGCGAGCCTGTCAGCCACGAAACAAGTCCGAACGTAAGAGGACCGAGCAGCGTAGAAGTCTTATCGAATAAAGCGTAGAAGCCGAAGAACTCGGTCTTGACTTCGAACGGCGTAAGTTCTGTCATAAGCGCCCGCGACAGGCTCTGAGTCGAGCCGAGGAACGTTCCCGCGAATCCGCCTGCGATGAAAAAATAATGTATTTTCGCGCCGCCGATATTCAGGTACGAATCGACATCCACAAAGAAGAAAATAAAAACGAGTATCGCTATCCAGAAGAGTATATTAATGACAATCGAGCGTTTTATTCCGAGCGAATCTCCGATTTTCGAAAATATGAGCGAGCCTATCATCGCTGTAATCTGCACGACGATGAAGAACAATGCCAGCTCCACCGTTCCGAAATGAAGCGTCTTGCCCGCGTAAATTCCTGAGAAAAAAATAATCGTTTCGACTGAATCGATATAAAGGAAATACGAAAGCAGAAAATTGCGCAGGTTCTTATACCTGTTGATATGCTTAACAGTATCGAAAACCTTCGTGAAGCCGTATGTTATATAATTAATTTCCTCACGCGGATGTTCGATTTTCTTTTCCTTAAGGAATATCAGCGCTGGAAGACTGAAGACGAAGAAAAATACCGCCGTAAGAACGAACAGCAGCGGATAATTGTCTTTCAGCGGAAACACCATAAGCACCGCGGCAAGCGAGCCAAGGTATCCGACAGCGTACCCCAGCGACGAAACCTTATTGTAATCTTTCTCTTCCGCGATATCGGAAATGAAAGCGTCGTAGAACGTCATCGCGGTCTGAAAGCCGATATTGGAAACGATGAAAAGCGTCAGACCGAAGAGTATCGTGCCCGCGCCCGTGAAATACATAAGAGCAGTCGGGATTACGGCGAGAAGCGTGAATATCAGAAGAAAAAGTTTCTTATTCGAAGTGCGATCCGCGAGCGCCCCGAAGACCGGATTCAGTATAGCCGAGGCAATCATTGAAATATTAATCCCGAGCGACCAGTAGAAATCCCCTATCGGCTCCTTCGCGCAGACTACGTCAGTGAAGAAAACGGCGAAGACAAAGGCGACAATTATAACGGCGTAAGATGAATTTGCAAAATCGTAAAGCGTCCAGACGAGAACCTGAGACTTATTCTTCATTGCTTTTTTTCTTTACGTCAATAAGCCCTCTGCCTTTCTTGTTGAGTTTGTTCTCGCTTCTAAGCGAATTGAGAACGGCATCGAGGACACCGTTTACGAAAGTGGGACTCTTGTCCGAGCAGTACATCTTCGCGAGTTCAATCGCCTCGTTGATTGATACCTTCGGCGGAATCTCCGGAAAATACAGCAGTTCGGCGATAGCGAGACGCAGAATGATTTTATCGAGTATTGCGACGCGGTCGTATTCCCAGTTCTGAATCCGGCCGGTTATCAAAGTGTCAATCGAGCGCTGGTTTTTGAGCACGGCGTCGATAAGTTCGGACGCGAAATTATATTTTTCCAGATCCGTAATCTCGGTCAGTAAATCCTTCTTAACCTTGTCTATGTGGTCCTTCGCGATCTGGTAAGCGTACAGAACCTCTAATGCTTTAATTCTTACAAATCTTCGTTTATTGGTTGCCATTATAAAGAACTGATTATTTTACTCTTGTCATCCCCGTCCGCCGCGGCGGACTCTTAGCGGGGATCTTAAAGTGAATCTTTTATTTACAAAAATGAATCTTCCGCGTATAATCCCGAAGAAAACTCTACAAATATACCTATCCTAAACCAAAAAGCCAAAACACAATAATCGCGAATGTTTCCTTCACGCAGAAATTCATGTTGCTTTCCGTCGAAAGCGGCGTATCGGACGCGAATGTGTCAACGTTCATCATATTGAACCTGCAGATTTCCGAAGCGCGCATGAGGTGAAAATTATCCGAAACGATGATAATTCTTCCGAAATTCATTTTCCTGTAATATCGGTCGCGTACGAAGAGAATCTGCTCGAGTGTCGAATTCGACTTTGCCTCCACAAGAAGGTTTCTCGGGTCGACCCCGAACTTCACCAGTTCGTTCCTCGAAACTTCGGCTTCCGTCAGTTCGCCGGGAGAGCCGCCGCCCGTCAGAATCAGTCTCGGCGCGTATTTCTGCTGGTATATTTCAAAGCCTTTGTTAATGCGCTCTCTCAGTACGGGCGAAGGCCTGTTTCCTCCCCACACCGCGGCGCCGAGAATAACGCCGGCGTCCGATTTTCTGTTCCCTTTTTTGTATAAGGCGGAATCATCCGAATAAGTATAAACAAAATAGAAAGTAATCGCGAAAATACCGACGAGAAGAAGCACGACGTAGCCGAGCGAATTGAACACATGCAGTTTCTTGGAATTCGAAAACGAAAGAAGAACGAGAGAAACAATCACAAACAGTTTGAAAATGAAGAAAACCACGTAAAGCACAAGTTTCACATCCTTATCGGGTATGACGAAAGACCCGACAATACAGACAAGACCCACAGACGCGATAAAGAGCAGAGACAGAATATGCCCCATCCTGTATTTCGCCTTCGAAATAACGTTCGATACCACGAAAGCCGAAACGAGAATCACGTCGAGAAGCGAAATCAGGTTCCCCGTCTTAAGAATCGAAAAGTTCTCCATATAAAGACTCTGATTGGAATACCGGATATAGGTCAGGCAGAACTCGGCGAAAACGGAGACAATAAGTATGAGTATCAGTATGAAATTCTTATTCTTCAAATGTGTTTATAAAGTATTCAGTTCTTCTTATACGACGATAAATTAAACAAAAAAAACAAGTAAATAAATGAAATGGGGTTCACCACAGAAAAGAACCGCGCCATATTTCACCACTAAGAACATGAAGTACAACACAAAAACTTTTACCAAATATTTCACCACTAAGAACACGAAGGGCACTTAGAAAAACTTTTACTAAATATTTCACCACTAAGAACACGAAGGGCACTCAGAAGAAAAGACAGAACAATTAATACGTCCCGGTGGGATGACAGCATCGGTACGAAGGAAAATGATGCGCGCAACATCACGACATATCATGGATTTTAACTTTTTTTTGTAAATATTCCGTTAAGTCTTTGAAAAAACAATCTCAGTGAAAAATTTTTGTGAAAATCAT
>JAJTBN010000190.1 GCA_021286895.1 Bacteroidota bacterium | reverse complement strand
AAAAATTACTACTACTACTAATTTATTTTGTCTACTTTTTTTAGGACATGACATAATCTAGAATCTAGAATTTAGAATCTAGCAATAGAGATTACGGAATAATTTCCATTCAAACAGCGGCACACAGAAAGAGCGGATTTCTATCTATTTAGATAGAACACAGAAAGAGCGGATTGAACAGATAAGAACGGATTAGACAGGGTGTCAAGTATAATTTTGCACTATACAGGCAAATCAGCGAAATCACAAAATTATTTCACCTATTCTAAATTCCTTACTCCAAATTCTTGAAGTTTGCTTATTGTTTATTGTTTCTTGATTCTTGATTCTTGATTCTGCTCTTTTAATCCCGCGTCCTCAACTTTTTCCGTGTTATCCCGCGGGTAATAGAAAATCTTTGTGCTCTTTGCGCTCTTTGCGGTTAATCACCCTTGCTCTTCTTCGTTTTTTTTTGTGTCCTTTGTGAACCGCTCTTGGTCTAAACTTGCTTTCCCCCTTCTCCCCGAAAAATAAGGGTAAAAATTTTTGCTTATACCAAAATTTGTCTCTATAAGAAATATCTCTTGACTTATGGTCAGTGTTTTAATAATTTATTTCAGCTAAATCAAAGGTAAAAAAAGTTATAAATGAACTATTTTGACGACATAGAATACAATGCAGATGATAATTTCGACAGCGATGAATTGTCAAGTCTCAATTCGGAATCGGCGGAAGAAAAAATCAACATACTGTACGAAAACGGCAAGTTTGAGGAAGCCCTCAAAGTCATAGAAAACTATCTGAAGTTCTCTCCATTTTCATCCGAAGCGTATTACAAGAAAGCGCTTGTTCTTGACGGGCTGGGAAAGCACGCCGAGGCGCTGGAATATTACGACAAGGCGATAACTCTCAATCCGAACGACGTCGAGATTTACATCAACAAGGGAATCTCGCTCGACACGACGGGCGATTATTCGCAGGCAATAAAGTATTTCAGGCGGGCGCTTGAAATCGAGCCCGACAACACTGACGCGATTTTTAATTCGGGGCTGAGTTACGAAAGAATGGAGCAGTTTGACAAGGCTATCGAGTGTTTTGAAAAAGTTATAGAACTCAACTACAAGTTCGCGGACGCTTATTATGAACTCGGATATTGTTACGATTTTCTCGATGAACTTGAGAATTCGGTCGAGTCATACGAAAAGCACCTCGAACTGAATCCTATGAATTACAACGCATGGTATAATAAAGGCATAGTCCTTAACCGTCAGGGGAAATTCCTGAAAGCGATAGACGCTTACGAAACCGCTCTTGCGGTTAAAAAGGATTTTTCGGCGGCATGGTACAACTGCGGCAATGCTTATTCGGGAATCGGCAGGCTTGCTAAGGCAGTTGAATGTTACGAAAATTCCCTTAAGTACAACGGCAGCGATTCATTCGCTTATCACAACATTGCCAACGCTTACTACGAACTTTCGGACACGGGAAAAGCGATAGAGTATTTCGACAAAGCCATCGAACTCAACGCGGGAAATTACGATTCTTATTACGGCCGCGGCTCCTGTTATTACAATAGAGGAGAATACGAAAGGGCTCTCGAAGACTACGAAGCCGCTCTGAAACTCAATAAAGATTATTCGGAAATCTGGTATTCGAAAGCGGATACACTGATGGCGTTAAACAGGATTGACGAGGCTCTCGAAAGTTACAGGAAAGTCATTACATTAGACGATACGAATCACGAAGCGTTTTACGATTACGCGTGCGCGCTTGTGGATTCGAAACGCGCGGACGAGGCGCTCGGACTTCTCGAGAAGTGCATAGAACTTCAGCCGGACATGGCTGACGCGTATTACGAAAAAGCGAAGATACATTTCCTGAGAAAGGAAGTGGAGTCGGGACTCGAAATGCTGGAAATAGCGTTCTTACTCAGACCACAGGACAAATTCGAGTACGATTTCGAGAAAGACTGGCAGAAGATTATCGAGTTCCTTGTTAAGAGATAAATCAAAAATTATCATAGATTCTTTATGCGAAAAGGCGGTTTACAACCGCCTTTTTTTATTTTTTAAAACCGCCGAAAAAATTAAAAATCAAAATAAAATATCAAAAATACAAATCGAATATATTCAAAGTTTAATTGCGGGAGATTTTGATTGTTGATATTAATTTTTAATATTGACCCCCTTTACTTTCCATTAAACCGTTGAAACGGTTTCTGTATTATTTCGTTTCATGCCCCCACGGCTTACGCCGTGGGCTGCATATATGCCGCCGGCTACGCCGGCTTTCAAGATTCAATATCTTTTCCCTACGGCTTACAACACTAAATATCAAAAATCAAAAATAAAAAATAAAAAATACAAATCAAATATTTTTAAAGATTTTAATTTTAGAGGGTGGTTTTGGACCACCCTTTTTTGTTCCATCTATCATCTTACCACAACACTTGTTCGAAATATCAGGCATCAAAATTAAATTAAAATATTTTCATCAATAAATTGCTTTCTAATTTTTGATTTGCATTTTTGATTTTTTATTTTTGATATTTGATATGTAGGAATCTCCTGCCGCCGGCAGGAGATTCTGATTCAAGCTTTGACGCGGACGTCCACGAGGTTATGGTCTTTAATCTGCAGTATTCTCTTCTGCGAGAATTTTTTCACAATTTCGAAGTTATGCGTGGCGATTACCATCGTCGTTCCCGCTTTATTGATATCGTTAAGGAGTTTGATAATATCCATCGCCACGAACGGGTCGAGGTTGCCCGTAGGCTCGTCGGCAAGAAGGAGGACAGGTTCCATAATCATAGCGCGGGCAATGGCTACGCGCTGTTGTTCTCCGCCGGAGATGTCGTACGGCATATCTTTCATGTGGTCAATCAATCCGAGTTTTGAGGATATATCGAACACTTTTTTCTTAATGTTGTCTTTTTTCTCGCCTGTGATATAGAGCGGCACCGCGATATTTTCAAAAATATTCCTGTCGTTTAGAAGTTTAAAATCCTGAAACACGACGCCGATTTTCCTTCGCACAAGCGGTATTTCCGTTTTATCGATGTCGCTTGAATTATAGTTATCGAACGCCACGAATCCGGATTTAGGCGTGAGTTCGAAATGAACGAGTTTCAGGAATGTGGTTTTCCCGATACCGCTCTCTCCCACAAGAAACGCGAACTCGCCCTTTTTAATCTCCAGATTTACGTTTTCAAAAATTTCCTTGTTGTTGTAGCCGAAAGTTACGTTTCCGAATGTTATCATTTTTTCTCCGATAATTTTCCCGCGAGCATAACCGCCGCGATCGAACTGCCGGTATCCGCGATGCCTTTCCCGGCGATGTCGAAAGCCGTACCATGCGACGGCGAGGTCCTGACGAATGGGATTCCGGCCGTATAGTTCACTCCGTTTTTTCCCGCAATCATTTTAAAAGGAATGAGCGCCTGGTCGTGGTACGCGCCTGCTACGGCATCAAAATGCCGGTAAAGTCCCGAGCCGAAAAATCCGTCGGCTGAGTAAGGACCTGACACGCCTATTCCCTTTTTCATGAGAGAATCAAGCGCGGGTATCAATGTTTTTATTTCTTCCTTGCCTATGAGCCCTCCGTCGCCGCAATGAGGATTCAGGGAAAGTACCGCGATACGGGGTTTCTTTAGTCCGAATTTTGTTTTTAAAGTATCGTTTGTAAGTTCCAGTTTGGTTTCAATCAGTTTCTTTGTAAACGCTGACGAAACGGTATTAACCGGTATGTGAATTGTAAGCGGCACTACAGTGAGTTCCTCCGAATACATTACCATCAATACTTCCCTGCTTTTAGTCTGCGCTTTCAGGAGTTCGGTATGCCCTGTATATTTGAACCCTGCAAGAGCGAGGGAATATTTTGAGACAGGCATTGTAACGAGCGCGTCGAACATGCCATTCATGCAGAGTTCGGCTCCCATCTGAACCGCGTCGCCGGATATCCTTCCCGCGAGTTTGTCAATCCTGCCGGGCCTGATTCTGATATTATGCCCGGGTATAAGGATAAGGTCCGCGTAAGACGGCATGCCTGTTTTAAGAGACCTTGAATAGAACTCAACGGCTGATTCCGGAATGAGAAGTTTCAGGTCAAACTGTTTCCTGAGTTTTCTATCTTCGAGCAGTTTAAAGGCAATTTCGGGTCCGACTCCGTTCGGGTCTCCGCAAGAGATTACTATTTGAGGTTTGCCGGGCAAATCTTTATTTTTTCTTTTTTGTTTTTGCAGCGGGGGCTTTTTTTGTTTTGGCGGCGGGTTTCTTAACCGCGAAGGTTTCTTCCGTCACTTCGGTTATTTCCGCGTCTCCCCACAAGCCTTCAAGGTTATAGAATTTCCGTGTTTCTTCGTTGAACACATGCGCCACGACGTCCACGAAATCGAGGAGCACCCAGCTAAGGGCGGTATAGCCTTCGTTCTTCCATACCTGTTCGTCTTTCTTCTTGGTTTCCAGTACGATGAAATCCGCTATCGCCTTCACCTGAACATCGGCAGCAGCCGAGCAGATGACGAAATAATCGGTGACTGACGTTTTTCCTTCGAGGTTCAGGATTTTGATATCGGTGGCTTTTTTCTTAAGCATCAGTTCCGCGATGAAGTAGGCTAATTTTTTATTGTCCATCAATTATTTTTTAACTTTTTCAATGAATGGTTTAAGTTCGTTATAATCTTTTCCGATTACTATGGAGGCATCGATAAACCTGGATTTATCGAGCAGAGTAACCACGTTTCTTTCGCTGACGCCGAGAGCGTCCGCGACGCGTTTAGCTTTGGTTACATCGCCGCATTTATCGAGCACGAGAGTTCTTTCGACTTCGGTCTTATAGTTGCCCATATCGACTACATCGAAGCCTTTCTGCTTGAGATAATCCCTGAATCTTGCGGCAATGCGGTTCTCGCCTGTCGCGTTCAGGATGTCAATCTGAATGGAAAGATTCGGCTGATTTGTAATTTGTTTTTTTGCCGTATCAGAGCCTTCCTTAATATCGCCGCGCGATTTAAATGCAGCCGAGCCCATAATAAGAGAGTAGGCGAAATAGAGGCAGGCAAGTCCTACGGCAACGATAGAAATGTTAAGACCGTAGTTTACGATATTTTTCTTTAAATCAGTTTTCATAAAAATAGAAAACCGGAAGCACTATACTTCCGGTGCGATAATAAAAGCAATCAATATTTTTTCTGGGATTTTATCTGTAGAACCTGTCATAATAATAATCACCGGTATGATTATAATAATACAGATCATCCAGTTTTCTGAATTCGAACTTCAGGGATGAATTCTCGGAAATCTTGTAATCTACTGAAAGTCTTGAGAGTGAAAGCCCGTTCAGGTCGTTCTGGAGCATTTTTGAGTATGAATTTCCGAATGACGAACTGACGTAAGGGGCGTATTGCAGTTTTACGTCCGCAGAAACATTGAGTTTTTCCGAGACTTTATAATTCATTGAATTTATGTACGAAGTAACCGAAACAGAGCCGAAAGAAGTACTAAGCATTGAAACCTGAAAAGTCTGCGACATGGAAAAATTTTTCGGGTTTATGATACCGAGTATCAGATTATTGGTGCTTCTGTTTATCTTATTTCCTTCTTCAGGTTTTTTATACTGCGCATTCGCCGTCATAGACAGAAAAAGCGCTATAACGATTAAAAATGATATTTTTCTCATAATGAAATAAAATATGAAATATAATTAAAAACAACAATGAAAGACTGAAAAATATACGTTTTTTAGTAAAAAATAAAATGACGCATAAAACTGAATAAAATAGAATTTGAGTTGATTTTAATATGATTTTTATCTAAGTTTTACTTTAAATTTCTCTTAATTTAAAACGAATCTAAAGGAGAATTATTATGTCAAGAAAGCTTCTTATTCTTTTCTCATTGGTTCTTGTTGTTGCTCTTGGTTTCAATTCAGTCGAAAAG
>JAJTBN010000189.1 GCA_021286895.1 Bacteroidota bacterium | reverse complement strand
TTTTCGCGTAATCAGGCTCGAATGTGCCCGACATGACAACGAACAGGAACAGTACCGCGAATACTGCCGCTCCGATAAAATACTTTTTGGAAAAATATATTTCAGATTTCCCTTCCCGGAAAATACTGTCTGCGCCGATAACTGATATTAGCGAAACGCTGAACATGAACAGGAAAAGCACATGCGCGGGATTCCTGAACCTGTTGAAGAACGGCACGTAATCGTAAAGCATTTTATGGAAAAAGAAAAATCCGCCGAATGCGAATAGTACAGAAAATACTATTATAAAGAGTGAAAAATAAACTAACTTTAAATTCTTTTTTTCACGGAAGAAATACCTGTAAGCAGGAATGACAAGAAGTATTACCAGCGAAGATATGAACGCGTTTGAGATTGAGAACATCCACGGTCCTTCGTTATGCTTAGACCAGTATTGCAGGTCCGTGATTTTTTCGTTTCCTGACCATACGCCGAAAAATTTCGGTATGAATGCCGTTATTAGTTCGTAAGGATGAAAAGAGCCCTGCTTCGCGAAATTGTAATCGAATTCCGCTCTGTTCGACAGGGTGATAAATTCCATCGCCGGCAATAACTGGAATGCCGTTAGCCCGAATGCGAAAACAAGCACAACTGCGAATCCGCCCGCCAGAACACCTATTTCCCTGTAATTCTTTTCCTTGAATAAATCCCATGAAATGAATGCCGTGTAAACCGCCCCAAAAAAGAAAGCGAAGAACGGCACCTGCGGATATCCGGCAAGTATGCTGAGCGCCATTACCAGTCCCGAAAGCACAGGATATAAAAACTTTTTGGTTTCAACAAACTTAAGCCACAATAAAAAGAACAGCGGGAACCAGACAACACCCTCGACAAGAGGCATGTGTATCAGGTGTATTATCATGTAACTCGAGTAAGTGAAAAATACCGCGAATATAAAAGAAAATAATCCCGATACCTTGAAATGTTTCGCAAGATAATACGAAAACACCGAACACAGAAAATAATGTATAAGTATCGAATTCTGTATTGCCAGCGCCGATAATTTTCCGCCCGATACAAACAGGGAAAGCGCGAAATTGAACGGATACATAACCGCTATCTGCATATCAGCGAAGAACGGCATTCCGCTGAATAGATACGGGTCCCAGAATGGGAAAATCCCCTTGCTGAGAAAATTCGCAGCCATCAGTTTTCCCGGATAATACTGCTCTATGAAATCATCAAACAGATAAGCGCTTCCGGTGAGAAGTTCTCTGAAAAATATTATCCAGAATACTAACAGAATACCGAGAACGATGAAATCGTTGTCGAATATGCTTTTCTGCTCTTTTTTTACTTCGACGGTCTTTGCCTGTTTTGCCAATTTATTGCTTATTGTTTTTTACGATGAATATGAATTGATACCCGAGTAATCTCCTGAATATGAACGTTTTCAGGAAAAGCAAAAAGTTAAGTATGTAACCGAGATTCTTTTTCAGAAATCCCGGCAATACTTCGATTATAGGTATCGGTGTCACCTTCTTTTGTATTACTTCAAGATTGTGTTTTGCCATCAGTTTTTTTATCGAGCCGTACGTGAAGAAGTGAAGGTGCGTCCTGTCGAGTATTCCCTTGTCCGAATACGGGAATCTTCCGAGAAGTATGTTAAGCCTCACGAATATATTTACGATGTTCGGAAGCGATATTATAATCTTCCCGTCCTTCTTGAGATACCTCTTCGATTCTTCAAGTATTGTCTCGAAATCAAGCAGATGCTCGAGTATATCCATGAACAGCACAAAATCAAATTTTTCTTCCGCGTCGAGTTCCTTCGGAAGTCCTTTGTTCAGGTCGTACTTGAAAAATTTTCTGAAATTTTTTCTCGTGTTGTCGGACTCGTCTATAAAATCGACGCCGACTACATAATTTCCTTTTTTAATGTGCTCCGCGAACAACCCGTCTCCGCATCCAACATCGAGTATTCTCTGGTTCTCTTTCTTGTTCAGAATATCAATCACGGCCCTGTGACTCGAATACGGATATAATTTCAAAGGATAAGGCACGTAAAATTCGGAGTAGATATCGGATTTCTTCTTCCCCTTAACTGTCTTTATGTATTCGTTTGTAGTCGAGAAAATGTTTCTCGCGTACTTCATGCCGTTTACGTAGCAGATTTCATCGCCGTAATAAGTCGGAATCGGAATTTCGAGTATCCTTAAATTATTGTGATGGGCTTTGATTATTATCTGCGTATCGAAATGGAAATCATCTGTTGTGTTTTCAAGATTCAGCAGACGCAGTCCCTGAATTGAATACGCCCTGTAACCCGAATGGAATTCCGTCAGGTTCATCTTGAGTTTTCTGTTCTGGAATACTGACAGAACCCTGTTTCCCATGTATTTATACAGGGGCATGCCGCCTTTCAGCGCTCCCCCGTATTTTGTCATCATCCTCGAACCGAGAACAACGTCCGCATCCCCGTCGGTGATTGGCGAGTACATGTCCTGAAGTATTTCGGGAGCATACTGTCCGTCTCCGTGAAGGAGCACGACAGCATCGAAACCGTTGTCCGCGAAGTACTTGAACCCTTTTTTCTGATTGCCGCCGTAACCGAGGTTCTTTTCGTTAAGGTAAATTTTCAGTTTGTCGAGTTTCTTGATTTCCTTGTACCCGACCGAAACCATGTAAGTGTTGTCCTTGCTCGCGTCGTCAAATACGGCTATCTCGTCAATTTCCTCGTAAACCTTTGCCGGTATCCTGTCGAGTACCTTGTTCAGCGTTGTCGCCGCGTTATACGCTACGATGAGTATTCCAATTTTCTTATTGTTTCTCATTTATTTGCCGGCCGTATCCGTTTTCTGTGTTCCGCCAGTCATCTTAAGTCTAAGACTTTCCTTCTTCTGAATTACACCCGGATCCTTCGGGTCAAGTTCATTCATCAGGTTAAGAGCCTTCTGGTAATCGCCTCTTGCCTCATATATGTCCAGAAGAATTCTGTACGGATTGTAAAAATTCTGCATGTTGTTGTTCTTGTTGCGCTTGTCAATCAACGCGCCTTCCTCGGCTCCCTTCGCGTAGTCCTCGAATTTCTTCGTGTTGCCTATCGTGTGGTATATCATCGCGATCTGGTACTGCTGCCTGTAATCTATATTGACCGTACTGAGAGAAATGTTACTTTCCATCTTTTTAAGTATTTCTCTCGCTTCTCCGAATTTTGCAGTATCGTTAGTATACGAATTGGCAAGCCATACGTACATTGTCCTGTACATTTCCAGCATTCTCTGCTGAGTCTGGTCAAAGAATATTTTGCCGTCGCCGAGTCCCCTGAACATGAAACCGTACTGAGGCGTCTGGCTCGGCGCCGTCGGCTGTTCAGTAAGACATTTCTTTGTGACTGCCTGGTCTATTGCTATCTCCGTTCCGTCGTTGACTTTATAAGGTACTACTTTGTACGCCATCCCCTGAAGAAGCAGATAATCGTTCAAACCGATGAAATTATCGGGAGATACCGTTGAGGAAAAATAGAACGGCCTTTTCCATTTGCTTGTCTTGAGTATATCAAGCATAAGAAGATCCGTAAACTTGATTCCCGTAATCGTCCTGTTGCCTGATTTCTGTCTTATTGTCGCTGGCATCGTGAATACAATCTTGTCAGGCCTGACTTTCATAGTGTCAGGATAAACTTCAGGCGGAACGTCAATCGTCTGAAGTTTCTTTTCATCCCACTCCCTCGGTCTGAGGAAATCCTGATTGGAAAGCTGCTGGTCAGTAAAGGACATCGGCACAGTGAGCGAACCGTAAGGCTTTTCGTTTTTTAATTGAAGATTATACCAGTCCATCTGCGCGAGAGAAAGATTTATTATCCTTATGTCCGTCCTTACGCCGTAAACCGCCTGAAGACACCATAACGGAAATGTGTCGTTGTCACCGTTGGTGATTAATATGGCGTCTTTCTCGCAGCTCTGAAGTATGTTGTACGCGTAATCGTACGGGAAATAATTTCCTGCCCGGCTCTGATTCGGATAATTTACCTTCAGCATGTTTAACGGCACAAAAACAAACGTAACCGCCATTACTGCTCCGGCTATTCCCAATCCTATCTCTTTCTTGCGCACGTCCGAAATCATTTCTATTATGCCGACAACTCCGAGTGATATCCAGAGCGAGAATACGAAGAACGCCCCTTCATAGAAATAATCCCTTTCCCTTGGCTGCGGGTCCTGCTGATTCTGGTACAATGCCGTCAGCACGCCCATTATCAGGAATCCCGCGAGAAATACAATCGCCAGTTTCCAGTCCCGCCTGAAATGATGAAACACCCCTATCAGTCCTATGATGAAAGGTATTCCGAAAAGTTTTCCGAAATCAACTCCGTCGCCCTGATTGTATCCTGCCCTTCCGATGTACTGCCAGAAGAGATATCTGTTGAACATTTCATTAATCTGGTACTTCCACATAAACTCGAGATCGCTTGAGTAATTTCTCCACGTCCTCTGATGCATCTGCTCCTGTGAATACCTTCTCGGCCATACAAGCGGCTGTTCGCCGTACTGCTCACGGTTGATGTATGGAAGCAGCCTCTCGACGCTGTCAGGATTGTTTTCGTCAAGCGGAAGGTTCGTCACTCCCGAACGCTGTATAACCGATATGTATGTCGTGTAACCTGTAATTACAAGGAATATTGAAAGAAACGCGAATTGAAGCACCTTCGATTTCTTCTGATATCCGTATACGAATCCTGCAATTACAATTCCTACAACAATTATGAATCCGACGACCGGAGATGATTTTATCATGTCGGGCATTTTCGAAGTTATAATCGGATATACTACAAGAAATGCTCCCGCTGATATGGCTGAAGCGATTATGAAAGATGTCCTCGTATATTCGTATCTTTTGAAATAAAATATAAGTCCTATAAGAAATACACATTGAACGACGAGAAGGTGTATGCCGAGCGCCAGTCCGACGATATATGCCGCAAACAACAGATATTTGTCGCTTCCGGGTTCATCCGCCCTTTCCCACCAGAGCATCATCGCGTAAATAACAAGCGTCACGAGGAAAGTTCCGAACGCGTAAACTTCAGCCTCCATTGCATTGAACCAGAAACTGTCGGCGAACGCGTATGACAGAGCTCCGATTGCTGAAGGTATCGCTATTATAAGCGAATCCTTTATACTTTCGGGTTTTCCTCTCCAGTTCTTTATTACCTTCGTCGACACGAGATAAAGCAGCATGACCGACATTGCGGCGGTAAACACCGAAAGATAATTCATCCTTAAACCGATATCCGATGAAGTCGGCAGCATAGTGAAAATCTTTCCCACAAGAATATGGAGCGGCGCTCCGGGAGGATGCGGCGTAGATAATGTGAACGCGCATGCAAGGAATTCTCCGCAGTCCCAGAAGGACAATGTGGGCTGTACCGTCAGTATGTAAACTACCAGCGAAAACAAAAATACAAAGCCCGCCGTAAACCTGTTAATTTGTTTAAAATCCAATGTGTTATGTAAAATTTATAAAAAGAAAAATTACCTCATTTTCCGACGATTTTCAAGATATAAACCCGCTCAAATCATTTAAATCAGTCAGTTCTGTAATTCACGTTCCATCCGAGAACTCACTCCCTAGGCAAAGTTTTCATTCCGGAATTTTGCGGATATCTGTCTTCACGGATCTTATAATTTCTTTGAGACTTCTATTAAAAGTGCGGATTGACTCGCCGGTAAAATGATGCGGCATAGTTTTTCAAAAGTCTTTACTGATTAGTCTTTTGTATTTATTTTCTCTGAAATTATAGCAATTTTCACGGAAATCGAACCTCAGAATATTATGAAGAAAATTCTTATTGCAATTTCCATTATGCTCCTCTTTTCAACCGGGGCAAAATCGCAGGACCTCGGCGGAGTCCTTTCTAAAGTTGGCGCCGACTATGCACAGAAATACCTCGAACCTTTTACAACCGGCCTCGGCACTAATCTTAATTCAGGCTTCATGGGAGGTTTTAATCCCGGAGGTTTCAGCAAACTCCCCGTCTGGCCTCATTTTTATGTCGGTGTTAAATTCTG
>JAJTBN010000188.1 GCA_021286895.1 Bacteroidota bacterium | reverse complement strand
CTACTTCTACGCGGGCAGTTTCTTCATTTTCTCAATCTGGATTGCACTCGGTGTCCGCGGGCTTATCGAGGAAATTCAGAAACTCATGAAGAAGAACAGCCCCGCCGCATCTTACGCGGTTCTCGGGCTTGCTCTGATATTCATACCCCTCAACATGCTGAGGACGAATTATCACGAGCACGACAGGTCGAGAAACTGGATACCGTGGGATTACGCCTACAATACCCTGCAGAGTTGCCCGCCGAACGCCGTGCTCTTTACAAACGGCGATAACGATACATTTCCGCTATGGTTCCTGCAGGATGTCGAAGGCGTCAGAAGAGACGTAAGAATTGCGAACCTAAGCCTTATCAATACTAACTGGTATCCCAAACAACTTAAGAATAATACGCCTTACGGCTCGATGAAAGTCAAGATGACTTATTCCGACGAAGCCCTTAACAGGCTTCAGCCGATGGAATGGAAACCCAGAACAATTGAGATACCGGTGCCTCCGAAAGTATATGCCGACTTCGGAATCACTGATACAGCCGTTACAAACAAAGGCAAGATTTCGTTCTTCATGGACGCTACAATAGGAAGCGAAAAAGTAAAAGGCATCAGGAATCAGGACATGCTCATGAAGGATATTATCGAATCCAATAAGTGGGAAAGACCTATCTGCTTCTCGCTTACATGCGATCCTTCAGTCAGAATAGGACTCGACAATTACATGAAACTTCAGGGAATCGTTTACCTTCTTACTCCGAAAAGAAACGAAAGCGGTACAGACGTTGACGAGAACCTGACAATGAAAATGCTGACTGAAACTCCGCCCGTTATATCAAAAGACTATCAGCCGGGTTTCCTTTTCAGAAGTTTCAATCAGCATGTTTTCCTCGACGAGAACCAGTTAAGGACGGCGGATTACAATTACCGTGAAGCGTTCCTTATGCTGATAGATAAACTTGTCACCGTCGATAACAACAAGGAAGCCGCTCTGAAAATGCTCGCGAGAATGGAAGAGGTCATGCCCCTCGACCAGGTCGACATGAACGTCAGCCTTGTCTATTCCACAGCAGGCATGTACCTTAAAGCAGGCGATATGGAGAAATTCAAATCGATGATTGACCTTTGTGAAACGAAGGCGACAAAGATTCTCTCGACTGAAAAGGAAAAATCATACATGACGCGCGAGGCTCAGCAGATTCTCAACGGTGTCAGATACTACAAGGACAGCCTGAAGATAAAATAAGAACTTTATTTCGGATAATAAAAAACCCTGTACACCGTACAGGGTTTTTTTACCGCTAAAAAGTTTAAATCAGAATTCAAAACCAAGCGACATCGTCGCTTCGCTTCTCTTGTTCGAATTATTTTCGAATATCATCTGGTCGGCCGCTGTTTGCAGATACCTGTATTCAAGCCTTAGATAAGCGTTATCAACGGGCTTGTATTCGCATCCTATCGTTATTGAATTCGCCTTTACTCCCGGCCCGTTCGCTGTATAAGCCGATACGACACCGTCAAGGTCTTCGAAATAATCTCCCCTGAGAGAGACGCTGTATTTAGGCGTGAACTTGTATTTTCCCGCAATGCTTAAGCCGTAATAATTGGCAGACTTCGACAGGTCGCTTAACTTCGAATGCTCCTGCATTCCGTAATCGAATGCCGCCGTTACGTCTATTTTATCCGAAGGCGTTACGTTGAATATTAGATTATTCAGAAGCCTTACTTTTCCGGGCAGTCCTTCGGGTTGTTCGTTTCCGAAAATATTATTGTATGTGATTTTTAACTTCTGCGAAGGAGTGTAAACAAGCTGTATCCCCGCCGACTTGTTCCGGTTGTTGTCTTCGAACATGTTGAACCCGTTAAGGATATGTATACAGGCTGTGAACTTCTCCGAAAAATCATAACTTACTTTCACGCCGCTCTGAATGAACGGCTCGAATACCGACGGCAGTGCGAAAGTGCTGAAGTAATTGAACTTCGGGAAACTTTCCGCTCCGATATGCGTTACGAAATATCCCCCGTCAATCCAGAGATTCTTAACCGGCGAAAATCCTACGTTGGCTTCCTGAATATACTTGCTGCGCGTTACAGGTCCCCAGTTAACGTCGGGTATGTCGCCGTAATGAAGCGTGAACGTGCCGCGGATTTTCTCGGCGTTGTACTTAAGCGATACCTGCGCTATGTTCAGCCCGAACTGGTCCCTGTAAGGCGAGAGCAGGTCGAACATTCTCGGGTTTTTTCCCGCACTCTTGTCGTTATCGATAGAATAATAAGTATCGATATACGTGCTGATGTTGAAATTCTTGAAATAATCAATAATGCTGTTGTCCTGCGCGTGTCCTTTTCCTGAAAACATGAACAACACGATTACAACAGGGATAAAAAATTTAATTCTTTTCATGACTGATTTTGTTTAAAAAAATATTGCATGCCCCCTAAGAGGCATGCAATATGTAAAAATTACATCGCGTCCGTGTACGCATGCTCGCCGTGCAATATCTCGTCGAGTCCGACTTCTTCTTCTTCCTTTGAGAGTGTCACAGGAGTAATCTTGTTGATTATCCAGAGCATCGCCCAGGTGAATCCGAATGCGTAAATGGAACTGATGACCACGGAAAGAAGTTGTTTCATGAAGAAACTCGAATCGCCGTGGAGAAGACCGTTCGCGCCGCTCGCGTTGACCGCGACCGTACCGAAAACGCCGAGGAGAATTATTCCAACCATTCCTCCTACGCCGTGAACGCCCCATACGTCAAGAGCGTCGTCCACGCCGAGTTTGTTCTTCAACGCTACCGCGAAATAGCATACGACGCCTGCCAGTACTCCGATGATAACTGCCGACGTCGTCGTCACATAACCCGCCGCAGGTGTTACAGTAGCGAGACCCGCTACAGCGCCGGTCAGAAGCCCGACGAATTTCGGTTTCTTTTCAATCCACCAGGCGAGAAGAACCCAGACTACCGCGGCAAATGACGCCGCTACGTCCGTGTTCACGAAAGCATTCGCTGTTATACTGTCAACCGCGAATTCGCTTCCTGCGTTGAATCCGTACCAGCCGAACCAGAGTAATCCTGTTCCGAGAGCAATCAACGGAATGCTGTGAAGACCCTGATCAATTACTTTCCTTTTGCCGACATAAAGCACTGACGCTAACGCGGCCATACCCGCTATGTTATGTACAACAATACCGCCTGCAAAGTCCTTGACTCCCCATTTCCATAAAATTCCGCCGCCCCATATCATGTGAACGAACGGGAAATAGACGAGTACAAGCCACAGCGTGAGGAAAATAAGATACGCTGAGAACTTTACGCGGTTGGTAAATGCGCCCGTGATAAGAGCGGGTGTGATGATTGCAAACATCATCTGGTAAGCGAAGAATACCAGCATAGGTATTCCCGGATTTCCGAAAACGGAAATATGTCCGGCATTCGTTACGACTGCGGAACTGGTAGTTACATCTATACCGTGTAGAAAAACCCAGTTGAAATTGCCGACGATACCACCAAGTAAATCAGTACCATCAACACAGTTTCCGCTGAAGCACATCGAAAAACCGAACAGGAACCAGATAACCGTTGTCCAACCCATCGATACAAAACTCTGTATCATGATTGCAAGTACGTTCTTTCTTCCGACAAGTCCGCCGTAAAAGAACGCCAGTCCGGGAGTCATAAGCATTACAAGACTCGCCGCCAGGATCATAAAACCGGTATTACCGGTATCCCATGTGGGCATAATTATACCTCCGATTTAATTATTTAAAAGAACGAGATAGATATGCAAAACTAACTATTTGTTTCGGTTGTAGCAATGAAATTATTGCAATCGTTTTCAGGCCTGTTCGTTGATTACAAACACGGGTATATCAGTCATGTTGATGACTCCCTCGGTTACCCTGTCCGTGAAATAAAGCGATATGCTTTTCTTCCGCTTGATTCCCATCGCTATAAGGTCCGCGCTTATGCTGTCAGCGTACTTTACAATCGACGATTCCTTGCTTATTCCAGCCCGTATCACTATGCTGAAATCGCACGAAAAATTCTTTTTGAATTTTTCGATTCTTTCTTTCACTGTGTCGTATTCCTCGAAATCCGATTTTGTGTTCACGTACAGCAGCCTTACCTGAACTCCGGAGCAATCG
The DNA here is from genome assembly GCA_021286895.1 of Bacteroidota bacterium. Classification (GTDB taxonomy): domain Bacteria; phylum Bacteroidota; class Ignavibacteria; order Tepidaquicellales; family Tepidaquicellaceae; genus CAIKZJ01. Next base: position 1,942 of record JAJTBN010000188.1, on the reverse strand, counting down.
ACGTGCTCCATGATTTTCCTGAAAACATCCGCCGCGTTCTTCCTGAATTCCGAGGCGAATACCACTTTCTTCACCTTTGCTTTCGCTTCCTTCTTCACCACCAAAACGGGTATCTTCGTCAAACGTATTACCCTCTCCGTGTTCGCGCCTATTTTTATTCTGCCGCTCCCGTCGCCCTCCCCCATGATGATAATTTCAGGCTTAAGTTCTTCCGAATATCCGAGTATTTCGTTGTAAACATTCCTGGCAAGCACAGCCCTGCATACAACTTTAACCGAAGTGTCGAAATACCTGCTCTTTATATCCTGCAGTTTCGCGAGAGCCGCTCCGTGAATCCGTTTTATTACCGCCTTGAATTCCTTTTCATACTTTGAATAATCCTCCAGGTCCGATACGTAAAAATCAGGCAGAGGAGCCGCGTGGAAAAGATATACAGCCGCACCCTTCGCGGACGCGTACTCAGAAGCGTATTTTATGGCGGGAACAGTGCCGCCGGGTATATCAACGGGAACAAGAATTTTTTTCATAGCATATTTTTTTAAAACTAACAGAATCCCGCTAAAAAAAATATACAATTTGGAGAAACACGCGGTTTCCACCGTTGTCCGGATTTTTATGCTTGTTTGAAAAATGCATTTAATTTAACTTGTTGTTACCCTTAGGGGGAGTTACGAAAAACTAAATCCGTATGCTTAAAGAATTTAAAAGCCAGCTGCCGAAATTCCAGGAACTGGGTCTGACCGAAAGAGAATCGAAAGTGTATATTACTCTGCTTTCGAAGAAAGCCTTTACGAGTTCTGAACTCCAGAAGACCGCGGGAATTCCGCGCACGAAAATATATGAAGTGCTGTTCAAGTTGATTGACAAGGGTATATGCGTCGAAAGACGTGCGGGCAAAGTTAAATATTATGAGGCCGTCGAGCCGAAAAAAGCCCTCCATAAAATGCTCGAGGATTATAAGGCGGGATACCAGCGCGAAATCGAGAAGAAAAGCGAACTGACGGAAAACCTTACAAGGCTTTTTAATCCCGTGTTCGAAAAAAATAAGTCTCTCGATAATCCGCTCGAATTCGTCGAGGTCGTTAAGGATAAAGACCAGGCGCAAAAAAGAATTCTTGACGCTTTCAGAAGCGCCAAATCGGAAGTGCTCTCAATGGTAAAAGGTCCTTACGTTTGCGATACGAACATGAGAGCCAACCAGCAGTTCATTGAAGAAAGACACATGCTTAAACGCGGTGTGAGAAGCAGGAAAATATACGAATCGCATGAACTCGATGAAGCCGCGGTCATCATAGACCAGTTCAAGTCGCTCTCCAAAATCGGCGCTCAGCTGAAAGCGACGGATACCGTCCCGATTAAAATGGTGGTGTTCGACGAAAGACTCGTGATTTTTCCTCTGCAGGATACAGTAGGCAACCCAAACGAACTTACGATAATTTCAATCGAACATAAGGAAATGGTGCACGCGTGCAGAATCCTATTCGACTTCCTGTGGTCAAACGCAAGCCCTCTGAAAAACTAAAAAGCGCTGTATAAATAAAAACGGGATAAGATTGCTTATCCCGTTTTGTTTTGTCATTCGCAGAGAGTGCGGGATTCGAACCCGCGAAACGGTTACCCATTTACACGCTCTCCAGGCGTGCCTCTTCAACCACTCGAGCAACTCTCTGTGTTGAATGCATGCAATTTAACGCTTTTTTTCCGCATTTGAAACAGACTTTTTGTTACAAAAATCCTGTATTGGCGCTCTTTGTAACCCCACGCTTCAGCGTGGGGTAAAGACATAAATCAAAATGGGTTTAGCCGCGGAAGTAGAATTCCTTCGCCGGCTAAAGCCCGTCATCTCCGATGCTCATAACCCCACTCTGAAGAGTGGGGTGTAAGAAAAATATAAAACCCGGCTTTAGCCACAGAATTTATGTTATTTAGGACTAAAGTCCTC
>JAJTBN010000187.1 GCA_021286895.1 Bacteroidota bacterium | reverse complement strand
AATTACTACTACTACTAATTTATTTTGTCTACTTTTTTTAGGACATGACATAGAAAATGGAAAATAGAAAATGGAAAATAGAAAAGTATATGTTAACTGCTAAATGTTGATTGGAAACATTGTCCCCCGCTGGCGGGGGTGGACGCCGAAGGCGGACGGGGGTGGGTTTCTTAATTTAATGACCCTCCCCCGGTCGCTAAAGCGACCACCCACTCCAAAGGGGGACATTGGGTCACTGTTTTTTCAGCACTATAATCGAGAGATCGTCATGCAGTCTCACATCGCCTATAAAATTATCTATCGCCTTTACTATTCCATTTCCGATTTCATTGGCGGGAAGTTTGGAGATTCCGCATAAAAGATTGGACAGCCTTATGTTGCCGTAAAATTCGCCGGTATGATTCCTCGCCTCAGTAACCCCGTCCGAATATGCAAGTATTACGTCGCCTGTTTCAACTTCGGCTACGGTCTCTTTATATACCGCGTTCTTCATCAGTCCGAGCGCGATATCGCCCTTTTCAAATTCTTTTATCTGATTTCCCCTGCAGTGGTAAGCCGGATAGTGGCCAGCGTTTACAAGCCGCAGTTCATTGCTTCCCTTCGTTACGTCAAAATAAAGCAGAGACGCGAAAATATTCCTAAGGTTTTCCCTGTAAAAAATGCTGTTGACCTTAGTAACAAGATTCACCGCGTCATGATCGGGCGCGAGCGCACGTATGGTTGCCTGTAGTTTCGCTGTCAGAAGAGCCGCGTTGAGTCCCTTACCTGCGACATCAGCCATCAGAACGCCGGTGCGTTCTTCGCTTATATTCAAAAAATCGACAAGGTCGCCGCATACTTCGTTCGCCGAGCGCGAGTAAAGCCAAACACTCCAACCCTCGACGTAAGGATTCTGTTCCGGCATAAGCGCCTGCTGAACTTTTCGTCCCGCTTCAAGTTCGTCGCGCGCGAGAAGTTTGTCCTTTAACTCCAGCATCAGCACTACGATTACTATCGCCCCGCCAATCAGCCCGCGGCTCATCGAAACGCGTATATCGGAATCGGCAAGCGATATGCCAAAACTGCCTGAGATGATTATAAGAATCACGCCGATAAGAAGAAGAAGCCTCCTCGTGGGAGTAAGTTTCAGTATCATGCTTTTAAGTATCCATACCGTAAGAAAAAACGCCCTCTTGAAAGGATTCATCGTTTCGAGTTTTTTCTTCTTCTCCGCGCTTATGTAAAATTCCTTCAGTTCCTTTATATCTCTGTAGAAATTCTTGAAAAGGCTGTCTTCGTACAGGTCTTCCTTTATTGTCCTGCCCAGCCCGGGTTCGTTAGTATTTCTATTTTCGCCGCTCATTTGATTTATATACGTCAAAATTAATGTTTTGTTTTGCGAATTAACATGATATTGCCCCTCTTCAAGCGAAAATTCATTATTAGCACTTGTTTTTCCGTCTATGCATTTTATTTTGAATGATATTTTAATTAATTTCGGAATATTTTTGTACAACTGATAGATATGTTCTGAATCAATTAATACATTGGATAATGAATCAACAGAAACTGAAAGTAATTAAATTCGACGGCGAGTGCATCAGCAGTAAAGAGAACCTGCTCAGAACCGTCAGCATTATAATGTCCGAAAAGGACTTTCCCATCATAGTCGTACCGGCTTTCGACGGCATGACCGACCTTCTTATCGAGGGCATCGAAAAAGCAAAGGGCAAGGAAGTCAACGTCAGCGATACAATAAGCATCCTTACCGAAACGCATTACAACATCGCTCAGGAAGCGATAAAGAACGATAAAGTCTTCAATAAGACTATACAGGAAATTACAGTTCAGATTAAAAAAGCCGAACGACTCCTTTACGGCGTGGCTTATACGGAAGAGATTACGGACGCCGTCAGCGCGTATATATTAAGTTACGGCGAGAGAATTGCCGCGATTATTCTATCGGGCGTACTCGAAGACAACGGCTGCAATTCGAAGATTATCGAGACAGATAAAATCGGACTTGTCACGGATGAAAATTTTGAAAGCGCCATAGTTAATCTCGAAGACTTTAAACGCAATTTTAATTTCACAGCCCATTCAATCGTAAACGATAAAATTATTCCGATTTTCACAGGCTTCTTCGGCAGTACACCGGAAGGAAAAGTAACTACATTCGGAAGAGGCGGAGGCGACTATACCGCGGCCGTGCTTGCGTACGGATTCGGAGCCTCACAGCTCGAAATCTGGAAATCAGGCACCGCGTTCATGAGCGCCGACCCAGAGAAAGTTAAGAATGCACGGATAATCGAAAAACTTTCTTACTTCGAGGCAGCGGAACTCGTCTATTTCGGAAAACGCGTCCTGCATCCCCTTACAATCGAACCGGTAGCGGGAGCGGAGATTCCGATTTTTGTAAAAAACATTTCTTGTCCGGAATGCGGCGGCACTCAGATAGGGCATGACGCGTATATCGAAGAAAATATAATCAAGAGCGTTTCGCAAAATGAAAGCCTTTCCATGATACGCATAAACGGAACGGGCATCGGCTATAAACCGGGGCTTATACGGAAATTCAGCAACGCGCTTTCAGCGGAAAATATAAATATTTTCGCGACTGTCAGTTCTCAGACAACCATAAATCTGATTATAGGAAATAAAGACGCCGAACTCAGTTACGAAATACTCAACAAGTACAAGGGCAAAATAATCGAGAAAATCGACTTCGTCAGGAATATCGCGCTTGTCGCCGTTATCGGCGAAGGACTCGTTAGAAAACGCGGCATATTCGCTCGTATACTGAGCGCGGTTTCTAAAGAAAAAGTAAACGTCGAAATGGCGTCAGCAGGCGCCTCGGAAGTCGCGATTTATATCATAGTCCCGAAAGACGAACTGAACGAGGTAGTGAACGCGATTCATGAAGAGTTTTTCCCGGAAGCGAAGAATTAAAATCAAATCCTTTGATAGTGCAGCCGAAGATTCCCTTTCGGAAATTTCTTGCATTCAGCAGGTTTAAAGCCGGTCTGCTTTATATGCGTTATTGATTTAAATATTTATCCGTTGTCACCGCTTCAGCGTAGTAATAATTCATGGCGGCAACAAAAGAATTATGCACATCGCAGGCTTTCACCGTCACCCCGTCAATCATCAAATCCTTAGTCGCGCATGCGTCGTGTATAAGTGTTACGTCGTAGCCGTAATCCTTCGCCGCCCGCACGGTCGCGTCGACGCACATGTGAGTCATCATTCCGCAGACAACAATCTCTTTTATTCCATGTGAATCCAGAAACTCTTTTAGCCCCGTTTCCCTGAATGAGTTCGGGAAATGTTTTTCTATCACCGTCTCATCTGCGCGCGGTTTTACAGCATCATTAATCTCCGCGCCGTCCGTTTCAGGCAGAAAGAATGTTGAACCCGGCCTCACTGACAAATGCTTTATGAAAATAACGGGAAGTCCGTCCGCGCGGAATTTCGCAAGTATCCTTCCCGCGTTCTCCGCGGACTTCTCCGCGCCGGAAAGCGGATTCGCGCCGCCGGAGAAATAGTCATTCTGTATGTCGATTAGTAAAAGTGTTTTCATTTGTAGTTAGTTATTTGTATTTAGAGACTTCTGAAAAACCCTATCTTGTGAAAACCTCAGCAACAAAAAGCGCATTTCTGTTATGGATCCCGGCCTTCGCCGGGATGACAAACTTATATTACGTAGTTTTTCAGAAGTCTTTAATTAGTAATTGTCAATCAGGGCTCTAATTGTTAACTGTTAAATGCTAATTGATAATTGAAAAGAGTGCCCCGTGGAGGATTCGAACCTCCAAAGCCAGAACCGGAATCTGACGGTTTATCCATTAGCCTAACGGGGCAATAAGTAAAAGTAAACAATTATATCAAAATGGTTAAGTCTAATTTAAGTCTGTATTTTTAATAAAATATTTCAAATATTAATCGGTTTCAAAAAAATTAAAATTAAATCTATATGAAATTTAAAAAACTCGGAAACAGCGATATAGAATTATCGGCTATCGGCCTCGGCTGTATGGGCATGTCGGAATTCTACGGCAAAGGCGACGACGCTGAATCGATAAAGGTAATTCACAAAGCCGTCGAACACGGGATTAACTTCCTCGACACAGCCGATATGTACGGCGTAGGGAAAAATGAAATCCTCATCGGCAAGGCAATCAAAGATATACGTGACAAAGTAGTCGTCGCTACTAAATTCGGAAACGTCCGCGGCGAAGACGGAAGTTTTCTCGGCGTCAACGGCAGACCCGAATACGTCAGGAAATGCTGCGAGGCAAGCCTGAAAAGACTTAACGTCGAAGTAATCGACCTCTATTACCAGCACAGGGTCGACCCCAACACACCGATTGAAGAAACAGTCGGCGCTATGTCGGAACTCGTCAAGGAAGGCAAGGTTAGATACATAGGCCTTTCCGAAGCCGCTCCCGATACTATTAGACGCGCCGTCAAGGTACATCCCGTGAGCGCGCTTCAGACGGAATATTCGCTCTGGACACGGGACCCTGAAGCCGAACATCTTGAACTATGCAATCAACTTGGAATTACTTTCGTCGCGTATTCTCCCATCGGCAGAGGATTCCTCTCAGGAAGATTCAAATCTTCAGCCGATATCCCTGAAGACGATTACAGACGCACTCAACCGAGGTTCAGCGGCGAAAACCTCGAACAAAACGTTAAGATTGTGAACATTGTCGAAGAAATGGCGAAAGCCAAAAACTGCACGCCAGCGCAGGTTGCGATTGCATGGGTGATGTCGCAAAAAGATTTCATCGTCCCGATTCCCGGAACCAAGAGAATAAAATATCTTGAGGAAAATATAAAATCACTTGACGTCGCACTGACAAACGAAGAAATTGATATGCTGAATAAGAACATTCCTCAGGGAATGACGAAGGGTCCCAGATATCCCGGGCAGGCAATTAATGCAGTAAACAGATAATAAATGTGAAATTTATTATAATTGAAGTCTTTGCTCTATTAATGTATTTTGCATAATAATTAAAAATTCCAAATAAGATATTATATGAAACCTGAAAGGTTGTTTCACCTGATAACGGGATTTGTTGTATATGCCGTATCGGTTGTTGTTCTGTTCATGACGGTTCAGCCGTCATTATCATTCTGGGACTGCGGCGAACTTGCAGCCGCGTCGAATCTTCTGCAGGTTACGCATCCGCCGGGAGCGCCGCTCTTCCTGCTCGTTAATAAATTCCTGGCTCTCTTTCCTTTCGCGCAGGATATCGGATTCCGGATTAACTCTCTTACAGTCATCACAAGCGCGTTCTCCGTTCTGTTCCTGTATCTCGTGGCGGTCAGGCTGATTAACAACTACAGGAAAAACTACGGTGACAACCTTACCGAACAAATCATAACGAGAATAGCAGCCGCTATCGGCGCGTTCTCACTCGCCTTCGGCGATACGTTCTGGTTCAATGGTACCGAATCAAACGTTTTTGGATTCAGTACATTTCTCTATACGCTCATGATATGGCTCCTTATGGTCTGGTACGATAAAGCGGATGAACCCGGCTCGGACAGGATTCTACTCCTCGTGGCTTTTATAATCGGCCTCTCCCCGGGCGTTCACCTTATGAGTGTTCTTGCCGCGCTTTCGCTCGGCATGCTCTACGTCCTCAGGCGCTACGTCAAAGACGAAGAAATAGCCAGGAAGACCGCAAAGATTGCGCTGATTCACATGGTGATACTCGTCGCAGTCGCTTTCGTACTCTGGGCTAAAGAGACTTCAAATACTCCGCCGACTCCGGAAGAGTTCAAATCTTACGATACATCTTTCAAGGTCATACTTCTAATCGTCAGCATCGTCTTCATGGTGCTCATGAGAAAGAAAGATATCTTCAACAAAAGTTCTTTCTACTGGGTATTCATTGTCGGCGTCGCTCTTAACTTCATCGCCTATCCCGCAATAATCAAATATACTCCGCTTCTTATCTCGTCAGTGTTCGGAAATAACCTGACGGTTAATGTCGTGGGACTGCTGCTGATTCTTGCAGGTCTCGCGGTCGGTGTATTCTGGTCAAAGAAGAACAGCAAACCGCTCGGCACGATGATTTTCGGAAGT
>JAJTBN010000004.1 GCA_021286895.1 Bacteroidota bacterium | reverse complement strand
GACCGTTGAACTGAAATCGGAAGGCGCGTCTCCAGAATTTAAGGTAACCGCGATTCTGGAATCCGTAAGCGACAAAGGAACGATGCTTGAGATAGAATGCTCGGGCGGTGATTATGCTCTCGGTGGAGAAAAAAGAAAGGAACTTTCTTCAGCGGGTTCGGCAACATGGTCTCTGACAATACCAAAACCCGAAACAATCATCACAGTAAAAATCACGCGGCTCGACACTAAATCGTGCAAGACTATTCTTGTCGGCGGCAAGATTGAAGCGAAAGACCTTGTCGGCGAATGGGACGGAGGCACATGCTGGGATTCATGGAGCACGCCGATAAAAATGGCCGAGAAGAAAATCAAGGATGCAATGCTAACGGGCAAAGGGGAGTTTCTTCCGATGAGCATGACGGTAACTCTCGTATCCGAAAACGAAATATACGCGAAGATGTCGACTAAAGGCGGAACGATGCCGCCGCCGCCTCTTAATTTCAAATTCAACGACGGAAATCTCGAGGCGAGCACAACATACATGATGACGAAGTATCATTTTACAGGCACCGTAAAACCCGACGGCGGAAATTATACAATTACGGGAGAATGGTCAGGTTCAAACTTCGGACTCAGCATGAACGGAAGATGGAAAGCGACAAAACCAATCAAGAAGAACTGACAGAAAAATTATACATTGATATGAAAAGCGGAACACTGTTCCGCTTTTTTTATTCCTTCAAAACGACGTCAAAAAAATATTTTCGTTTATCTTCATTTTGTCGTTTAAAAGGGTAACAACGCCGCGATATCAGATTTTAAGCGGTTTCGGAACTTTATAGGCAGAAAATTTTTTATATATTGCAGGTACAGATTAAGGTAAAGGGTAATACATGCAATTTACTTCACGAAAAACAATTGCTTTACTGCCATTATTGTATGCAATTGAGAAGTAAAGGTTAAGGGAATATTTTTACACGACAAAAAATCACTTCTTAACACTTTTCTCAATAGTTAAACCGGCAGAGCGTAATCACGGCATTCCTGCTATGAACAGTTTATGGCCGTGACGAGATCAAATTAAAATTCAGACAAATGCTTTTTGAAATTTTCCATGTGTTAATATGGATTGCGGCAGCTATGCTCGCAATCAGCGGTATTGACGATTTATACGTCGACTTGATGTACTGGGTGCTTAAGAGAAGGCACAGGGCGTCGCTGCCGGATTTTTCCGAAATGTACGACAAACCCGAAAAGCCGATTGCGATAATTCTCGGAGCCTGGAACGAATCGGGCGTTATAGGCCGCACTTTGAGTTTTGCCGTTAAAAACCTGCGTTACTCAAATTACAGGATATTTGTCGGGGTTTACCCGAACGACCGGAAAACTATTGACGTGGTAAGCAAAATATCCGAAACCGACAGACGCGTTAAGATGGTAATCAATCCGCAGGACGGTCCGACCACGAAGGCGGACAACCTTAACAATATGTATACAGCGGTATGCGATTTCGAGAAACAATTCGGAGAGTTCGAGATTCTTCTCGTGCACGACGCGGAAGATTTCATTCATCCCCGTTCGCTGAAACTCTATAATTTCCTAATCGGCTACAGGGGTTATCACGGTATTCAAATTCCCGTAGTTCCTATCAAGAGCAATCTGGGAAACATGATACACAGAACATACTGCGATGCTTTCGCCGAAACGCACACGAAAGATATGATAATCAGACAGGAAATGAAAACGTTCATGCCTTTTTCTGGAACGGGTATGGGTTTCCACAGAAAATCAATGTACTGCATCGAAAAACAGAACAGCATGAAAGAAGCCGTAAGCGGTCTAACAAATGAGGACAACTTCAAAGACAGGTTCGGAAGAAATGTGGAAACAACGGATGAATACTTTGGCAATACGGAAAAACATTCCGGCGCCGCGGAGTACTTTAACAATACGAAATATACGGAAAATCCTTTTGAGACTCTGAATGAAAAACCTTCATCGGATATATCCGGAACAAAAAGAGTCATACTGGCCTACACGGCGGTGTTTATAATATTCGTACTGTCCGCGGGAGCGCTGTTTGTGTACGCCGGAAGTTCTTTTAACGGAACGGACAATTCAGTAATCGCCGGCGTGACAAAGGAAACAAACACGGAAGCGGGCAGATTATCCGGGCCTGCGAAATCAACAGCCGCAAAGGAAAAAGACGGAAAGACGCCAACGAACATGGCCGTTTCCCTGAAAACTGATATTACACTCGCGGGCGGCAGCAACACATTTTCAAAGAACAAATTTTTTAAGTACTAAATAGAAGTTTTAAATAATAAAGGGTAAGTTTTGAGTTCACAGCAGAAAATCAGCAAAGACAGCAGAAATAAATCTGTTTCTTCAGGAGATTCGACAAATCTTAAGAGAAATACTTCCGACTACAGCGCGTACGAAGGTGCGGAAAGCGATAATAGCCGGAGCGGCGACCTATTCAGAAAACTTATTGATATATTTGACAGGGAACTCGGCTACGATCTCGGCCCGTACAACGAAATAAAATCATCAACGCACACAGACGGCAGTCTTGAAAACGCTGAAACGCTTTTAGGCAAATACATAGCGGGAATCAGCAGCACCGCGGGAAATCCGGCTTCGGAGGAAAATGTAAAGGCTGGAAAATCAGGCTTTGAAGACGAGCCCGTTGTCCTTCGTCCCGGGAAGAAGACCGAGGGAATTTTCAACGACGAAAACCTTACAGAGGATTACGAACTCGGGCTGCGTTTTTATCAACTCGGGCTGAAGACGGGGTTCTTCAATGTCAAACTCGACGGAGAAAGGAATTCGACAAGAATTGCCACAGCCGAATTCTTTCCGAATAAGTTCTGGCCAGCCGTCAAACAGAGGTCAAGATGGATTGCGGGCATTTGCCTTCAGAACTGGAAAGCGCACAAATGGAAAGGCAACCTTACCACCAAGTACTTCATGTTCCGCGACAGAAAACCGCTTTTAAGTTTTATGTCGACTTTTCTGTCATACATTGTACTCGGATATTTCATATATCTCGCCGCGGGCACTGCGCTCGGTTTTGACAACACGCTTCTCAGCGGTAAGTTATCACCCGTGCTTATGTCGCTGATGATGTTCAATCTCGTGTTCATGGTATCAAAAGGATTTCATCGTTTTGTTTTCACGTACAACTGGTACGGATTCCGTTATGCCGCGGCAAGTCTGTTCAGGCTCGGTATAGACACGTTCATAAATTTCTTCGCGATAATAAGGTCGGTAAGCGTATTCAGGAAAACCAAGAAGAAAGTTGTCTGGGACGCCACCACGCATTATTGATAAATCCCGCAGTTTTTAAAGGTTTGTACCCGTAATAATCATGTAGATTTTTACATCTTATTTCATATATTTCATTAAACATACTTTCCAGGAGTCCGTGTTCTCGGTCCGGCTGCCGCGGTAAATTCTGAATTACACAACCTGTATCCCTGAAAAATTAAAAGTAGTTTGTGATATATCATGAAACTCGCGTTCGTAGGAACATATCCGCCGCAGAAATGCGGAATAGGAACCTTTACAAATAACCTTATGAAGGCTGTAGCCGGCAATTTCGGTTACAACGACCTTTTTCCAAATCTTTACGTAATTGCCGTCAACGATTCTCTGAACGGATATCATTATCCGGATGAAGTGGCGTTTGTCGTAAATCAAAACAGCCAGAGGGATTATGTGAAAGCGGCGCGGTTTATCAATCATAACAAAGCCGACGCATGTTTAATACAGCATGAATTCGGAATCTTCGGCGGTGAAAGCGGCGTGTACATTCTGTCGCTCGCCGGAAGAATAGAAATACCTCTCATCGTTACATTTCACACCGTATTGCGCGAGCCGACTCACATACAGAAAACCATCGTACAGGAACTCGGGAAAAAAGCGTTTAAGGTGGTTGTGATGAGCGGCAAAGCCGTAAAGTTTCTCACTGAAGTGTACGGCATCCCTGAAGAGAAAATAGAAATAATCGAACACGGTGTTCCTGTAAGCAGGATACTTCACAGGGAAACAGTCAGGGAAAAATACAACTTTTCGAATAAGACTACGCTTTTTACTTTCGGACTGCTCAGCAGGAATAAGGGAATCGAAACGGTCATAGAAGCCCTGCCGCGGGTTGTCGAAAAGCACAATGACGTGCTTTACATCGTCCTCGGCAAAACACATCCGAAGGTTCTCGTAAAACACGGCGAGGAGTACCGCGAATCCCTGCGGCGGCTCGTTAAGGAAAAAGGACTCGAGAATCACGTTTACTTTTATGAAAATTTCGTGCCCGAAGAGCAGTTGATGGAATATCTTCATGCCGCTGATATTTATATTACGCCTTATCTGAACGAAGCGCAGATTACGAGCGGTACGCTTTCATACGCCGTAGGCGCGGGCACCGCTGTGATATCAACGCCGTACTGGCACGCCGTTGAACTGCTTTCAGACGGACGCGGTGTGCTTTTTGATTTCCGCAACCATGTTCAACTCGGAAACATACTTCTCGACCTTCTTGACAACAGGGATAAGATCGAAAAACTGCGCGAAGCCGCTTTCGAGTACGGGCAGAAATTAAAATGGCCGAAAATCGGCGCCAGATATATCATGACGGCTAAATCGGCAAAAGAAAGTTTCCGTTACGTGCCCTATAAAAGAAAGACATCGCTGGACCCTATGCTTCTGCCGGAATTCAATCTTTCACACATAAGACGCCTCACTGATGATACGGGTATAGTCCAGCACGCGAAATTCGGAATTCCGAACCTGAAAGAAGGATACTGTCTTGACGATAACGCCCGCGCGCTTCTGATGGCCGCGATGGCACATCATATCAGCAAATCACGCGAAGCACTTTCGCTAATGCCGGTCTATCTAAGTTTTGTACACTATATGCAGAATGATGACGGCACTTTCAGGAATTTCCTGGCATTCAACAGAACATTCCTCGATTCAAAAGGCTCGGAGGACTGTTTCGGAAGGACAATCTGGGCGCTCGGATATCTGATACTAAACGCGCCTGACAATTCCTATCACGACGCCGCTTTCGATATTTTCAGAGAATCCTTAAAGGAAATATCGAGCCTTAATTACCCGAGAGGTATCGCGAATTCATTGATTGGGTTGTCATATTACGTACAAAAACACGCCTCCGGCGAGAATGAGGAACGTTTAATCCGTTCTCTTTCCGGGAAACTCGCGGCAATGTATAAAAATAATTCCGTTAAGGGCTGGGAATGGTTCGAAAACGAACTGACGTATGACAACGCGATTATTCCTCTCGCGTTGTTCCGCGCGGCGGGAATCACGAACGACGGCGTATTGCTGAAAACAGCCGTGGAGTCAACAGATTTTCTTGTAAGCGTCACGCTCGGCGCGGGATATTTCAAACCGGTTGGAAGCCGGGGCTGGTATCCGAAAGGAGGCGTTCGCGCCGAATTCGCTCAGCAGGCGGTCGAAGCCATGGGAATGATAATGCTGCTTTTCGAAGCGTACATGGTTACAGGAAATCACAAATACCCGGAGCAGATGTTCATTACTTTCATGTGGTTTCTCGGAAAAAACGAACTCGGGCTTCCTGTTTACGATTATGAAACAGGCGGATGCGCGGACGGACTTGAAGAATACGGTTTAAACAGGAATCAGGGAGCGGAGAGTTCTATCGCTTACCTGATATCTCACCTGACACTGATGAGGGCATTTGAATTCGAGCATGAATATGAAAAATAAAATCATTTCAATTCATGTTCTTTAAAACAACATCAAGGTTCACTGTGGCGAACGAAGAAGCGTAGTCCGAAATGGCATAAGGAATTACAAGCACCTCCTTTACAAGCATTGAACCGCATGAATACACAACGTTAGGTACATACCCTTCTCTTTCGTCTTCATTGGGAACAATAAGCGGTTCTTTCAGACTGCCAATTACTTTCGAAGGGTCTTTCAGGTCGAGCAGAATCGCTCCGATGCAGTATCTTCTCATGCGGCCGACTCCGTGGGTAATAACAAGCCACCCTTCTTTCGTTTCAATAGGCGAACCGCAGTTGCCGATTTTTATGAGTTCCCAGTCATACATCGGTTCACGTAATATGGAAGCGGTTTCCCAGATTGTAATATTATCGGAGAACATAATATACTGGCGGTAACCGTCGAGCCGTGAAAGCATGGCGTATTTACCGTTTACTTTTTTCGGAAACAACGCGAAGTTTTTATTTTTCGTGCATTCGCCGTGCAGCGGAAGATTTTTGAAATGATAAAAGTCTTTAGTTTCGAGCAGTTTCGGCAGTATTGTGTATCCGTCGTATGCAGTGTAAGTCGCGTAATAAACCGAATCGCCGTCATCATCAGTAAACTTCACGAACCTTGCGTCTTCGATGCCGTTGCTTTCCGTTTTTGAAATCGGAAATATGACTCTTTCAGATATATCGGTATCAAGCGAGAATACAATTTCATAATGTGACCTTGCGAGCCACATCATTTCCTTGAGCGTTTTTTTCTGGTCAAGGTTAAGGTCGTGTTTATCCTGTTCCGATTTTACGATTTCCTTAAGTTCCGTATAATAAAAACTTTCTCCGAGTTCATTAAGTATTTTCACGGAAATATCGTTGTGTATGCCGTGCTCTTCGAGTATCGCCAGAAATTCATTTCTGTTATATTCGTATCCTTTTATAATTTCGGCTTCGCTTACGTAATTTCCTCTCGGGTCAAGCATAATATTATAATCCCTGTCTATTATACCGCTTCTGAAAACAATAGACGAAATATGACTTTCCCCTGTAGCCCTGAAACTGACGATGACGCGCGTCTGGCCTTCTTCGAGACCGCTCTGGTCGGGGTGCTCGACGATTGAGGGATTAAACAGCGCGGCGGATTCTATTGAATACTCCATGGTGAAATACGAACCGGTAAGGAGTTTCTTTGAAAATGTCATATCCCCGTTTGTTAACGACTTTCCGAGGTGGTGATACATCTTCGAATAGTTGAGGAGAAAAATCTGCGTGATGTTTCTGTGGCGTTTAGAAAATTCCCTGAGTATAAAGTTGAGCGATTTTTCGGCTTCGGCTTCGCTCAGCCCTTCAATCTTGCTCACGATTGAACGGGCTATTACTTCGCCGTGGTCAAAGAATCTGGTAATGACCCGCTTAGAATCAGGATAAATCCTGACAGCCTTTCTGTTGACGGAAATTCTCATACGCTTTCATTGACAGAATAATTTAAATTTTCAATTCGTCAAATTAAAGTGTAAATTTTGATTTTCCGTTTTCGGCAAGTTTAGTACTCGAGTTCTTTTAATATCCTCATAAGAGTCCTTAGCCTTTCGCTTATAAGTTCATCGTCCTCACGGAGACACTTATCGAAAAGGTCGAGGTCTTCCTCTATGTGTTCGTTATCCACGCAAATCGAAACATTCATCGCTCCGCCCTGAAGTCCGATTCTGTCGAGAAGCGGAAACTTCGGATAATCCTTTTCGTTCTTTCTGTACCTTTCCTTAAAAATCAATTTTGTCTTGCAAATTAAAATCGCAAGATCAAGCGCTCTGTGCAAAGGCATTTCTTCAGACTGCCGCGACCACTTCTCGCCCGTATGTCTCCAAACCTTGGCTGAAATATCTACTTTCCCGCGCTCGTTCCACTGCGCTAACCCGAGAGACAGGCCTTTTGTGTCCGATTTGTAAGCCAGACGCCCGTCAATAAGGTCGTATTCTTCGGAAACAATTACAGGCTTATGTTTTAACTCTGTTGGAATTTTCATATATTTTTACTTAATAAGTAGATTTAGTTATTTACTAATTTACTAAAATATTAATATCAGTTATATAATGCAAGTGTCTTATTTTTGCTGAAATTTAAAGGTTTTAGGGTTTTACGGATTATTAATTATCCGTCCTAAGAAGACTTAAAGCGGGAAATGTGTTTATAAATTAATTAGCGACATTAAGCCATTTAAGCGCGGCTTCGCGGGTTTGGAATATTTTGACCTTATAATTCATGTGGCGGCTGTGTTCATTGAACCACATTCCGAACGCAACGCCCTTTGGGAAATTCATTATTACGGCATGTCCCACGAAATTATATTTAACGTTTCAGTTTATTATATTCATAAACCTGTTTTTTGATTTTTACTGCTAAATCGTATCGATTATTCATTGCAAGTGCGTTCTTGTCTGATTAAATTACAATAAATTTATTTCGCTATAAACACAGAATAGTTTTTCACAAAGCCGGATATTTTTACATTATTGAACATTATGTTTCGTTACCTCTTCTATTATAAACCGGTTTTGTTTTATGTGATAAATTTAGATTTACTAAATTTGACGGTTCATCGAATTATGAATTATAATTTAGTTAAAACATACGTTTTTATTGTAATAGCGGGTCTAACATTACTTTCTGTTTCTTCCTGTGATATTTTCGGTCCCGATAATAATTATTATGGTTCCGGTTTTGACAGCGCAAGGTATTCCTGGAAAATCGATACGCTCGGTCTCAACGGTTTGGGGTTGTGCGTAACCGACACAGGCAACTATATAATATTACAGGGGCGATGGCTGTTGCAATACCATAACGGGGTTTATTCGTATTTGGATTTTCCGGATGAATCAATGTTTGCTGAATCATACTTCAGGGACGAAAATAACAACATTTTTTTAGGCGGATACACTTATGACGGAGTTAAAGTATGTCCCGCCGCCTATGTGTTAAACGGGGGAGTCTTTCAGAAACTAATATTAAAACTGGATTCGATTCCCGTATATTTCCCGGTATACAGCATACAGTGCATTTCCTCAGATAAATCCGGAAACATATGGCTGGGTTCCAGTAAAGGAGATATTATCAAGTATGACGGTTTCAACTATACGCATTTTAAAACCGACACATCATATAGAATAAGAAACTTTTTCTACGACGGGAACAGCAATTTCTCCGCGGAACTTCTTCATTATTCAATTTCGGGCAATGAACCGCCGAGACACGCTGTTTTTAAATTCAACGGTTCGCAATGGACAAGTGCGTATTATTATGAAGACTTACTCGTCTCCGGTTTGATTCCTTTCAAAATGGAATATTCGCTGTACGCATTTAAAATAAATAGAACCATTCAGGGAAAAGACGACGGAGTATATATTTTCAACAACAATAACTTTGATAAGGTCTTTGATTTTCTTCCGTTTCGAATCGATAAAATTGATTACGCCGGAGGCGCAGGGTTAAACAATTTCGCTTTAAACGGATACATCGCTGGAAATTCCGTAAATAGTTATCCTCAATACCTGTTTCACTGGAACGGAATCCGTTTCAGCAAAGAGTTCAGATTTAACGGCGCATTAATAAATTCTGTTGCCAGAGATTTTAAAATATTCGACAACCACTTATTTGTTCTTTACGATACTGATGATTTTATTTTTTTGATGAAAGGAACTTTGAAATAAGAGCTTTATAAAATTTCGGGTCGTTTACTTTACAAAATATATATTTTATGATTTTTGATAAACTTCGGTACTTTTCCGGCCTTTTTGCCATTGTTGTCCTGTGTATGGTTGTTTACACGGCATGCGCGAGAAAACCCCTAACATCAAATTTCGAGTTTTCTATATCCTCCTCAAAACAACGTTACATACTCGGGGAACCGGTCTACATAAAATTCATTGTTGAAAACAAGGGGAACAGTACAGATTCAATTTTGAATTTCGAAGACGGAACTTTGGCTTTTGACGCGGAAATTTCGAATGGCGATTCTTCACCGATTCCATACGGGGGTACATCAACGGGTATAAAATATTATACAAAAATAAATCCCGGTGAGTCGAAAGAAATGACATCCTGCGTAAGCGCGTTGCGCGGAAGCGAAGGTTCTCCTTTGTATGCTTATTTCCCTAAGGGTAAATATACCGCGCGCGGAATAATTAAAAACGAGAAATACGGCGTTATAAAATCAAACACAATCAATTATATTATTGAAAGCCCCGCAGGACAGGAGGAAGCGGCCTTCAATGATTTTCAGTATTTTATAAATTATAATAACATTTTTAAGAATAGAAGAAAAACAAAAGAAGACAATATCGCATTAACAGATAAAGCGGTCGAGTTTTTATACAATTATCCTAATTCGGCCTATGCGGGCAGAATCCTTGTCCAAAGCTATTATGACAGGGATTATGGAAAGTATAAATATGACGAAACCCTGTTAGCCGATATAGAATTCTATATAACAAATAATATTAATTCTCCGGAAAATCGTTCGCTTATATATATTGCTTTGAGTTTATGCGAAAAATTAGGAGGAAAAAGCAAGGAGGAAGCATTTTTATTTAATCTTAGCGCAAAATGTAACAGCGATATTATAAACAAATTAATCGACCAGATTAAATCAGCAAAAAATGAGCATCATTAAATCTAATGAATAATTATATCACCACAATCTTAAATTATGTTTTGCGGTTTTTTTGAATTAATATCCTACAAATATTTTTCTTTCAGCATGCTGCGGCGGTGAATGCTATTTCCTTCCGCCATCCGATTGGGGTTTCCGTGAGAATAAAATCTGAAAATGTGTTTATAAATTAATTAGCGACATTTAGCCATTTAAGCGCGGCTTCGCGGGTTTGGAATATTTTGACCTTATAATTCATGCGGCGGCTGTGTTCATTGAACCACATTCCGAACGCGACGCCCTTTGGGGAATTCATTATTACGGCATGTCCAACGAAATTATATTTAGGGGGTTGATTCCCGGCAAACTCTCTCAACTTCCGGAGTTCTGCCATGGAGAAACTGATTACGGCCTCTGTAGCGTCTTCCAGAATCCTCAAATCATGCGGAATATCCTCAGCGGCAAGAACCTTTTCCCGGGCATCAATCATCTGCTCCAGGGTGATTTCCCCGGTTGATTTCGCGTATATTATACCATCCTCTTTGTTGAAATGAAAATCAATCATTACAAATATTTTTCTCTTAGCATATTGCAGTGATGAATGTTATGCCCTGCCGCCATCCAGCCGAGACTTCTGGGAGAATAAAAAACATTGTTGGCTACGCCCGAGAAGTCAAGCATTTCTTCCGTTATGTGTTCAAAAAGGATTATTCCCGATTCCCTGACGAGTTTGTATTCTTCCGTCAGGTCTTTCAGTGTCCTGTTTTCGGTGTTCGCGTATTTCGCGTAATCGTCCTCTTCAAAGCCGGGAAGCTGCGTGTCGTCTCTTCTCGAAAACCTGAGCGCTCTGTAAAGATAAATCCTTTCGCAGTCGGCGAGGTGGCTTACAAGTTGTTTAACAGTCCATTTGCCGGGCGCGTAACTGTAATTCTCCTTCGAATGCGGCACGGACGACAGTAGTTTTACGGTCATGTCCCTGCTGTTCTTTAGAGATTCTATCAGGTCGTTTTCCTTCGCGAGGTTAACGTAATACCTGCAATAGTCGGGCATTGCTTCGGGTTTTTTTATCATGGCTTTAATATTTTAAAATAATCCTCCGCTTATGCGCGGAGGATTATCATTTTGAAAATATTATTTTACGAGAAGCATCTTTTTCGTTTCGCTGAATTCGCCTGCTTTTATCGTATAGAAATACACACCGCTCGGATAGGACGAGGCTTTCCATTCCACGGTATATACGCCCGCAGAACGCTGTTCATTTAGCAGCGCCGCGATTTCCCTGCCTGTGGCGTCGAATATTTTCAGCGTAACAAAGGCGTTTTTCGGAATGCCGAATTTAATGCTTGTTTCCGGATTAAACGGATTCGGAAAATTCTGCTCTAAAGAAAAATCTTTCGGAACTTCATTTTCGAGGTTATTTACGCCGACCGTAAGCGTCGCCGTTTTAATCACGATATCGTTGTTCGGGTCGAACACGACTGCTGTGGGCTGCCTGTTGAAGGTAAACAAAAACGTCTGGTTGTTTACGTCGTTCATCACTCTTATAAGAGAGTCGCTTCCTGAAGTAAAAGAGACTTTAATCACTATCGGCATTTTATGGAATGTGGTGTTGCTCAGAGTCTGAGAAGCCTTAAAGTTCACTCTCCAACTTCCGCCTCCAAGATTTGAGATTCCGTAAGTGTTCTGGTAAGCCGGGTGATTCGGTTGTTTGACCCATTCCTCTATGAACCATGTCAGGTCCTGTCCCGCGACAGAACTCATCTTCGCGGTGAAGTCGTCCGTAACCGCGTTTTTAAATTTGAAGTTAACCGTATCGGTAGCATACGCTTTTAGTCCGGCAAAGAAAAGCGAATCGCCTATTGTGTATCTCAGCATGTGAAGAACGCACGCGCCCTTGTCGTACGTAATCGCTCCATTGAAGAGTGTTCCGACCGGCGGGGTCGTAATTGCCCATGACGGATTGTAAATCGGCCAGCCGGGGTTGCTTCCCATGTAAGAATTTGCATTTCCCACAATACTGTTTTTATAAGCCGCGTAACCGGATGTGTGTTCATAATACAGCGCTTCGAGATAAGTTGCGAATCCTTCGTTGAGCCATATATCGGCCCATGTTCCGCATGTAATCAAATCTCCGAACCACTGATGTCCGTACTCGTGCGAAATCAGATAGTTAACGGAACTCCAGCTCGGCGAGATTGTCGTAAGCGTCTGGTTTTCCATGCCGCCTCCGTAACTTGAAACCGAGGCGAATCCGTTTTTTTCGTAAGGATGCTCTCCGAACATCTGTGAATAATACGTTGTCATATCGGCAATTGCATCCCTTGTCGGGGCGATATTCTCGCCTGTTGAATAATACAGGCGGATAGGAATGCTGTCGTTCGGGTTTGAAATCTTGTGCCACCAGACAATGCTGACGTTGTATCCCGTTTTACCCGTAAGCACCGCGAGATATGTCGAAAGCGGGTCGCGGCTAATCCAGTGATACCAGATAGTATCGGCGCTCACTACCGAATCCGCGAGTCTGCCGTTGGAGCCGATATTTACATTTGAAGGAACCTTTACTTTTATGTCGAACGTCGCTTTATCTGACGGCCTGTCCCAGCAGGGGAACCATTCGCGCGCCCCTTCGGGTTCGCAATCGGTATAAACATAACCCGAGCCGACGTTGAATGAACCGTCGCTGACGTTATTGTGATGGTATTTTATGTACAGCGTCACCATTTCATTGATGTTGTATGTTCTGTCGAGCGTAACCGTAAGCAGGTTTGTGGATGAACTGTGCGAAAACACCAGCGCGGCTCCGCCGTTCAGCCTTACGGAATCTATACCTATAGATGAATATACCGCGTTCAACTGTATGGAACTGAGAGACGAGTCGACGCGGAAAGACATTATTTCCGAGCCTGTAAACGTCTTGGCAGAAGTCTTGAAGCAGTTGTATATGTCAAGATTGAGAGTATATTTCTGAACATCGTAAGAGTGCCGCGGGGTGTTCGGAGACAGCAGCGCGGGGTCCATGTGCGAAATCCTGTTTTGTTTGTTGCGCGAACAGATTTGCGAACCCGTCATACCGTTGAATTGCTGCGCGAAAGCGGACGAGACGAGAATCGCAAGGAGAAGAAGAGCAAAAACCTTTTTCATTTCTTCGAAGATTGATTAATATAATAATACAAAATAGCGAATACGCCTTTAATAATCTATTTTGTAATAATGCTTAGAACCACGTCCTTCTTCTGTATTCTTCGTAGTCGTAAAATCGTTCGGACAGTTCAAGTTCTTCAAGGCGTCTCCAGTAGAGAACGTTGAAAATAAACGGAATGGCAAGTATCATTGAATAATACGAGCCGCAAAAGACCGGGAAGCCGACGAGCCAGAATATGAAGCCGAGATACATGGGATGGCGGATTTTTGAATAAATGCCCGATGTAACGAGGTCGCCTTCGTATGTTTCGAGCGTCCTAATCGTCAACAACGCTGTCAGGAAAAGAAGAGACCCCGCGGCCGTGACCGCCATACCCGCGTATTTCACCGGCGACGGTATCAGCAAAATATTTGTATCAGCGCCGCAAAGCATGAACCAGCTTACCCAGAGCACAACCATATCAGCGAATATTATAATAAAACTTGTCCTGCCCGCTTTGATTTTATTCCCACGCTTCAGTATTTCATACACGGTTCTTATAATGTGCGCCGTAATACAAAGGACAACGAGAAAAATAAATTTGTTTTCCATAATGTTCTAAATCAGTGTCAGAAAATGCATTATAACTCCGGCAATAAACACAAAAGTCAGAATCGTTACCATTCTCGATTTAATTCTAAGGAATATAAACTGCTCTATCAGCCTGCCGAGCCAGAACAGAAAGAAACCCGCGAGCAAAAACCTGCCGAGAGACGTAGACGCGAGTTCGCCCGCGAAGAAAAAGCAGACGGCAGACATGAGCAGAAATATGTATATAAGCCGCAGGTTGAGTATCTGCATAATCGCGCGGTTGCCGGGTTTAAGTTTAGCGAGGTCGTTCTTCCAGTCGAAAAGTTTCCAGAAGAAAATATGGAAAACGAAGAACGCGAAATCATAAACGCCGCAGATTTTTATGAGTAATATTTTATCCATTTTGTTTTCCTTTGTAGATTGCTTTAAGATTGGCGCGCATGTAATATACTACTGGAATTCCCGAAAATATAAGACCTATTCCCGAGAACCCTCCCGCGAAACCGCCAAAGTATCTGCCTGTAACGATTGTCGCAATGTTGTGCCCGAGACCGTTGAGTATCATTATCGCGCCGTAAACAAGGCACATGTAAACAGCCCATCTTTTGCCCGCGAGAAAATAATAGAAAAATACAAGCGGCACGGCAAAGAGCACGAGATTGAGAATGATAAAAACTTCCATTGAATAGTATCTGCCCACAGGCCAGAACCGCCCCCACACCTCTTCGAGTATGTGCGCGGCATGAAAGAATAAAAGCAGCAGCATGAACAGTACTGATTTTCGCTGAAGCGGTTTCATTGTTCCTCCTGTTAGATTCGCCCCATTACAAATATCAGTCTTCGGTCTTCAATGTTCAATGAAAAACACAGATAAAAATGAAGATTGTTTGGGTTTTAAGCGCGGGCCCCCGCATTGCCGCATTCAAAGCATTCGCCCGTATGTATGCAGACAACGCCTCCGCATGACAGGCATTTGTGTTTTTTCTTTTCCTTCTTCAGAAATGCGGCCGGACCGTTTTTATATAAATAATGCAGGTTGGCGTAAATATCTGTGTTGTATTTTTTCCTGTATCTGGCGTCGAGGCGTTTTATATCCGCGCAAGGAAACAACACGCAAACCTCTCCGCAAAAGCCGTTGTTATTTTTGAGGTTTACGCATTTTTTGATTTTACAACGCGCTCTCGTAACTGGTATATCGTCCGTGTCCGCGCGGCATCCGCGGCATTTATTCTTTTTCCTGAGATAAGTTTTGCAGACTCCGCAGTAAATACCGCACGGGGCTATAAGAGTCGTGTTGTTCACCGGATATGTGTTTTGTCTTTCCAGTTCCACCATTTAAGTTTTTCGGGTTCGCGTTCATCTTCGGGAGTTTCAGCGAAATAAACGGCGCCTCTGAAAACATACAGCAGGCATCTGTCCTGAATACAGCCCGCGTAATCATTCGAAAGGTCATATAGTTTTTCAGGATTTTTCCGTCTGAGGTTGCTGACACTCCGTATGCCTATATTCCAAAGGTCTTCGGCAATTGATTTGCCGACTCCCGGTATCGTTTTTAATTCTTTTATCGCCTGTGCTTTTTCCATGCTATTAATTTTAAGAGCCTGAACCAATCTCTTCTTTTCGGCAGCAAGAATTATACTGTCGTCCCTACGGGACTCTCTCTTTTGTTTACTATTTTTCTAAAATACTGTCGTCCCTACGGGACTTCTTCCTGATTTCGACTATACTTCTCTTCTTGATTCTTGATTCTTGATTCTTAATTCTTAATTCTGCTCTTAAAATTGTTAACTGTTAAATGTTAACTGTTAATTGATTAAGAGTGATACAGCGTCACCTTCTTCTTATCGGACGGGTCGTATTTCACCCAGATTTCTTTTCCCGCGGTGTATTTAAGCGAAGCCATTTCGGAAATCAGTCCGAAGCATTCGGCTTCGTAAGCGGGCTGGTCGTTTGGCATTACCATAAGGTCAAAGTGTCGGAATTCGTTCTGTCCGTTAACGTAGATGTTTGTCCAGTTACTCGTTTTAATTACTGCTTTTGCCTCGACGCCTGTATCCCTGATTCTGTTTTCTTCTTTTGCTATATCGGCAAGAATAGCGTCAATCTGTTCAGGTGTCTTGCCAGGGAAATACGGGCTCTCCTGTTTTCCGAGCGTGCCGCCGTCAAAACCGCTGCTGCCGCCTGAGCCGCCGTCGAGCGTGCCGCCGAGGCTTTCGATGGCTACTGTTTTTTTATCATTCGGGTCATATCTGACGACACATTGCGCGCCGACCTGATAATACGCGGTCTGCAGTCTTGATATTACAAGTTTTATTTCAGACGTGAACGGCGGACCGGCAAGAGGCGTTACCTCAATCTTTAATCCTACCTGCGGCTGGTTATTGACCGTTACGCCGGTATCGTACATTTCAACAATTTTGCCGTTAGCGCGCGTACCGTTTGCAAGAAGCGATTTCTGTTTTCTGCCGCGCAGGTATAATCCCCCGAATACCCATCCGAATACTATTATGAAGAATAAAGAAAATATAGTCCCCGGAATCGGCGCGGCCGCAATACCAACCGCCATGCCGATAAGCCCGCCGAGCAGGCCGATAATTATTCCGATGTTTGCTACTATGGCTTGTCCTTTTGGTCTCATCTTGTTTGATTTGATTTATTAATACAGCGGGCAGTGTACTGCCGCTCTCCCCTTTAATTATTTTGCATATTAAGAAAAATGAATTTTAAGAACAACTGTAAACTGCAATTAATAAATTATAATTCAGGGCGGTTAAGTCAGGAATAGAATATTTGATTTTTTTATTCCGTATAAAACGGATTGAAATACGGTTGATATTTTTCGCGGTTCCGGGTTTATTATTTTTCATTTTCCGCGGATTTCTGTATGTGGCTGAGTATTTTGAGCATTATTTCATTCTGATTTTCAAGGTGCATCAGAATAGATTCAATTTCCAGTTCAGCGCGCTTATCTATAAGAAAATCCTGTTCAGAGCGGAGTTCCGCATGTCTCGACTGCAGATTCTGGCCTATCATTATGAGGGGCATTAAAAATATCTGAAGAACGTTAGAAGCAAAGAGCCAGAGAACAAAAGCGGGATAGGGGTCGAAGCGCATTTCCATGGGACCGAGTGTGTTCCATCCCATCCAGAGTATAGTCCAGACAAAAATAATAATAAAAAACCCCATGCTGCCGACATGAACGGTTATCCAGAGGGCGATTTTATCGAGCCTCGTGAGTTTTTCCCTGTGCTGAATGTTAACGTTCCGCGCAGATCCGTATTTTTTACGGATTTCGTCGAACGTAAGCGGTTTTGGAAGTTCGGTCTTTTCCATCATTTATTAGTTTGATTTATTTCACCGCCGCAAAATTAATCATGCCTTTGTCCCAGGGCTTTGAGTTTTTTACCGCGTCGAGAACATCTTCGGGTTTGTCCACGACTTTCCACATCTCAAGATGTACCTTATTCATAAAATTTTCCTCGACTGCCTTGTCGAACATTCGCAGCAGCGGTTCGTAGTAACTTTTTGTGTTGAGTATTACTATTGGTTTTGTAAACTGTCCTAACCTTTTGAGCGTGATTGCTTCAAGCAATTCTTCAAGTGTACCGCTTCCGCCGGGAAGCGCGACGAGAGCGTCAACATCTTCCATAAATTTCGCTTTTCTTTCGTGCATCGTATCTGTCATTATCATGTTGTTTACTCCTTTATGCTCCCATTCGACCTCAACCATAAATTTCGGAAGAATTCCGATAATATTTCCGCCGTGTTTCAGCATAGTATCCGCCAGAACGCCCATCAGTCCTACTGCGCCGCCGCCATAGACCACCTCGACGTTATTCTTCGCGAACTCGTCGGCGAGTTTTTCCGCCGCCTCAAAATACGCTCTATCGACTTTCGCGCTCGAGGCGCAATAAACGCAAATTCTCATTGAATTATTTTTGGGATAAAATATGCATACAATCGGAAAAATCAAAGTTCATTATAAGTAATGGTGAACGAATAAAAAAAGGGTGGATAAAATATCCGTCCTTATATTGCGATTTAAATTAATTTTAACCGGCCGCGGCCCGCGGAACACCCATTTTATTTATCAGGTCCTGAATAAATCTGATTTGTTTCTTTAAATCGTCTTTGTAAGTAAAACTGTCGGAATGGTGAATCTCGCTCTTTGTGTCCGCCATTTCTCTTTCGAGAATGCCGAGAAGGTAAACAGCCTCCTCTTCGGATAAATTAACATTCATAACACCTCCGTAAATAATTAACTTACGCTAAAATTTTACGCATCGGCTGCGCAATTGTCAAGTCTAAACTCAGCGAGGCCATTTTTTCTTTGTACGGGAGATCCGCCGGATAACCAATTATCATTCCTGTTAAACTTATCCGGTTTCCAGTGAATATCCGCTAAAAGCGCCGGGTCGGGAATGAGGCCGGATTTCAGGACTGCGATCAATTCTTAAAAGAATTATTACACTTGAATAAAAAAAATAATTTTGTATATTTTTCCAACAACATTCTCGCAAAATTTAAAATGAAAACAACATGAAAAAACTATTCACTCTTTTATTTCTGATTGCTGTAACTTACGTCAATCTGATGTCGCAGCCGGTAACATCGACGGGGCTTCCGCCAAATCCGACAGGCGCGGCCACATGGGGAACGAACGTTCTTCTTCTGAATACCGAGCCCATCGGCCCGATGCACGGAATCAAGGCATCGAACGGGACAATTTACGTCGCTATAAACGACACTCTTTCGACAACGTCCGGGCTAATTATAAGAAAGTCCACCGATAACGGCGCGACCTGGACTACGCACGGCAACTCTCTCACAAACAGGATTAATTTCCCGAGGATTAAACTTCTCGAGGTTCAGAACGACTCCGTAATCTGCTGGTTAATGTTCGGTACACAGGTTTACGGCTGGAATATAAACACAAACGCTATAAGAGCGTTTGACTCTACCACCGTCAACGACTTCGATATCGTTAAGAGTTCGACAAATTCAATCTACCTCTGGATTACTACGAACTCCGGCGGGTTAAGAAGGTTCGCCTCAATAACGAACGGATACACATGGCAGAACGCCGGATACGTTCAGGCGAATTCAAGAAACATACGCCTCGCGATGTCGGTTACGTCCGATACACTTCTTGCCGCATACAGATCGCCCGTGAATACTACGATTGAAAAATCAATTTTGCGTCTTGCCCGTTACCGCGAGAGCGCTCCGGGAACTCTTGCCTCCATGGATTTCAAGGATATGGCAGACAGCAGCGCGCTTAAAACGGAGTTCAACGTTGCGGTTTCCAACAGTGTTGCCTGGTATTATTATACATCAGGTTCGACAGGCGCGATAGATATTTACTGCCGAACAAGCATTGACAACGGCCTGACATTCGGAACCGCGTTTCTCGCCGCGGGAAATCCGAATACCGACGAATATTATTTTGATGTCGGCATCAGCGGAACCACTTCAACAAAGTACTGCGATTTTATATATTACAGCGACAGCCTTCAGTCGGGAAGTCCCACAAACAACACTGACAAACTCATGTACAGATTCGCATCTTCGCCGACTCCCGGAACGTTCACGACGGCAACGCAGATTTCGCAGTTCTATCCGCATTGGAGCAGCGCAAACTGCAAACCGATTATAGTCGAGGTAGGAAACAGCGATGTCGGAGCCGCCTGGGTAGGCGGAAGCGCGAGCGTTTACAAGGTTTACTGGAACAGATACAGTCTGACGGGAATCAGACAGAATTTAGGAGCAGGAATACCCGACGCTTATTCCCTTAAGCAGAATTATCCGAATCCGTTCAACCCGACGACGAGCATAGATTTCGATATAAAGAAAGCGGGCATGGTAAGCCTGAAGATATATGATATTCTCGGAAAAGAATTATCAACGCTCGTCTCGCAGAGACTTGAACCGGGAAAATATTCTTATACAATGAACGCGGCAAGTCTTTCTTCGGGAACATATTTTTACAGACTGGAAGTCAACGGTTATGTTGAAACAAAAAAGATGTCGTTA
Source organism: Bacteroidota bacterium (assembly GCA_021286895.1). Classification (GTDB taxonomy): domain Bacteria; phylum Bacteroidota; class Ignavibacteria; order Tepidaquicellales; family Tepidaquicellaceae; genus CAIKZJ01. Next base: position 18,785 of record JAJTBN010000004.1, on the reverse strand, counting down.
ATAAAGTAATTGAGTTTTTAGCGAAGGTTATACAAATCATCCCCGCTCAAGCGGGGATGATTTTTTAAAATTTGTTTAATCCATGAATTCAACCCTGCCGGTAGCGACGTCATAATACGCTCCGACAATTTTCAATTTTCCATCTTTAACCAGCGAAGCAAGCACCTCGCTGCTTTTCAGAATTTTTTCAATTGTAAGTTTTACGTTATTCCTCGATGTTTCATCAAGCATCTTATCTGGATTCGATTTGTCTCCCGTAATCGCTGGTTTTATCTGGTCGACCAACTGAGTAAGGTGTCCGAGTTCGGCGTTATCCACGGCTCCTTTCACCGCGCCGCACATGCTGTGTCCCAACACTACTATCAGTTTGCAACCTTTTACTTTGGCGCCGTATTCCAAACTTCCAAGAATATTTTCGTCGGCCAGGTTTCCAGCGACCCTTGCAACAAAAATATTGCCAATGCCCTGGTCAAAAATCGTTTCAGGCGGAACGCGCGAATCCAGACATGACAGAATTACAGAGTGCGGATGCTGGTCGGCTTTTGTGTTCTCTATCTGCTCTTTGTAATCGGTGTTTTCAAGTTTTCCGGACGTGAATCTAATGTTGCCGTTCTTAAGTTCTTTTATCGCGTCGTCTGAAGTATTTATGACGGCGTGTTCGTGCTTTGTTGTTTTAACAACTTCTTTTGGCGCATCCGATTCCGTTTTCTTCTGCCCGCATGAGAATAGCGAGAAAGATAAAATCAGAGCAATCGCAAAACCGAAAAATGTTTTCTTTTTCATAATTTGATGATTTATTATTTTTATAATTCCGATTACGGTTCAGGCGCATACTGCCGCAAGACATTCCGCGCATTTGTGTTACCTTTTGTTGTCCGGGTCAGTCAAGGAAATCCACTTTTCCCGACGAGACATCGTAGAAAGCGCCGGCGATTTTAAGCTTCCCTTCTTTTACAAGACCGGAAAGCACCTCGCTGTTCTTCATAATATACTCTATTGTCATTCGCACGTTCTTTCTTGCCGTTTCATTCACCATTTCTTCGGGGTCCGATTTGTCTCCCGTGATTGCGGGTTTTATGACGTTCACCAATTGCGTAAGATGTCCGAGTTCGGCGTTTTCTATCGCGCCTTTTACCGCGCCGCATTTGCTGTGCCCCATCACAACTATCAGTTTGCTTCCGTTCATCTGCGCGCCAAACTCAAGGCTTCCAAGGATGTGCTTATCGGCGATATTGCCCGCCACTCTCGCGACAAAAATATTTCCGATTCCCTGGTCAAAGATAATTTCAGGCGGCACGCGTGAATCAAAGCAGGAAAGAACAATCGTATGAGGGCGCGGGTCGTCCTTTGTGCTTTCTATGCTTGCCATAAAATCTGTGTGGACTGACCGTCCCGCTGAAAATCTTTTATTCCCGTTTTTTAATTCCGCCAGCGCTTCATCAGGCGTATTAATTATATATTTCGTTGTATTTTTCTTCTCTGAAGACATAAAAAATTTTAATGCTTAAAACGGCGGCATTATCTGAGAATGCCCGCCGCTATCATCCTTTTTAGATTATGATAACTTTCATTTAAAACAACTTCGGGGCATTAGTAATTCCTGAATCGCACAGCCGGATTTTAATAAGCAAAATCCGTATAAATTCATCACATAGCAGATTTACTCTCTTTGAATAAAACTATGTTATTCCGGCGAAGGCCGGGATTTATAACAGGAATATGCTTTGGGGTTTTGCATTTTTCAAAAGATATAGTTTTTCATAAGTCTAATTACCGATTGCAAAACGCTTTCTTCTTTTTATTGTTGTATGTTAAAATTGATTTATTCAATTTCTTGTATAATAACTTATTATGGTCTCAAAATATACAAGAATTATTCTTGCGGTATCGCTCACCATACCCGTTTTTTTACTGCTGATAAATCTCACGGAAAAGGAAACAGAATCGGATGAAATACCGGATTACGGCTGGTTCGAAACGCAGCGCGCTTATCCGTTCGCGGAGATTCCAAACGACGAAAGAGTTAAATCTCTCGAATACGTCCGAAACCGTATGAGTATGAGCAAACAACTCACCGACCCTTGGACGCTTGCAGGTCCGACAAATGTGGAAGGCCGGATTACAACAATCGCGATTGACCCGGGAAATCCACAGATTGTTTACACGGGCTGCGCGAACGGGGGAGTCTGGAAATCAACGAACTTCTGCCAGTCATGGGTAAGCGTATTCGACAATCAGAATACTTCTTCAATCGGCGCGCTTGCTATTAATCCGCTTTCGTCAAACGTTATATACTGCGGTACGGGAGAGCCTAATTCGCTGAGAAGTTATTATCCCGGCACGGGCATATACAAATCTACTAACTACGGTCTGAACTGGGTTTGCACCGGGCTGCAGAACACATACAGCATTGGCAACATCGCGATTGACCCCGTCAATACAAATATCGTTTACGCGGCCGCTCTCGGCTCGCTCAGGCATAACAATCCCGAAAGGGGAGTTTACAAATCTACAGACGCCGGAAACACCTGGTCGCTTTCTCTTTTTGTCGCGGACTCAGTCGGCGCGGTCGACGTTGTAACTCATCCGATAAATTCAAACGTTGTATTCGCCGCAATGTGGGAAAGAACGCGCCGCGAGGATTACGTCAAATACGGCGGCCCGAAGTCGGCACTGTACATATCGACGAACGCCGGAACGAACTGGACGGTTGTAAACGGAGGATTTCCGTCGAATACATCAAACCTCGGAAGAATATCAATAGACATTTCGCCGTCCAATCCGCAGACAATCTACACGCTGCTATCAAACACAAGCGGTTATACTTCCGGTCTTTATAAATCGACGGACGGCGGAACAAGCTGGACGAATACGAATACCTCCATCGGGGGCTCTTCAAATTACGCGTGGTTTAACCGCGTCGTTAAAGTCGACCCGGGCAACCCCAACCATATTTTCTGCGGCGGGCTGTATATGGAAATTTCAAACACAGGCGGAAGTTCCGTAAACCAGACATTGTCGTCGATACATGTCGATCATCACGCGGTATGTTTCGCGCGAACAAATCCGAACTATATTGTGATAGGAAACGACGGAGGCATAAATTACTCGACCAACAACGGAAGCACATTCACAGAAAGCCCGACTCTGCCCGTGACGCAGTTCTACGCCGGCGATATTAGTTACCAGAACCCGAACGTGCTTATCGGAGGCGCACAGGATAACGGCACAAACCTGACAAGCGGTGGTATCGGCGCGTGGAATTCCGTGTACGGGGGCGACGGGTTTTACTGTCTTATCGACTACCAGAACCCGCAGAGGATGTACGCTTCGTCGCAGAACGGCTCATTCGGTTATTCAACGAACGGAGGTGCGTCGTTTTACGGAGGAACCTCGGGTTTAGACCTTACATATTCCAACTGGAGCACTCCGCTTGTGATGGACAAGAACACTCCTACAACGCTTTATTGCGGAACTTTCAAAGTTTACAGGACAACGAACGGAATGCAGTCATGGACGGCAATCAGCCCTGACCTCGCGAAGGCGCACGTAGCCAACCTCGGTACAATCACGACACTCGATGTTTCCAAGACAAACACGAACGTCCTCTACGCGGGAACCGACGACGCGAACGTATGGGTAACGACAAACGGAGGAACAAACTGGGCGTTAATCAACGCGGGGCTGCCGAACAGATGGGTAACGAGATTGACCATTGACCCTTCAAACGCGAATATATGTTACGTAACGCTTTCCGGGTATAAGGTAGATTCAACGGGGGCGCATGTTTTCAGGACTACAAACTACGGAACGAACTGGACGGCTATTAACGGTAATCTTCCCGACGCTCCGGTAAACGACATACTTGTTGACCCGTTCAATTCTTCGACGCTTTATACCGGCACTGATTACGGAGTGATGGTCACGACAAACCTCGGTCAGACATGGAGCATATTTGGAAATCTCCCGACGACAGTTCCTGTTCACGACCTGACACTTCACCAGCCAACATCAAAGATAATCGCGTGGACTCACGGCCGAAGCGCGTATTCAAACTATCTGTCGCAGATACAATACATACAGCCCGGAGGAAGCTCCGAGCCTGTCGGATTCGCATTGTACCAGAATTACCCGAACCCGTTCAATCCTTCTACAACAATTAAATTCTCCATAACCGAAAACGGAAAATCGAAAAGCGAAAAGAGTTTTGTAACACTGTCTGTTTACGACATACTTGGAAAGAAAGTAACAGACCTCATCAAAGAGAATCTTATATCAGGTACGTACGAAATTCCATTTTCAATTATCCGGTATTCCGGGAATAACACACCGAGCGGAATATATTTCTATTCGTTGTACATAAACGGCGAAAAAGCGGCTACGAGAAAAATGGTTCTGCTGAAGTGATTTCTTTCTTATAAAATTTAATATTGCTTAAAAGAATCCCCGGCGAACATGAGTACGCCGGGGATAGGGGGGCTGCCCCTGTTCACGAAGTCAATTGAACAAAGGCGGCTATGTTAATTAAGTAAAGGGTCAATTTTTCCGGAGTTTATCTGTGTCCTTTCTGACCGCCCTTTTGTTCTTTGTTGGCAGACCGGGTATCGTTATTGCCGTTGCCGCGCTGCCGTAATGTGTTCTCGTTCCCTCTTTGTTTTCCGGAATTAAACCTGTTATTCTGTTTGTCAATGTTTTCCGGAACGCGCCTTATATTATTCTTGTTCCGGGTTTTATCAACGCGGTTATTTTTCCAATTGTAATTTTCATGACTGCGGCGATTATCAGACTTACCGGTATTGTACGCGTTGTTTTCCTTTCTGCCGGACTTATCAAAGCCGTTATTTAAATTTTTAAGATTAACCGCTTTGTCATTTTTTCCTTTCCTGAAATTATAGCCGTGTAGTTTATCAGCGGACTTTTTTCCTGTGCCGGACGAAAGGGAATTTCTGTCGTATTGTTTTAATTCCCTTTCACTTCCGGACTTTTTATCAGTAAAAGAATTTTGTTTATCCTTAAATCGCGGAGCGTAAACGTCGAACTGTTTATTTCCGTATTTTACTTTTCCGCGGTCCGATACCGAATTCAGGTGTATTGGTTCTATTTTTCTGCCGTAGTCTTTTTCTACTCTTTTCGGGTCGGGACCGAAACCGAAATGTTTATTACCCGCGTACCTGTTTCCGGAAAAAGATTCCATGTCGCGGTACTTTTTTTCGAATTCATGTTCGCGGTATAATCCGGAATACCTGTAAACATAAGGGTCTATAAAGTGCCTGCGCTCGCATACGACATAGTTCGGTTCGAGTCTGTACGGAAGTCCGTAGTAATTCACCGCGAGATAAATTCCGGGCGAGCCGGGAGTCCATGCGATATAATCATCGTCGTAATCCCAGGATACCCACGCGGCAGCCCAGCGGTTACCGGGAACCCATATCCATCCGTACGGGACTGTGTAAACCCAGCGGCCGTAATGATGTGTCAGTTCCTCATACGGCGTAGCCGCGCGGAAGTTCCAGCCGTAATCGGTATAAACCCATTGTCCGTTTGTGTACGGAACATACATTGCCGGAGCGGGGTCGCCCGCGGCTATGCTTATTGCCGTATTGGGCGAAGGTCTCCATACATAAAAGACGCTCCAGCCGAGACCAGCATCGGCCTTCGCGTCTTTTATTCCCAGTACATTCCGTATGGTTTCGGACAAATTGTCCTGTTCCGCCGCTCCAGACTCGACGGATTTATTTTTCAGATTTACTTCGACCCATGTGCCGTATGGCTTAAGGTCGTCGTAAAAATTTTTGTAATCAGCGTTAATAAGGTCTTCGTTGTTCTGAACGAAGGGGTTGTCGTTTCCAAGAATCTTTTCTTCGTTCGACACCTGCGGTTGCGGCTGAGTGGTTTTCTCTTGCCTGATAATTGCCGTAATGCCGTAAGCGAGAAGAGCGTAGTTTACCAAAAGCGCCGCGGCAAGGATAGCCGCAGGCATTTTCCCTTTTGACTTTATCATTACCGTTCTCCTTAAAATAATTTCACATATTATTTATGTTCGCATCGTCTCTTCGCCGGCGCACGATTTCCGTTGATAAGCATTATTATCGTGCTTGTACATCCGCTTCTTAATTACTAAAACATAAAGAAATTCAATTCAATTCTTTTTAGGAGTTTTTTGTACGCATGTAAAAGGAAAACAGTATCTTGAGGAGGGAAAAGAATCTGAAAAAAAATATTGTATGTGTGTAAGTGGATTTATTAAATTTCTTATTAATAAATATTTCTTTAATGCGATAACCGCGTTCGTCCTTAAAATATTTTTGCAAAAATATCTCTGTGATTTTCAAATAATTATCACGGCGAAAAATATTTCACCAATTATTTTATTTCATCGAGCCATTTTTCAAGAGCGTCGAGAAAATCAGTCGAGAGTACCGCGACGCCTTCTTTGCCGTAATTTTCTTTTTGCTCTCTGAGGCTTCCTGTTTTTGTCAGACGCATGTTGTGGTCGACACCGTTGACCGTCAATACCCTGTAGTTACGGTTCCCGGCTTTGCTTAATGATTTATCGAATTCAGCCGCGCCCTGAACGGGGTCTATTTGCGTGTCTTTCCCGCCGAATATGAACAGCGCGGGAATGGTAATCCTGCCAAGACCGTCAAGCGGATTTATGTACGACTCCGATTCAGGTTTAAGCGGTTCGAATTCCTCTTCTTTTAAATCATACCCCCACCCGAGTTCTGCGATTACGGAATCTTGATTCAGATAATTTGCGGCGTCCTTGAATTCGGCGTATGTTTTAGCTTCGGCTCTCAGCCTGTAATATTTATAAAGTTCTTCGGCTTCCTCTTTCGTCCGCCCGCCGCATAGAGCCTGCATTTTAACGAGATAAGCCGACTGTTCGATGCTGTTCATCGCGGGACACGACCATGCAATCACAAATGACACCTCTTTGTTGTCTGGAACCGCAAGCGACATGACATAACTTGCCTGGCTGGAGCCGTACACGCCTATCTTCAGGGGGTTTATCGCCGGATGTTTTTTCAGCGTTTCAATTTCTTTGCAAAGTATCAACGCCCGATCTCTGAAAAGACTGTCGTCGGAGAATTCTCCGGTCGAACCTCCGTATCCCGGTTTATCGTCAATCAGAACCGCATACCCTTTTTTTATAAACAGCCTCATTGCTTTCGAGTACTTTATTGAAGCCTTCCTGTCAGTAGGGCCGCTTCCTGTGCAGAACACAACCGCTGGAAAATTTTTCCCTTCGGCGGGAAAAATTATATCCGCTTTTATACCGAACCTGCCGGCTTTAACCGTGATTTCTTCCGTCCTGAATAGTACTTCATTATTTTCCTGGGCGGACGCGGAAATTCGCATCAGGATAACCGAGAATATTATTATTAAGTATTTCATTTTGTTACATTGGAGTAAGGGAACACTATTTATACGTATCCGCAGGTTCTTTGTTGCTCCGGGCAAAAAAGGCCGGCGATTTCTAATCTTCGGGGGCTTGTCGAAATTTTACTGTTTCTTGAAGCATCTGTTCCGTAAATAAATTATTTTTGAAATAAAAACCGAAAGTATGATAATAGATAAAATAGATAACGCTTTCCTGTATTTTCCGATACACAAAAAAATGCATCTTGCTTTTTCCTTTCTCAGCGGTAACAATCTTTCCGCTCTTGAAAACGGAAAATATGAAATTGACGGCGGCAGCGTATACGCTCTCGTCAGTTCATACGAAACAAAACCGGCCTTGAACTCAAGACCCGAAACGCACAAAAAATATACAGACATACATTACGCTGTATCTGGAAGCGAAAATATCGGATACGCGCCGTATAACTTCAGCAACCCCGCGGGGGAATATGACGAAGAAAAAGATTTTGTTCTTCACAACGCGCCCGTTTCGTACATAAAAACAGAGCCTGGAATGTTCGCTCTTTTTTTCCCGGGAGAACTTCATACGCCCGGTATTATGAACGGCGGAAAAGAAACCGTTAAAAAGATTGTAATTAAGATTTTGCATAATAGCGGAAAAAAATAAACATTGTTGTTTATCGAACGGTTGTTCATTAATGCAAAAAATTTTGCACACATCTTAAACTTGAAATTGTTATTTTTTGTCTAAAGCATAAGTATATAATCAAGGGGTGATTTATTATGAAGAAACATCTTACGGCATTACTGCTGGTTATAGTATTATGTCCGTTTTCGTATTCGGCAATCTCAATGACTCCGTATCTTCAGGCGCTTACATCAAATTCTGTTTTTGTGTGCGTTGAATGCAGTACGGCGGATACTGTAACGGTAAATTACGGACTTACCGGAGGGTTCGGCTCAAGCGCCAAATCTCTGTTTATTGTTCCGACTTCGGGGGGCAGCACTTACATTCACAGAATTAATCTGGTAAACCTTACCGCCAATACAATTTATTTTTATCAGGCGGTGCAGGGTTCTTCGTCTTCTCCCGTGACAAGTTTTCGTTCGGGCGTGCTTCCCGGCACAGGTTACAGGTTCTGCGTTATGGGGGACTGCCGTTCCAATCCCACGACACACGGGCAAATAGCGACAGCAATGCTCGGGATGAATCCGCTGTTTTCTATCTATTCCGGAGATTACTGTATAGACGACAGTTACTCTTCATGGAAGAGCCAGTATTTTGTCACTGAGGAGTTAAATCTGATTTCCAGGGTCCCGTTTTTTTCCACGTCCGGAAATCATGAAAACTGGGGTCCGAACAATCAGGCCTTTTTCTTCAGTCCGCCTTCAACATCCGGCACGCCGGATTATTATTCATTCGACGCGGGCGATGTTCACTTTGTATCGATTAACAATTCCGTTTCGTACACCGTCGGAAGTCCGCAGTACAACTGGGCGATGAACGATCTTACGATGACGAATAAAAGGTGGAAAATTGTATATTTCCATGAACCTGCCTATTCATCCGGCGGGCACGGGTCAAACGCCACAATGCAGTCATGGTACACGAATATATTTATACCGAAAGGAGTAGACATGGTTTTTTGCGGGCATAATCATTTTTACCAGCACTGTCTTTCGGGCGGACTTCACGAGTTTGTAATCGGCGGCGGGGGCGCGCCCCTTTACGTTCCGACATCCGCGTCGTTCGTTGTAAAGTCGGCGCAGTCGTACTGCTACGGAGTTTTCGACGTTACAAGCGCGGCAATACAGATGACGATTTACAGCAATACTAATTCTGTAATCGATACGCTTACCTTGAGCAAGCCGCTTGGTATTCAGGGAAACACCGACCCGGGCGCCGCTTCTTACAGGCTTTATCAAAATTACCCGAATCCGTTTAATCCCGCGACAAGAATAAAATTCGACGTTCCCGCAAAGAATAATTCAAACGTTAATATTACTGTTTACGACATCTCCGGAAAAGCCGCGGCGACTCTCGTGAACGAAAGGTTGAACGCCGGAACGTATGAAGTGTTTTTTGACGGAAGCAGGCTATCGAGCGGAACATATTTCTGCAAACTTACGGCGGATAATTTCTCTGACGTCAAGAAAATAACTTTAATAAAATAAGCGGATGTTTCGGGGGGAAGTTATGAAAATTATTACGGGAATAATGTTAATATTTTTGCCGTCATTAATCTTAGGTTTTACGAAACAGCCCGGGTATTTTTGCGTAAACGATTCCGACAAAACCGGCGGTATAACCACAGTAGAAATAGCCACAAAAACCGGTAAATCCTTTCTGGTCAGATGCGTTCCCGAAAGCGAATATCTTTTCGATGTATACATTACAGGTAAAGGATTTCCCGAGTCGCGCGATACCATACTGTTTGACGAAATAGAGCATATCGACACCATATTTACCGCGGACCTTGACAACGACGGATTTGAAGAAATGTACCTTTTCACGCGCGGCTTCAAGCCGGGAGAATACGCTCACATTTTCGGAATCGCGTCGGACGGGGATATGACCTTTAAAGAAATAAATTTCCCTGCCATAAAACCCGGGGAAATCAATACGGGAGGACCGTTTGAGGGATACAATGGCAGGGATGTTTTTATAATAAAGAATAACGTACTCGAAAGAACTTTCCCTGTACACCGGCCCGGTGATACATACGAAAATCCGGGACTCGGATATAAAACGCTTTATTACACGATAGAAAAATCCGCGGAAGGATTTTTCTATAAGAGAAAGGATTAGACCGCCATAAAACAATACAGAGGAAGTAAAGCCCTCCCTTTCGGGGAGGGCTTTTTCTTTCGGATTATTTAATCACAATCATTTTTTTCGTTTCGCCGTATCCTTCGGCTGTGAGTCTGTAAAAATAAATCCCTCCTGCAAGCGAGGAAGCGTTGAAATCTGACTCGTAAACTCCTGCGGATTGATTTTCGTTTACAAGTGTGACTATTTTTCTTCCGAGAATGTCGTATACGCTAAGATTGATAATACCTGCTTTCGGCACTTCGTAGCGGATTTTCGTCACCGGGTTAAACGGATTAGGATAATTCTGATGAAGCAAATAGTTACGCGGAATTACTTCCGATATCTGTCTTATACCTATCATTTCCTGTATTGAGCGCTTCCACACTGAACTGAACTGCGTGCCCGCATAAAGGTAATTATTATACACCATAAGAGTATTAAAATACTGTACGCCCATACCTTCATCCTTTAACAGCCAGGTGTTCCCGTTATCCTTCGTTACATAAATGCCGTTGCCGAGAGTGCCCGCGAAAACATTTGAACCGGAAGATGCCAAACAGGTAGTATTGGTTGTCATTGAAGTTGACGACCAGTTGTCGCCGTTATTTGATGACATATAGACGCCGAGATAATTTCCGACATAAATATTCGTTCCGCTTATTGTAATCGCTGCCGTGCCGACGGGGCCTTCTGTAGTCGTCCAGTTTGCGCCGTTATTCGTAGACCTGTACAAACCCGCGTCGCCGCTAACGAACACAACGGAGAAGCTGACAGCGATTCCCCTGACAACATCCGCATTAATCGATGTACCCGCCCATGAAGCGCCGCTGTTGGTCGACCGGATAATTCCCGTCGTGCCGATTCCCGCATAAACATAACTGCCGCTCGCCGCTATTGAACCGGCTCCGCTGCTGCTGCTGTAAACGAGCGACCAGTTTGCGCCGTCGTTGGAAGACAGATAAATTCCGTTGTCTGTGGCGGCAAGCATGTGTTGCTGCCGCTGTACGCGATGCCGTCTATCTGGCGCGCGGAAAGCATCGGAGCGGACCAGTTTGTGCCCGAATTCGAACTTGAAAAGAGACCAACCGAACTGAACATTTCGTTGTCACCCGCGTATATTTTGTTTCCCCCGCAACCCAGCGAAACTACATTGCCGCCTGGGTACGACGGCTGTATCCAGTTCGTCCCGTTGTTTGTAGTATAATATATACCAAAATAATATGTCCCCGCGAAAATTTTTGTACCAAGATAATTCATCGATGCAGCGGTAATCTGTCCGAAATTAGTCGCTGACCAGTTATTCCCGTTATCTGTTGAACGGTAAACTCCTTCGCCGTAAAGCCCGGCATATATGTCCGTTCCGTTTGTAACAAGAGAATATATTTTATGTCCGCTTAAAGAAGTGATAACCCAGTTCGCGCCGTTGTCTGTCGAGCGCAGCACGCGCCCCATGTAGTAGGTTGATAGCGTCGCCGCGAATATGGAAGTTGAATTTCTTGCAAGCGCCATTGTCGGCCACCCGTCAGCATAATAACACCTTGTCCAGGAAACGCCGTCGTCAGAAGAGCGGTAAATTCCAATCGTATCCGCGCTCGCGCCCGCAAAGATATACGAACCGCTGATTATCATGCATGAAACATCTTCGCTTGAGAGCGGCGTCTGCGTCCAGGTCGCACCATGGTCAGTAGACCGAAGTATACCGCTTCCCAATGTGCCTGCCAGAATTGATGAACTCGTTGACGCAATAGCAGTAACACTCACATTATTCAGAGAACTCTGCATCCACGTAACTCCGTTGTCAGTCGAATAATAAAGGCCGCCGGGTTCTGCTCCTGCCAGAATAGTTGAACCGTCCATTGCGAACGAACTAATCAAGTATGTATTCAGTTCTGTCTGGGGCTGATACCACGAAAGTCCGCTGTCCGTTGAGCGGAAAACTCCCCGCTGTGTTCCCGAAAAATATGTTGAGCCGTTTGCAATGAATGCATACGAATATCCCGCCGAAGGTCCGCTTGTCTGAACCCACTGCGCCGGCAGATACCCGGGCGAAATTACGCACAATAAAAATAGTAACGAGAATAAAGAAACGAGAAAAATTGTAAATGAATTTTTCATTGCCGTACCCCCTGCTTATGTTTTTAAAAGTTTTGTCTTCGGCTTTCGGTAAAAATATGCTTTCCTGATTCATCCGGCGGACGGTTTCTATAAATTCCGCCATGGAGAGGAACCGTTAAAACAAAACATAAAAAGCGGAATTACACTTTGCGCCGTCCGGAGTCAGCATTGTGTCTTAATAAATCCGATACGATAAACCTTTTTGCAATGTGAAGTTTGCCTTGAAATAAGCCGCCTTAGCCGATGGGGATTATAATATACTTTGACCGCACGGGGAAATACAGCAGAATGTTGCACAGAAATTTTCGCGGTCTTTTCTGCTCATTCTTTGACCAATAAACTTTAATTTAAAATTCGGAAAGAATCAAGATTAATACATGGTTGGATAGAATCCGGGCTTTGTAAATTATAAATCAATTCCTGTCTATTTTAGACAAATGTTTTTGATTCTTTCGTTTATACGCCCGGAAGGAGCCGGACTTGTAAGAATTTATATTTTCTTCACGAGAAAAATTGTGTTATGAGATGGTCTGTTCCGGATTTGTACGAATAAAGTCCATGCTTGCTTGTGTTATTCAGCCTTGCAGGAAATTCCGTGCCCTGTGACAATTGAGACGAATCGCTCTGTTTCCTCTTCGGAAACACTGACGCCGTCATCCATTTTATATTCCCTGCCAAGGAAAGAATATTTGTCGCGGCCGAAACTGTGATAGGGCAGAAGGCGCATTTCTTTTATACCGCATTCTTTACAGAATGAAGCAATGCGGTCAATCTGCGTTTCGCCGGCGTTCACACCCGGCACAACCGGAACAGAAACTATAATAATATCGGGATTAATCCCGGCAAGTTTTTTGAGATTGTCAAGAATTATTCTATTTGTACTTCCTGTGTGAATTTTATGAATTTCTCCGTCCATGCACTTCAAATCATAATAAAGAAATTCGAGTTTTGAATATATTTCCTTCACTTTTTCAATCTCAAATACACCGCAGGTTTCCGCGCCGAAAGATATTCCGAGAGGCAGCGCTTTTTCAATAAAATTTTTTATGAACTCCGTTTGAAGAAACGGCTCTCCGCCGGAAAATGTAACTCCGCCGCCGGAGTTTTTATAAAACCGGATATTTGCCAGAACGCGCTTCAGCAAGTCATCAACCGTTATATTTCTTCCCGTGAATCTCAGCGCCTGTTCCGGACATGATTCAATACATTCGCGTGTTTCGCATGATTTGCATATATCGTTATTAAAAACGGGATAACTATCTTCGTCTATTAGATTGCGTGAAGAAGAGCCGTATGGGCAGGCGGCAACGCATTCGTAATTTTTTTTGCAAAGGGTGTTGACGTGCATCAGTTCCGGGTATGACTGCTGTCCTTCTGGATTGGAGCACCATTTGCATTTAAGCGGACAGCCTTTCAGGAATACGGTAGTACGTATGCCCGGCCCGTCCTGAACCGACAAATCCTGTATGTCGAATATTAATGCATTCTCAGATGTAATGCTCCGTCCTCCTTATAATCTCGTCCTGCATTGATTTTCCGAGTTCGACGAAGAACGCGCTGAATCCAGCTACGCGTACTATCAAATCGCGGTAATTTTCGGGATGCTCCTGCGCGTCTTTAAGCATTGTGCTGTCGACAACGTTGAACTGTATCTGGAATCCGGGAGATTCGAAATAGGTTTTTATAAGACTAAGAAGTTTCTTCGAGCCTTGGATTCCTTTCAGCGCCGAAGGATGAAACTTCATGTTGTGAAGCCCGCCGCGGATTTTCGAGTGGTCGATTTTTCCGGCCGAGAGCAAGACCGCGAGCGGTCCATTTTTATCCGTGCCTGAAGCGGGTGACGTTACGCCGTCGCAAAGCGTATCGCCCGAACGCCTGCCGTCGGGCGTCGCGCCGCACACCTTGCCGAACGGAGCATGCGTGCTAATTGCCAGCATCGACGGGTCGTACGGCTCACCGAGATAATTTTTCTGTTCCGAGACGTACGCGCAGTACCTGTTGAATAGGTCTTCATAAATTTCATCCGCAAAGTCGTCGTTGTTTCCCCACTTCGGAGCGTTCAACGCCTTGTTTCTGAGTTTGTCGAATCCGTTCCAGTCTTTGTTAATCGCCTCGCGTATTTCGTCGAGCGGAGTTCCCGATTCTTCGAGTTTCTTTACAACCGACATTGAGTTCACGACGTTTACCATGCCGCTGCTGAGAGTTGTCGGTGTTCCGTTGCAGACCGCGCCGCCGTCGTCAAGAGAAAGACCTCTTTCAATGCAGTCTCTCACAAGCATTGACGAGAAAATAAGATTGCAGGTTTGTCTGTGCGCCGACATTACGTAGTTCCAGTATCTCTGCCAGTTGCGTATAGAATTTTTCATGTGCAGAAGATACGCGTCGTACAATTCTTCGAAAGTTTCGGGAATGTTAGTTTCATCGAACTGCACTCCCGTACGCGGGTCCCTTCCGCCGTTCATCGCGAGTTCAAAAAGTTTTCCGTGGTTAATGAATCCCGCCTGAACAACTCCGTAACTCATTCCCTCCATCGTCGGCTCTGTGCATCCGCCCATCGCCGCGTATTTTCTGATTACCGGAACGGAAAGTCCCGATTTCTCCTGTTCGTGCTGAATGAAAACCTTGAGGTTAAACCAAGCGGGGAAACCGCATCCCGTTTTCACGCATTCTACTGCTTTAAGGAGAAACTCTTCACTGAGGGAATCGTTGTACCATACAGACAGTGTCGGCTGCGTTGTCTGGCAGTTAATCGCGGACTGCACAACGAGTTTCGATAGTTCGTTGTCGCCGCGGTTTCCGTTTTCGTCTACTCCTCCGAGAATCATATTCTGGAAAAGGTTTCCCGAGCCGAGCCCCGCCCATGAGAACGAAGCGACGTATTCAATCTCCGTCATTTTCACACGGAGCATTTCGAGAAGTTCGAGAACTTCGGAGTCTTTTATTCCGCCGGCATCTTTATTTTTTTTATAGAACGGATACATGTACCTGTCGAACCTGCCCGGCGAGTAGCCGAGATGCGCTCCCTCTATGTGTCCGGCAAGATATATGAACCAGTACGCCTGCATTGCATCGCGGAAATCTCTGGGAGGATTTGCGGGAACGTAGAAACACCTTTCCGACATTTCCTCAAGTTCTTTTTTTCTCGCCGGATTTTTTTCGGCAGCCGCGAGTTCAGCGGCTTTTCTGCCGTAATTCTCCGCCCACTTTATGGTAGCTTCAAGAACGCGTATTCCCGAACGCCAGAAATAAATTTTTTCAGCGGATTTGTAATCCGTAACTTCCGCGTTCTTAATTTTATTTTTCAGTCTTTCTATAATTCCGTTCAAACCCTGATTCAGCGCCGTCTCGAAATCCAGCACGTACCGGCCTTCCGGCGCTGGGTCATGAGGCGCGGTATAAAGTCCCGCCTGCCAGCCTTTTTCTATATAATCCGCGTGTTCGTAAACGTTCCGCCAAAGAGAATCGCCGACATCCTGCATAGACCTGCCTAAAAAGTATTCCGCTGATTCTTTTAAAATCTTTTTATCTTCTTTCGAAATGAGATACTTCTTGCAGAAGAATTCGAAGTCGCCTTTAGCGGCAATCTCTTTCGACCTTGCTATGCCGCCGCCTTCGCCTATATCCGTAACCGCATCCTGCGCTTCGGCTTCCTCGTTTTTAAATTCACGGAGAATATAACGCGAGGCATAATTGCAGTAGGGAATCGCGCCCCTGACGTAGCGCGTCTTGCTCCCGGCGAATAATTCCCCGTCGCGTATAACGGGCGTAAGGCGCTCAATGGCGTAAGCGTGGCACTCGGCGCGGCGTTCGAGGACGTTTTTGCCGTCGGTTTTTGAATGCGCTTCCGTGTAGAATTTAATATATTCGGAATCGATGTAGAGCGGCTCGCTCAGGTATCTTGTCCTCATCAGTCTGACTTTATCGGTGGAGGGCTCGGATATGACTTCTCTTTTAAAAGTATCCATAATGAATCGAAATAAGTATTTGAATAATAAATTACCTCTTTTTAGAAATATAAAAAAGATAAACAGGGTTCGATAATTTAAGAATATCAACCGGCGTTTACTTTTACGCGTGCCAAAGACATTATTTTTAAAGCGTCGGAGATGTTGAACCCTATTCTTTTATATAACGGATAATTCTTTTTGTGTTCGCGGAATATCGGTATTGTTTCAAGCACATTAATCCCGCTAAACCATTTTTCTATTTCATAAATATTGTCGATGCCCCACTTCAGATAGGCGGATTTATCCATGCCTCCTTTATCTATTACCCGTTTGTTTGCGACCTCCACTCCTTTTTTCGAAGAATAATCAAAAATCATTTCAGCGCCGGGAAGGTAAGTCCGAATATCATTAAATAGATTTTTTACCTCGGTTTCGGCAAAATAGTAAATAACACCCGCCAGCATAATCATTACTTTTTTCGAATCTCTGATTTGAGAATACCAGGATTTATCAAAGACGGAACATGAGATAAAACTTCTGCGGAAAGATTCGGATATATACTTTCTGCGCAATTCAATGGAATCCGGCAAATCGAGGTCAATCCATTGTATTTTACCGTTATCAACGCGGTCAAACGTTGTATCAAGTCCGCAGCCGACGTTTACAACAGTTGCATCGGGATACGAATTTATGAAGGACAAAATTTTTTTATCAAGGTAGATGCTCCTTGCAATCCATGCCGCGCGCGTCAGCCTGCTTATGTTTTTTGAGATGACGGCAAAATCGTATGGTATGGTTTTGATAATTGAAACTGCTTTCTTATCTATTAATAGAGGTCTTTCTTTCCGGGTCTCTACCGCCCGACCCCACAACGGAAGCAACAACGTTTCCTGGACGCTTCCAAGTTTAAGTTCTTTGGAATCTGCCATAGAACAGTTATTTATTGTTTTTGTTAAAATTGTTTTCGCTTTATATCAGCGCTCGTCTGTTCAGCGGCTTCTCCAGCCGGCATAAAGCCTGCCGTTTTTTTCCATGCTGAGGCCGTAATATATTATCTTTCCGCCGCTAATCCACGTTAACTCATAACAGGTTTCTGTTTTTGTAATTTTCAGATTAAAACCTGAAAGTTCCTTGCCGTTTCGGTCATAATAGGTGACAATATAATCGCCCGTGTAACCGTCGGTTGGCACCCCCTTAACTATGCCGGTGCCGGATATTTTTTCCCCTTCCTTCATATAATACCAATCTGCAATTATCCGTTTATTTACGGTATCCCTTGAGTATTCCACAACTCCTATGTCATTCATATCGATAATATTATATATTGATTTGCAAAATCATTTACGCGGGTTATTGCTCCCCTTTAATTTTTGCAGCCGGCATAAGGTTGGAAAACGGCTTCTTTTTTTTGATTTTCATAAACAAAAATTATTTATAAAGGGAGATTAATCCAAATTAGTAATTTTAGTCTGTCAAATAAATAGTAAGCGGCGGGATACTGTAAAAAACCCTCCTTATGTAAGGAGGGTTTGAAAAGTAACTAATATAATAAATTGTTATTTTTTCTTTTCTTCTGTTTTCTTTGTGTCTTTTGTCGAATCCTTAATTATTTTCTTCTTGTGAAGTCTGTTCTTCTTCCAATCGAGCCACTGTTTCGCCCTGTCGAATATAGGCGACTTCCTGAGGGCTTCGGTCATCTTCGGAACTTTCAGCACCTGTCCGGGATAAACCAGATGCGGGTTTCTGATTGTTTTGGGAATTCCTTTCGGCGCGCTCTGCACTCCGTTTTCGTTGGCTTCCCAGAGAATGGGCCACATATGGTGGTTGTTGTAAATTTCTTTCTTTGCCGCAATAACGAAAAGGTATTCGCCTTTCTGTATTGTGTATTCGGGCACCGACGTCTGCCAGCTCTCAAGGCACTCTCTCAGCCTCTTAAACCTATCGGCGAACTCAGGATGGCATTTTAGTTTCATCTTGTCCATCTTATCGAATTTCGCCTGCGCTTCGTCCTTCATTCCGTCCTTGTTTCTGCACTGTCTTTCAAGTTTGTCAAGGTCATTCTTGAATTGCGTGTAAGCGTCCTTGCCTCCGAAGTAATCCCAGTAAGCGTCTTCGGCTTTCTTTAACTCTTCGCTCTTGAGATTGTTCTGGCCTGTAAGCCCGTCGACTTCTTTCTGCATGTTCGCGAGCTGCTCAGTAAGCTGGTTCTTTTTAGCGGTAAGTTCAAGTATCTGCGCTTCCCACTGGTCTTCGTCCATATCTTCGGACCCCTTCGTCTCGTCCTGCGCGCGTGATACTTTCGCCGAAAAGAGAAAAGATAATGCCAGCAGAAGAACCGGAATTTTGTAAAACTTCATTTTGTAAATCTCCTAATTGAGGTTAAATTTTAAAATTATTTCCTGCTAGTTTTATTACGTAATATAGATATATTTTTTATAAGTTTATCTGTTTTTTTTACTGCATAATCGCTGTGTGTCTTGGCGGACGGGATAAAAAAATCCCGTACTTTCGCACGGGCTTTTTTGTTCGGAAAGGGATAAAAAAAA
>JAJTBN010000186.1 GCA_021286895.1 Bacteroidota bacterium | reverse complement strand
CTTCGCGGAAAAACTCAGGTTCGAACCGAAGTTCACTTTAAGCGGATACAACGTTACGAGAAAGACCACCGCCGACCTTTACGCGGGCATCGATACGCTGCCGGTTGACGTGACGTACAACCTGCTCGAGTTCGAACTCGCGATGGATTTCAAACTCATAAATTACAATCATAATTTCCGCGCGGCGCTCGGTATATCAAAATACGAATCGAGCCTCGGCGATTTCTTCATACCTTCGAGCCATCAGTTCATAAAAGGAACGACTCAGGATTATTTCAGGGCGACAAGGCTGACTCTTGATTACACTTACGACAGGACATACCCCTCTCGCAACACTGACATTAACTCGGTAGGAAGAAAAATAAACGTTCGCTATGAATTTGAGGCGAGTAAAATCAATCCTGAATATTCTGTCGACGAAGGCGGAAACCTTCAGACGGTTTACGCGAAGAACAACCTTCATAAAATCGACGCCACATGGAGCGAAGGCATAATGCCGTATCCGAATCATTCACTGACGATGAAACTCAGAGGCGCGGCGATATTCGGCAAGCAGGTGGACAGTTTCTATGATTTCTACGCGGGCGGACTAATCGGAATGAGGGGCTATCCTTATTTCGCGCTCGGCGGCGGAAGACTCGCGACCGCGAAACTGGAATACCGCCTGCCGGTGCTGCAGAAAATCGACATGAGGATATCGCCTTTATATCTCGATAAACTTTATTTCTCAGTATTCGGCGACTTCGGAAACGCATGGTACGGCAGCCACACTTCATTTAACGATTTCAAGAAAGACATCGGCGCCGAACTGAGGCTGCAAGCGTTTTCGTCGTACGTATTCCCGACGAGCATATTTTTCAGCACCGCGTATGGGCTTGACGAGTTCACGAAGAGATTCAACGGGAAGAACGTGACGTACGGCAAAGAACTTGTTTTCTACGCCGGCGTGCTATTCGGATTCGATATGTAGTTTTTTTCTTATAAACATTTTTTAAAGAGCCGGTGAATACCGGCTTTTTTCTTTTAAGAGCAGAATCAATCCCGATGAATCGGGACGCAAAGAACGCGGAAGCAAGAATCAAGAAGCAAGTTTAGAGCATTCACCACTAAGGCACTCAGTACACTTAGAAGAGCATTTTCTAATTAATCTAACCACTAAGACACTAAGAGCACAGAGAAGAGAAGAATCTAGAATCTAGAATCTAGAATTTAGAATCTAGAATCTTGACTGGCCGCTTGAAGAACGGCGGCACTTCGTTGTAAGAGCGACCCCCTACGCTGTCATTCTATCCTTCCGTAGCGACTTCCCACTTTGTCATTCTCGCGCGCTCCTGGCGGGAATCAAGAACAATTGATATATAATCGGATAGCATTCAATAATCGTAGACAAGAATTGCCATTGATAATTCAATACGCTCTGATTTATTTAGCAATAAGGAGGAATAATGAAGGACAATGAAAGGTTTTTCTATGTATATATACTTTCCGAGAAAAAGAACGGGATACTTTATATCGGGGTGACCCGAAATCTTGTCATAAGGACACTTGAACATAGACTAAAAATCAACAAGGGGTTCCCGGAGAAATACGGTTTGTTCCGATTGGTTTATTTTGAGACTTTCAATTATATCGACAAAGCAGTGCAAAGAGAAAAACAGTTAAAGAAATGGAACAGAGCATGGAAAATACGTTTAATCGAAAAAGAGAATAAAGAGTGGAGAGATTTGCTGCCGGGAATTGCGGATAAGGAACAAATTGATTATGTAATGACGAGTATATTGGAGAATAAGGATTTTTATGCGGATTGATTGTCCGTGTCTTGATCCCCAACAAGATTCCCGACCAGTCGGGATACAAAGAACGCACGTTCGGGGATGACACGGGTTATAGATTTCGCGTCTTGATCCCCGACAAGATCGTTCGGGGATGACAAGGGTTATAGGTTTTCGCGTCTTGATCTCCGATAAGAATCCGCCACGGCGGAGTGATGACAAAGTTGTATGAAACATAGAAGGAAATGGGAACTCATATAAAGTTCATCGCGTCCACGTCAAATGATATGCGGATGTCGCCCTTATGGTCGACGCTGTTGCGAATGTGCTTTAGAGCGTCGGTGAGGAGTTTGCCGGATACGTCTGTTGTCTTGGATGATTTTATTACGAGGTGATATCTGTAAAAATCTTTTGCCTTGGATATCAATGGCTGCGAGGGCGGCAGTACTTGAAGATACTTGTAGTAACGGAAGTCTTTGAGTTTGTTGTATATGTCTTTCGCCGTCAAATCGGCGAGTTTTTGGTTCTTCGA
This sequence comes from Bacteroidota bacterium, assembly GCA_021286895.1. Classification (GTDB taxonomy): domain Bacteria; phylum Bacteroidota; class Ignavibacteria; order Tepidaquicellales; family Tepidaquicellaceae; genus CAIKZJ01. The sequence goes on along the minus strand of JAJTBN010000186.1, from coordinate 3,920 downwards.
TTTTATTTCCACAAGCCCTATTCTGCTGAACGGCGGATATATGCCCGCTTCACGCGACCTGATTTCCGTTTCGTAAAATCCTTCGTAGTCGTGGTCGGCGACTTTTTCGAATAGTTTGTACTCGGGATGGTTCGTCTGTATTACTACCTCCCCTTCCTTGTCGCTTCTGCCGCTGCGCCCCGATACCTGAGTCAGCAGTTGAAAAGTTCTTTCCGTCGCCCTGAAATCCGGAAGAAGCATTCCGATGTCCGCGTTTATTACTCCGACAAGCGTGACGTTCGGGAAATCCAGTCCTTTCGATATTATCTGAGTGCCGACGAGTATGTCAGTATGTCCTTTGTAAAAATCACTCAGTACTTTCTGGTATTTGTATTTCGATACCATCGTGTCCGAGTCCATCCGCTCTATGCGCGCCTCCGGGAAGAGTCCGGTGAGAAATTCCTCGACCTTCTCCGTTCCCGCGCCGCTTTCAACAAGCCTTTCCGATGAGCATTCGGTGCACTTCGCCATTACTTTTTTCGTAAACCCGCACAGATGGCATTTCAGAAGATTGATTTTCTTGTGATATGTAAGCGATACGCTGCACCTATCGCACGTTTCCACGTGTCCGCACGTAAGACACTCGATGTACGAATGGTATCCCCGCCTGTTCTGAAGAAGTATTGTGCTTTCTTTTCTTTCAAGCCTGCGTTTTACGTCGTACGCGAGTTCTTTCGAAAAATACCTGACTCTAAGTTTCTCTATCTCTTCTGAAATCTCGAACCCGTCCGATTCACTCCGCTTCTTCATGTCGATAATCCTCACGAACGGCATCGTCGATTCAGTCGCGCGTCTGCTGAGTGTCAGCAGTTCGTATTTCCCGTTTTTCGCGTTGAAATAACTTTCCACGGAAGGTGTCGCGGAGCCCAGCACTACAACGGCTTCGTTTATTTTCGCTCTTATCACAGCCATATCGCGGGCGTTGTACCTCGGAGAGTTTTCCTGTTTGTACGAGCCTTCATGCTCCTCGTCGACTATTATCAATCCCGGTTTCTTCAGAGGCGCGAACAAAGCCGAGCGCGGTCCGATTACGATTCTGTACTTTCCGTTCTGGATACCGTTGTAAGTATCGAGACGCTCGCCTTCGGAAAGTTTGCTGTGTATCACTCCGACTTTTTCGCCGAACCTGTTCTTGAATCTTTTTATAAGTTGCGGCGTCAGTGAAATTTCCGGCACGAGCACGATGCCCGTCTTTCCCTTTGAAATCACGTCTTCCAGCGCGCGTATATAAACTTCGGTCTTTCCGCTTCCCGTTACGCCATGCAGAAGAAACGATTTGAATTTTCCGGAATCCGCGCTTTCGATGATTTTCTTCAGGCACACTTCCTGCTCACCGTTCAGGACGATTTTCTTGTCTTCTTCCTCGAACATTTCCGTGTGGCCGCGCTCTTTCTTCAAATCGATAATATTGAGAATGCCTTTCTTGTAGAGCGAGTTCACGGTTGACGACGCTATTTTATGCCGTTTCCCGAGTTCGGCGATTTCGATTTTTTCATTTTCGGCAAGAAGTTCAATCAGTTCGACCTGCTTTACCGCCTTAATCCCGTGCGCGGCGATTGCCTCTTCGGCGGTTTTCTCTTTGAAATTTCTGACGGCGCATTTCACCGTAAGTTCTTTCGTCGCCTGACTGTAGAGTTTCTCCTTTACAAGAATTCCTTTGCCCGAAAGAAACTCGACATAGTAAGACGTGTTAAGGTTCAGGCGTTTGTCTATCTGCTTTTTCGTTAGTTTAATGCCCGGCGATTTAGCGAAAAGGCTTACTATATCCAGCACTATATCCTTCGCGTTTCTCAGAGCATTAACTCCGGCAGTGTAATCTTCGGAAAGGCAGTACGATATTTCACTTTTTATCGAAAGTTTTTTCGGAATGAACTGCGCGAGTATTTCTCCCGGAGGGGAAAGATAATATTCAGATATCCACATCCCGAATCTGAGCATCTCATCAGTAAGCGCCGGCTCGTCGTCCAGCAACGACTTGACGTCTTTCACATTTTCAAAACCGCATTCATCAGCGAAAGAAACAATGAATCCGGTCAGGACTCTTTTTCCGAAAGGCACGAGCACGCGCGCGCCAGTTTCGACTTTGTCCGTAAGGTAACCGGGAATGCTGTAAGTGAAAAGCGAATCGACCGGAATGTCGAGCGCTATATTTGCGAATGTCCCTTTCAATGAATCTCAGTATGCAATTGTTGCTCTCATTTTGACCAGAACACCTTCCGCGTATCATCAGGGTACGTGACCTTGAAATCGAGCGACGGATTGTTCAGAGTGTAAGTTTCGTTAAAGACTCTCAGGAATTCTCCCGAAAGAGGTTTATATATCTCGATTTTCCGCGCGTAATTTCCGCTCCCTGCCTTGACAAAATTACTGTACGATACTGATAGCGTTTCCCTGAACTTCGCGTTGAGGTACGCGTATTTCGTGACGGTCTGTGAATTATTCTCTACCCAGTATTTCACGAATTTTTTTCCGTTCTTTATAATAATAATCGTGTTTAACTTGTCCGTCTCGGTTTTCAAAGTATCGCTGTCGGTATAAACAATCCTGCACGCGCCCGACATCACGTTCATCATATCGTCGAAAGTACATTTTATGCGCAATATGTATCCAATGTTGTCCGAAGTTGTCGGTCCCTCGATTACTTTGTCGTTCAGGTTATCGAAATAAATGAACTTCTTCCTGTTGAAATGCGCGATGAAAGCGTCCTTGCTTATCATCGCGAAACTTCCCGATATTCTGAACCATATATCGTCATTGCGTTTCACCTTAATCTCAATATCGCCTGCCTGGTCTATCGAAGACGCTTTAATCTTAATTACGTTCTCCGAATGGAGCAGGTCAATAGACGCGGATTTGTCGTTCACGGTATTAATCAGTTCGACGATTTTTAAACGCGCCGGGTCATTGAGAAATGCCTTTTTTAAAGAATCTTTTATGGATAAAGTGTCAATCGGCTGCTCCGTTATCAGCGTGTCTGACGGGATATAGGTGCTGTCATCGGTCTGAGCCGCGGCATACAGTAAAGGCATGAATATGAATATTAATAAATGAAAGCAGATGAAATTTTTCATAGTTATGATTCGTTGTTCTTCGGGATTAATTTATCCAATTTTATCAAAAAAGTAAACGTATAAGGTTTTGAGTTTCGGCATATACATACACGTTCCATTCTGCAGGCGCCGATGCGTTTACTGCGATTTCTACCTTACAACCAATACAAATTTAATAGACGATTTCGTAAAATCGCTTTGTTCGGAAATTGCTCTTTTCGCGGCTGAAACCGAGGATAAGCACGCCGATACGGTATTTTTCGGCGGAGGAACTCCGGGCTTGCTCGGCAAGAAACACCTTTCGGATATTTTCGAATCGCTTTACAGGAACTTCAACATCGCGGACGGCGCTGAAATTTCTCTCGAATGCAACCCCGAGGATATTTCCGATGATGAAAGCAAACTGAAAGATTTTTCCTCCGCCGGGATAAACAGACTTAGCATAGGCGTGCAGTCGTTCCACGGCGACGAACTTAAATTCCTTACGAGAGAACATACGGCGCGCGATTCACGCGAGTCGGTAATCAAAGCGAAAAAATATTTTAAGAACGTCAGCGCGGACATAATTTACTCGCTGCCCGGGCAGACGAAAGAAAAACTCCTTCTAAACCTCAAAGAGGCCGAGGACCTGAGAATTCCACACGTCTCGGCATACACACTGATTTTCGAGAAAGGAACGCTGCTCTACCGCGATATGTCAAACAATAAAGTTAAGCAAAATCCCGACACGGTCGAATCCGAACTTTATCATACGGCTAACGATTACCTCCGCTCTCTCGGTTACAATCACTACGAAGTTTCCAACTACGCCCGGAAAGATTTTGAATCGAA
>JAJTBN010000185.1 GCA_021286895.1 Bacteroidota bacterium | reverse complement strand
GAGGCGCAATGCGAAGTCGAGCCTTATGATGTCAAAAATTTTGTCAAGAGCGAAACCTGTTTCCATAAAAAGTCCGTCCGTTTTGTTTATATTGTTGTCTTTGAATTTCGTCGAAAGTTCATCGCTCATGAAACTTCTTCCTGCGTAGAACAATCCGATAAGGTTAATGCTTTTCATGACAGGAATCGACGAAGGAAATATTTTCCCGAAATCATTTTCGAGCAAAGCGTAAAACAATTTTTCCCCTCCGAATTCCCCGTAGTCCATCGCCGCGAACTGCATTTTGCCTGTTCCGCTGAAAACGTTGAAGTACGGCAGGTCCTGAAAAGGAATGTTTCCGTTTGCGTACCTGAATCCGAAAAGGTATTTCGGCTTTATCCTGTACATGAAATTATTTTCGCCGCTGAGTTCAACGGTGTATTTTCTGAAATCGAATGTACTTCCGAGATTCGCGGAGGAATTTTCAACTTTGAAAGTAAGCGACGGAAATTCCGTGACGGGAAATCTTGAAATTTCTCCGGTGCCCCAGTCGACGCCTTTATACTTATTGAGGTCGAGTGTAAGAGCCAGAGACAATGTGCGCTTGAAACCTTCGCCGATAGTCGGATTTGCCGCGTAACGCTTATCCCTGCTGAAAAAACTGTAATCGGTATTTACTTTCGCTGACGATTCCTTGCTTTCGATGTAACCCGCTTTAATTCCAATCTGCGGTATTATCGATTTATAGATATCAAAAGAAAAGCCGGACCTGTAATAATAATAATAACGTTCTTTCTTCGTGAACAGCGTGTAGTAACTGTTTACCATTTCATGCACCCAGTCGCGGTTCATGAAAGGGGATTCGATAGATTTGAACGATGACAGTCCCAGTCTCAGGCTTCCGTCGGGAAGAAGCCGTGTATTAAAAGTGAAATCATACTTTGCCTTTTTATCCGCGAAACCGTACCCGTAGAACAGGCTTGAATACGTTCTTCCGAAATCCCTGTTGTAATTCAGTTTCAGACCGACGCGGCTTCCTTCCACGCTGTTGAACTGGTAGAGGTTCGTAAGGTCGGTTGAAAAGTATTTGCCGATGTTAAGCGAGAGTCCGCCGAATCTTATTTTACCCTGTCTTTCGGCTGTCGTTTTCTCGATTGTTTTGTAAGCCGATTTTTCTTCGTCTGAATTTTTTATAAGCTGGTTGTTTTTCCAGTACGAAGAATCCTTTTGGGCGTCTTTGTTTACTTTCACAATAATTTCGTCAAAGAGGCCTTCGGGCGCCTTTTCATTCAGTCTGTACGCGGAAATAATCGTAAACGCGTCTCCCTTGAATTTAATGAGTCCGGCGAAAGTTCCCTGCGCGAAAATCTGAACGTCATTCGGCATCCAGAAACGTTTTCCCGCCGCGTCGTTATACTCGGAAAATTTCTGTCTGAATTTAAGAACATCGATATTGCTTAAAGCCTCTCCTTTTGTTTCAAGGTCGACCTTCATCAGGGCGTACACGCTGTCTGCGATGTAGATATTTCCGGCGAACTGGGGACGGACCGACGAGGTGTTCGTAACCCTGATCTTGAATATACGGTTGGAATCCATCGAGACTGTCCCGAGCAGTTTGTATTCGTAATTATCAAACGCGTCGTCGCTGAGCGGTCCGGGTATTTTTGCTTCGCCGAGATCCACGTATTCATCGTAAAAATTTACGATGTAAGGAATCGCGAAACCCCTGCTGATGTTCGCGGTTTCGCGTTTCGATTTTACAATCTGTTTTTCAAGGTCGGGCTGTTTGAAATAGCCCTCGGTTTCCGATTCAAGTATTCCGAGAATACTGAGTCCGGAAGAATCTTTTTCCGTTTTTTCGTCCGAGAACGGATTGACGGAAGAGCGCACTACAAATTTAGTGAAAGCGTCGTAGTTGTATTCCCTGAGGTCTTTTTTGAAACTGCGTTTGTACATAATCGCTTTGCGGATTATTCCGTAAGCGGGGTCCTCTCCCGCGACTTCGATTACATCCGTGAATATTTCGGAAGGATGAAGAAAAATGTCGCGGCTAAGGTCGGAATCAGTGACATAGAAATTAGATGTATCCGAATAGTATCCGATGTATGAAGTAATGAGATTGTAAGAGCCCTGCCTGACTTTAAGAATAAAATTGCCCTTGTCGTCGGAAGTAGTTCCGGTGTTGCTTTCCGCGACTTTAACGGAAGCGAACGGCAGAGCCTTGTTTGTTTTCGCGTCGACTATCCTGCCGGTTATCCTGTAAGTCTGCGTATAAGAAACCGCCGCGGCGAAAAAAAGAAAAGCGAATATTACGGATATTCTGATTCTCATTACTGTTTTTTTATTATTACAAGTCTTTTATCGTCAATATTGTAAATACTGTCGAACGAATAAGGGATTTCCTCTGTGTCAGCGTTTTTGATTTTTCGTTTCAGGTCCGATATTTCCATTGTCATATCTCCTCCTTTTATGCAGAGCATCATTCCGTCCGGTTTAAGCATATCGATTCCCCACGAAGCGAGTTCGGAAAGGGGAGCGACGGATTTCGATACGATATAGTCGAAACTGTTCCGTTTATCCTTTTTTAAATCTTCCGCCCTGCTGCAGACAGCTTTTGTATTCGTGAGTCCGAGGCGCGCGACTATATCCGACAGCGCGTTAATCTTTTTACGTATTGAATCGACTAAAGTTATGCTTATGCCTTCATGTATAATTTTGAGCGGAACGCCCGGGAATCCTCCGCCCGTGCCGATATCCAACACCGAGGCGTCCGGTTTCATACGGAACTTTGTAAGGAAGAATACGGAATTGAGCGCGATGTTTTCTATTGAGTCATTCTTCCGCGAAACGAGGTTTATTTTTGAATTCCATTCGAGGAGCAGGCGGTTATATTCTTCGAATTTGGAGAAAATACTTTCTTCCGCAATATTAAGTTCTTCGTTAAGAAATTTTCTGAGGAGTTCCATAAAGCAAAAATATGCTCTGTCAGACAAATTACAATATAAAAGGGCGAGGAGAAATATTGGCAATAAAGTGTCAAAAAATGATATAAATGACATATAAAAACCCGGTTTCAAAAAAATAAGCAATTGATTTTTTGAAAGATAAACAGCACCGGGCAAAAAACTATATGTCAAATATGTCAAAAGTGTCATTTTGTTTTTTTAAATGATTGGTATTCAAGTAATTGTTTGACTCAATGAAGTGTCATTGAGCATGTCATTTTCTTCATCATCCGTATTTAAAAAAGAATCGGACAAATCGGAAGGGGAGACAGGCAGCGACAGTAATTTTTTCAAAGAAATCAGTTTATGCAGGGTATTCATGACGCGAACCGAATGTTCGATAACTTTATCGTAGGGCATAATGAACTCGTTATGTTTCTCGAGTTCTTTGCTGAGGATTTGAAAATTCTTTTCGAAGAAACCGAGGTACATGTCAATTTTAGGACCGAGGGTTTCGTTAAGGTTATGGGCATTAACGGTTTTGAGTTTCAGTATTTCGTCAGAATACTTTTTATTCCAGCGGCAGACGGTTGATAGGGATACGCCGAGGGTTTCGGAGATAGTCCGGAGAGTGAGACCGGAGAGCCGGAGGTTAAGAAATTTTTGTTTTGTTGATTTGTTGTTCATGATTCAGAGATTTAAAGATTCACCGCAAAGTCCGCAAAGGGCGCAAAGGATTTAAATTTAAAAAGAGCAAGAGCCAGCCACGAATTATCACGAATTAAAACAAATTCAGAGCAGGCAAGAGCTGGTTCACAAAGAGACACAAAGGAGACACGAAGGAGCACAGAGAAGAAATTATTTTTATATATCGCGGGAAAGAGCGGAAAGACAGATAGAGCAAAAACAGGTTCACAAAGGGATACAAAGGAGACACGAAGGAGCACAGAGAAGAAATTAATTTTATTTATCGCAGGAAAGAGCGGAAAGACAGATAGAGCAAAAACAGGTTCACAAAGGGACACAAAGGAGAAACAAGAAAAGATTATCTTTATTGGCGGAGAGAAAAATCTGAAATTACAGTATCGTGTAAATGATAAGAGCAAAACAATATTTGAGATTGAATTTCTCATTTTGATTGATCGGTATTTGGTTCAGCGGGTTCGAATACGACGACGGAATCGGGGACAGGGGACACGGAGTTTGCGCGGAAGAGGGAGAAAATATAATTGATATATGACTGTGATTTCGGGTTATCGGGATACAGAGAATAAAAGCGTGATGCAGAGATTTCGAGAGCGATATCGACAGCGATTTTGAGTTCAGGGATTTGCTTAGAGGCGGACGCGATGAATTCGGCGGATAAGCCGAGGGAATGGAAATAGGAGATAAAGTTATACGCCCGCTCGTTTTTATGGAGCCATTTCAGTAGACCGGGAATGATAGCGGCGGTGATGAATTGTTCAAGTTCCGGGTCTTCGGGTTTTAAGGCTGTTATTTTGTTGATTTGGAACATTCTTATGATTTACAAATGAAAATAGAATGTTCGGTTATAGAAAAATTATCAATATGTGATAAAAAATAGGAACTATTAAATTAAGACAAGAAAAATAGGCATAGGAAAAGAGAAACTAATTTTAAGAAGAAAATTAATACATTCAAAACACAAATATTCAAAAAAGCAATTACTGTAAAAATTTTATTTCAATTTGATCTTTATTTTCCGGGAAAGATACATTCGATACTTGCATCAAGCGAGGCTTCTCATTGTAAAACTCAACAATACCAGAAACTCTAATCCTTTTGTCTAATAAGTTCTTAATTTCTTTGTAATATTCTTTTTTATAAATACAACGAATATCAGTAATTTCTCTATTAATAATTTGACGTAATTCAAATCGATTAGCATCTAAATCAATTTCTCTAACAATACCGTCATATGATTTAATAATTTTGGATTTTTTAATTGGATTTTTTATGAAATCATTAATATGCTTTTTATCATTAAAAGAAAGACTATTTAAATGATTTTTTGAAACTTCTTTAACCCCAATACCAACACTATTTATACCAGATTTTTTCGATGGTAATAAAGATTTTGCTGCGACAAAAGATGCATCTCGTACTTTTGGATCCTTTATTAAATCTATTATTTTATCTTCATCCTCATCTTCGGTAATAAACTTTGTAACTAAACCTAAATTTCTAATAGCTTCTTTTGACGCATTATATAAATAATCATCTTTCCCAAACATAGAATTTGTCAATTTAAAATGACCTGGGTTTGGAATATTGAAACCTAAAATTAAACTTCCCTTAGCCAAAGCGGTCAAACCTAAATCGATATCTTTAATTTTTTTATCTTCATCAGCAAAACCAATGATAGCTCTTGTGACATAAGTTACTTCCTTGACAATTTTCTCAAATGTTTTTGTGATCGATGAAACGCTAGGATTTACAGAAAAAATTGCAGGACCTTCCAACCGAACAACTAGATCAGATTCTTCTAAAATTTTTGCAAAAGGATATTCATTTGAATATATATAATCTAAATCATCGTAATATGATTTTGTTAACTCATTAATGGATTCTTCATCAAAAGAGTTATTTTTGCCCCATTCTTGCAAATAAACAATTTTATCAAAAATTAGACGAGTCTTGTTATCGAGAGTCTCGATCCAGTTATTAAATACTTTTTCCGTCATTTGTTCATCTTAATCATTAATAAGCCCTTTTTAGTATTATGATCAACTCTTCTAGCAACAGCATCTTCAACTCTTATAGTCTGAAATAATTCCATCACATTATTACTTAAATGCAAATCAATTTTATATAAAGATTTAATAAATTTTTTATTGAACAATTTATTAAAGTCAAAATTATCTTTTTGCTCTTGAGTAATAATATCGGGTAATATCAATACACAATCAATATCATTTGGATCTATTTTATCTGTTGTAAAGCTACCATTAAAATATAAAATATTGAAAACCCCAGCTTTGATAATCCACTCATAAAAACCGATAAAATTATTCCATAGTGTCTTTCTTGTTTTACTATTATCATAACAAAATTTTTGCTTAATTTCTTCCACTGAACATTCATGGAGACCAGGAGGCAAGAGACCATATTCTAATAAATCAGGTATCGGCAATACGCAAGATAATTTAATCTAATATAAAACAACAAATTAACACATTCAAACCATTAGCACGTTAAACATAGATAAAAGCTGAATAAAATTGCCCTGAATTATTTTTCGGAAGTGTCTAAAATTTTGTGTTTATAAGAAAACTGTATTTAAAGGATATATCCAACA
>JAJTBN010000184.1 GCA_021286895.1 Bacteroidota bacterium | reverse complement strand
CCGGAAATGCACAGATGGCATCACTCTGACGACGACGGAGAAGAATACAAAAACAATTATTCGACTAAACTCGCCGTTTGGGATTTTATTTTCAGAACGGATTTTTTCCCTGACCCTAAAAAAAGAAAACCGGTCAGGTACGGATTGAAAGACACGCCGTATTATCCTTCAAACTTTTTCAGGCAGTTCCTATTTGCTTTCAGGAAAGAAAATAAGGTTAAGCATGCTTAACGGCGACATCCCCGTTTTCCGATATTATAATGTATGATGACGGGATATCCGTAAAACAGCCCGTATTATAATACCGAATTCCTTTTTCAGTATGCGGTGTTTCGGTGGCAAGATGAGTGTGCCCGCATATCACGATTTCCGCTCCCCTGTGCCTTGCATGCTCTACGGCTCCGTGCGCTATTTTACCCGCAAGCCTGAGCCAGCCTTTGCTTTTTTTCTTAACGTACCTTGCAAGTTTTTGTTTCTCTTTTCCTACTTTTTGCATCTTGTCATAAACAAAAGAGGCGATATTGCTTATTACAACGTTTTCGTTCAGAAACCTGTCGAACTGATGTCCGTGTATAGCGAGAAATTTTTTCCCTGCTGTCCGCCATGTTATTTCTTTATGAATTTCTATGCCTATCATCAGCGCCATAATTTCCCCGAGTCCTTCGTCATGATTACCCTCGACCCAGATAACTTCGATATTCTTTTTCGGATTTGAGAGTTTTCTTACGATTGAAAGAAATTTCCAGTGTGCTTTTTTTAATCTTTTAAAATTTAAATCATCGAAAATATCTCCGAGCAGAACAAGCCTTTTAAACGAATACAATTCCAGAATGTCCGCTGCAATGTCTGCTCTTGATACGTCGGAACCAAGATGAATATCGGAGAGAATTAAGGTGTCGATTTTTATTTGTTCCGTCTTCGAACTTATGGCTTCCATACAATACAAAATAATATTTTAATACCATAAGTTCACAATAAAACAGCAAATTACAATAATTTAACGCTGCGGTTACAATTCCGTAACAAGGGGTTTTTATCCGTTCAGTTGCTCAGAGAGTAAACAATGATATTTGTTCCCATCCTGAACGACTCGTCTCTTTTATCCTGAGGGTCGTCGTGCTCTTTTGTATCCGCCCATCCGTCGGTGATGTTAGTTTCATAAGTGTAGTAAACACAAAGCCGGCCGTTCTGCCAGATGCCGAATCCCTGCGGAGGCTTTCCGTCGTGTTCATGTATTTTCGGCAGGCCGTTAGGGAAAGGATAATGAATGTTATAGATTTTGTGATTGAAAGGAAGTTCTTTGAGTTCTTCATCGGGTAAAACCTTTTTGATTTCCCGTCTGAAAGATTCGTCCATGCCGTAATCGTCGTCTGCGTATAGGAATCCGCCGTTATCGAGATATTTTCTGAGCCGCTTTATTTCACTGTCTGTGAATTCTATGTTTCCGTGGCCTGTTATGATTATAAAAGGGTAATCAAAAATTTCATCCGATGCAATATCGACGGAATAGAATTTCGGCTCGTCGACGTCTATGGTTGTGTTTTTTTTCAGGTAGTTCATCATGTTCACTTCCGCGGACGGGTCGTTGTACCAGTCGCCGCCTCCCGCGTACTTCAAACGAGCAATCCTGAATTTTCCAGTTTTTGACTGCGCGTAAGAACCGTCAGAAAGAAAAACAAAAATTATTAAAAGCGGCAACGCGTAAAGTGACAGGAAATATTTAGGATGAAACCGCCTCAAAGCCTATCTTTTAACTTTCGGAAGGTCGAGAGAAGTGTCCATTCTCTCTATATCGCGCCAGATTGCCTGACACGGAAAATTATTTTCATAAAGCGCTTTTGATATCATTACGCTGTCTACTTTCGGATTGTTTACTTCCTTCAGCATTTTAAGCTGCGCGTAGTTGCCGATTCCTCCCGCCGATGTTATCTTGAGATATTTTGTGTTATCGGCGATTTCCTTAATACGCTCTATAAACGGACCGGTGCAGTTTCCGACGCGTGTGACATCCTGATAAATAATTCTTCTTATTCCTATATTCTCCATCATTTTCGCGAACTCGAGCGGCGTGATGTTCGCGTAATTAATCCAACCGTTTGTAACGACGTTGTTCAATTTTTCGTCGATTCCGATAACGATTTTTGACGCCGTATATTCATCGAGGATTCTTTTTATCATGTCAGGGTTTGAAATAGCGGCAGTGCCTACGACTATTCTGTATATTCCGAGTTCTTCGATTATCTTCTTCGCTGTCTCGAAATCCCTTATGCCGCCGCCGAGCTGTACGGGTATGTCAACGGATTTGCAGATTTCCTTTATGACGGGATAGTTCTTCATTTCGCCCTGCACCGCGCCGTCAAGGTCGGTGATGTGAAGGCACTTGAAATTTTCCTTTCGGAACAAACGCGCTATTTTTACCGGGTTATCCGAATAGAAATTTGTTGTTTCGTAATGGCCGTGAAACAGCCGCATGCATCTTCCGTCTTTAATGTCTATTACAGGTATAACCAGCATAATAAAATCAATTACGTTTAACTACAGCGAGTTTTCCTTTACCGACCTTGCTTCCGTCCTTGTTGAAACCGACGACTATGTAAACTCCCGACGGAACATAATTTCCGCGTTTATCCCTTCCGTCCCACGAGGCAATTTTACCGCCTGGCGAATCAAACTCCGCTACAACATCCCCGGTGAGGGTTATTATTTTCACGGATGAATTTTCGACAAGCCCGTCAATTTTAAGGTTGACGTTCGGCGGGACCACGTAAGGATTCGGCGAGCATATAATCTTGTCAAAATCGGTCACCGGAGCGATAGCGTCCGTCTGCACAGACGAAAGACCGTAAAGCGAGCCGAAGTAGGCTCTGCCGTCGACGGGGTTTACCGCGATTGACGTGATTTCATTGCTCAGAAGCGGACTGTTTGTTATGTTGAACTGTTCTATAAGCGTAGAGCCGTCGGACGAAAGATGAAACACGCCGTTGTTTTTTGTTCCTATCCATTTCTGGTTAAGAACATCCGTCGCTATGCACTTGCAGTTTTCTGTGAAGGGCACGCGCAGGTTTCCGGAAATGATTCCGAGCTTAACGGGGGCCGGCTTCTGGTTCGGGTTTCTAATGGCGGCATACGGGTCGCTGATTATAAAAACGCCGTTAATAGTTGAAACCCATACCTCGTTGTTCTTGTCGACTATCACCGAGGTAATGTCGTTGCTTTCAAAATCGTTCAGGTTGTAAAATCCGTAAATATCGTCCGAAGTATTTTCCATCGTGCCGTTCTCATTGAAGAAATAAAGTCCGCCCGGGTTGCCGCTGGATACAACCCATTTAGTGTTGTAATTGTCTATTGCAACCTGCTCAAGATGCGCCTGCTGTATAATTCCCGGATTTATGAAACCCGTGAAAGTAGTGTCGCCCGTCACGGCGTATATACTTTTTGAATTATCAGAGCCGTAAAACGACATCCAGAAAATTCCGTTGTTGTCGAAGGCTCCGCCGTACGGAACGCAATATGCGGGCGAGCCCGAAACACCGGGAAGAGAAGAATTCGTGGAGTTAAAATTCCGGATACTGTTTCCTGCAAGCCTTGTCGCACCGCCGCCGTAACACAACGCCCATGTAATGCCGTTGTTTGAGTACACTTTTCTGAAGAAATTGCTGCTCCCTATTTCAGGCGTATTAGTAGTGTTGTACGAATACCAGCTATTATTCTGAAATTTATAAAATCCCGCCTGATATCCTTTTAAATCCTGTCCGCCCGCGGCCCACAACACGCCGTCCTGTCCGAACGAAATAAAGTCGAAAGAATTTCTGAACGGACAGTTCGGATAAACTGATGTGAACACGGAATTGTTGTAAAAACCGAGTCCGTTTTCGAAAATTCCAATCAACGGCAAATCTCCGTAATTGCTTAAAGTATTGTATGTGCCCGAAGCCCCGTACTGGTCAACCTGCGCGAGGTTAGTCTTCGGAGAACTGAAAACGCTCTGTCCTGAAATAAAATATAACTTATCTCCAATACCTTTTACGTCATTAATAGTTGTCCCTGAAACGAGAGAATTCGGATAGACCTGCCAGTTCTGTCCGTCGTAATACATAAATCCGTATTGCGAGCCGAAAAACGCTTTGCCGTCAAAAGTATCCGAACAGAGTAAATACGCGTTCGCGGGTGAAACGCTGTAATTGTTCCATGACATCGGGTCATTAAGATTGGCGTTGTAAAGGTTTGCATAAGCAATACCCGATACCGTTCCGGCGAATATTTTTCCGTTTAGCGCCGTCAGTGTGGTTACTTTGGATTTGCTCGCGAAAGTTCCTAACTGGTAATATGGCGCGTCAACAAACGAAAAATTGGCAACGGAGATTTTCTGAATTCCGTAACCGGTCGCGACGAACATATAACCGCCGTACTGTATGAAATCGTTTATGGATTTGTTCGTTTCGCTTGAATTCTTTATATCGTATATGTACCTGAATGAATTCGAATTGTAGTTCAGTATGGATATCGAACCGTCAGAACCGCCTATCCAGACGCGGTCCAGCGTATCCACATACACGGACGTAATGTTGTTGTATAAAAGCCCGTCTATGTTAGTGTATTTTTTAACTACTTCCCCGCTCTGTAAGTTAACTATAAAAAGCCCGCCCTCCGAACCGCAGTAGGCGAGAGGAGAATTCTTATCTGCGGCAATGGAAACAACATTTTTTAGGTCCGTGTGGTTTAACCACTTGTTTCCGATGCCGTTCGTGTTATCGGCTAATGTTATAACAGGAATTAGAATAAATAAAAAAAGCCAGATTACCTTTTTATTTATCGTCATGAAAATCTATTTTAGTTAATAAAGTTGTAAAAATCCGGCTGCGCTATAAGCATATGTTTTGTTGTTTCAATATGAAATATTTATTCGTGAAAATCAATCACAAACAAATGAAAACCCTCTAATTAAGCCTGTTTATGGGGATTTTGAAATTGCGGGAAGATTTAAAGGCGCGGAGTTTTGATGTTCCTATACAAAAAAAGGACTTTTAAATATTGGCCGGGGATGCGAATTTGCAGAATGCTTTCGAAGCGAAGAATATTGAATTTTATTATTTTGCTTGCAGTCGTTCATGCCGTTTATTTTGTGTTTGCTTTGAAGTTTAACGGACTTTATATGGCAGATTCAGCGGAATATCTGAAGCAGGCAGAAAATATAAAATCTTCGCTGAGTTTTTATTGCGGAGACCTGACAAAGAATATCGATAACGACCTGTATACAAGACGTCCCCCTGTTTATGGAATTTTAATCACTGTTCTGGAATTATTTACAGTCTCCGATTTCGCGGTGATACTTTTTCAGTCCGCGTTAAGCATACTTACGATGACCGGACTTTTTGTAATTCTTCGTGACGAGGGTTATGAAAAAATCTCTTACGCGGCAATACCATTGTTTCTTCTTTTGTTTCCGCCTCAGGAAATCACCGCAAATTTTATAATGGCGGAAATACTTCTTCAGTCGCTGATTTTCTGGGCTTTCTTGTGTTTTTACAGATACGGAAAGACGAAAGAAGTCAAATATATGTTGTTCTATAATCTGCTTCTTGCCGCAGGAGTTCTGACAAAACCCGTTCTGCTATACTTCTGGATACCGAATTTACTGTTTTCCTTTTACCTGTATTATAAAAACAGGAAATTTGCTGTCGTCGCCGCTTCGCTTATCATGCCCTCGGTGATACTTGCCGTTTGCCTCATGAATCTCGGAAAGACCGGCTATTTCCATTATTCCAGCCTCAAAGACAATAACCTGCTTTACTATAACGGATATTTTATTCTTGTAAATACAAAAAACCTCGAAACAGCGAACAGGGAAATAGAAGAAACGCAAAAATATCTTTTTGGCATACAGGATTACAGGAAAATGTCGGAAGAAAGGGCGCGGCTCGGAACGGAACTTGTTATGAACAACATGACGACGTACGCGAAACTTCATCTAAAAGGCGTGTTCAATTATTTCTTCGACCCGGGCAGGTTCGACTTCCTTAATTTTACGGGACAACTTAACGAAAAGAACAACGAAGGCATGATGTTTATTTTCGCTAAGGAAGGATATGCGGGAGTAATAAAACAACTTCTTAAACAGAACCCCGCGCTTCTCGCGTATCTGTTTGTTGTATTTTTCATGAACGTTATATTGTTTGCCGGCTTTCTGATTTTTTTGATAAAAAAGAACGTCGAAACGGAGATAAAAATTTTAGCGGCGCTGATGGTTTTCTTTATGGGATTCATGTCGGGTCCGCTCGGAACGCTGCGGTATAAAATACACATTGTTCCGCTCATGCTGTTCGGCTGTATTATCGCCGTTTCAGGCCTGCTTAACAGAAAAAAG
>JAJTBN010000183.1 GCA_021286895.1 Bacteroidota bacterium | reverse complement strand
AAATAAGAGTTAGGCTGAAAGAAGAAATGATGAACAAGTGCGGCGTATTCAGAAACGAAAAGGACCTTAACTCGATGCTTGAAACGATTCATGAACTTAAGGACAAGTTTAAAAACGTACACATGATGGGAAAAGGAAAGGTATTCAATACGGAACTTATGGAAATAATAGAGTTAGGAAACCTTCTCGAGTTTTCGGACGCGATAGTCACGGGGGCTTTAGCGAGACAGGAATGCCGCGGAGCGCACTGGAGAACTGACCACCCGAAGCGTGACGATGTCAACTGGCTGAAGCACACGGTAGCATTCAAAACGGAGAAAGGCATCGAACTTAAATACAAACCCGTTGTAATTAATAAATATCAACCACAGGAGAGGAAATACTAATGGAAGTTACATTATCAATAAAAAGGTTTGATCCTGAAAAGGACGAAAAGCCGTACAGGAAGGATTACAAGATTGATGTAGACCCGACATTCAGGATACTCGACTGTCTTGATAAGGTCAAATGGGACATAGACGGCAGTCTTGCATACAGAAGGTCGTGTTCGCACGGGATATGCGGCTCTGACGCCATGATGATAAACGGAAAGAACATGCTTGCCTGTCAGGTGCTGGTACAGGACTTCAAGAAAAAATACATAAAGATAGACCCGCTTCCATCGCTGCCGATAATAAAGGATTTAATTGTAGACATGGACGGATTTTTCGCGAAGTACGAGGTTGTGAAGCCCTACCTCATTTCGAAGGAACAGCCGCCGGTAAAGGAAAGATACCAGAGCCAGGAAGACAGGGCTTTGATTGACGAGGCTGTGAACTGCATTCTCTGCGGAGCGTGTTCCGCTTCATGCCCGTCGTTGTGGTCGAACGACGCTTACCTCGGACCCGCGGCGATGCTGAAGGCATACAGATTCGTATTCGACAGCCGCGACGACGCGCAGGCGGAAAGGCTCGACATTGTCGACACGCCCGACGGACTCTGGCGCTGTCACACGATATTTAACTGCGTTGAAGTATGCCCGAAGGAAATAAACATCACATGGCATCTTTCGCAATTGAAGAAGAAATGCGCGATGAGAGAACTGTGACTGGAAAATGGAAAATAGAAAAGAGTTAATGGTAATGCGTAATGATAATGCGTAATAAGAATAATATGACTGAAAAATGTTAACGAAATTTTAGCATAGTTTGTCATTCCCTTTATAGCAGGAATCCATAAAATGCCCCGTGTCTGCGGGGCATTTTTTTATTTCAAAAATCAAAAAAAGCAAAAATACAAAGCAAATATCAAAAATATAAGAAATTTCTGTAACTGAAGAACATATCAATTTAAATTTCAGAACCTGCAGAAATAATTAAAACTCAAAATTAAAATAATCGTACCGAAAAAAGAACCGAGAGTCCCCCAAAGAACGGGGAGACTCTCGGTAACAGTTTGATGACAAATCTTCAGAAGTTTCTACGCTTCAGAAGACTCTACGCTTCAGAAATCTCTACGCTTCAGAAATCTCTATTTTAGCAATATCATTTTCTTCGTTTCGGAGGAACTGCCGGATTCGAACTTATAATAATATATGCCGCTTGAGTATGCAGAGGCATCCCATGTAAATTCATACTTCCCTGTTTTCATTTCTTCGCTTATAAGCGTTGAAACGGTTTTGCCCGCCGCGTCATACACCGTAAGTTTCACGAATTCATTTTTCGGCAATTCAAATCTGATGGTTGTTGACGGATTAAACGGATTCGGATAATTCTGATTCAGCGCAAATTTTTCCGGTATGCCTGATTGAATTACCGGTTTTATACCGACTATCTGCGAGAGAGGCCGTTTCCAAACACCCGGGCCTGAGCCCGCGTAAATATCCGTTCCGTAAATGCACAGAGAAAATCCTATATAGGTATTGGTGTTCACAAGGTTCGACGCGATACTGTTCCAGTTGGCGCCGTCGTTTGTAGTAATATACAATCCCGCCCAAGTTCCGAGAATTTCATACGAGCCGTACGCAAGCATTGAGGAAGTATTATCGGAAGGATTCAGACCGTTATTTACAGCCGTCCAGTTGTCTCCGTTATTGGTTGAGAGAAAAACCCCCTGACCGCTCGTACTGCAGTAGACTTTCGTTCCGTTGAAAGCGATGTATCGTACCTGCGGACCGACGATTCCCGAATTTGTCGCAACCCATGTCTGCCCGTCGTCGGTAGAGCGGTAAACACCGCCCGTGGCGGTACCCGCGAACACGGTCGTACCGTTAGCGCCTGCGCTCCATGCTGCGCCTGAGGGCAGTCCCGTACCTGCCGCCGTCCAGGAAACGCCTTCGTTAGTGGACTTGAATATGCCGTTGTTAGTCGCCGCGTATATAGTCGCGTTATTCACAGCGAGCATGTTTATGTAAAGGCTCGTAAGTCCGGAATTCACCGTTGACCAGCTTGTTCCGCCGTTTGTGGATTTAAAGACACCGCCGTTTCCCGTTCCGGCATAAAGGTTACCTGATAATGAAATAAGAGTATTGACGCTTTTATTAGTAAGTCCGGAGTTCACAGCAGACCAACTTGTTCCTGAATTTGTGGACATGAACACGCCCGAGCCGCCTGTTCCGGCGAATAAGTTAGTTCCGATATTTACGATACCGTAAACAAAATTATTATTCAGGCCGATGTTGGATTCTGTCCATGCCGCGCCGCTGTTTGTCGATTTGCAAACACCCCCGCCGTAAGTACCGGCGTAATACTTGTTGTCCAATATTCTGATTCCTCTCACGTTTGTATTGCTCAAGCCCGTAGAAATTTCAGACCAGTTTCCGCCGTTATCAGTAGATGCGAAAATTCCGTTAAATGTCCCGGCAATCATTTTGGCACCGTCGGAGGTAAAGCAGAAGATATTGTTATTCGTTATTCCCGTGTTGCACAGAGCCCAGTTCAGACCGTTGTTTGTTGATTTATAAGTTCCGGCGTTCTGAGTACCGAGAAAGACAGTCGAGCCAAGCTGATAGAGAGTATTCATGTTCACGGAAGTATATCCCGAATTTGAGAGAGTCCAGTTATCGCCGTTGTTTGTCGATGTATAAACGCCCCCGTTTGTCCCGAAGGTAGCGGCATAAAGGACGCTGTTCGCGTACAGCACGCACCTGACGGAAAGGCAAGTAAGTCCGCTGTTTTTTGCCGTCCAGGTCGAGCCGTTATCAGTTGACAAATAGACACCCGAATATGTTCCGGCAAAAATATTCGAGCCGTTTACTACTATCGACCAGACCTGAGCGGACGACAAACCGAGAAACGTCCAGTTCGCGCCCTGATTCGTCGTCTTGAAAATTCCTCCTCCGTACGAGCCGGCGAGTACATCGGAGCCCGACTGCGCGAATGAGTATATATTCTTTGTCGTGATGCCGTTATTGCAGAAATCCCACGTCTGTCCTTCATCGGTGGATTTAAAAATACCGTGATACAAAGTACCGGCATATAAATTCGCGCCGTCAGTAAACATGGTTTGTATGATACCTCCGTAGGGACCATTGGAAACCCATTGTGACTGCGCCGAATTAAGGAAAATAATGACGAAGAGAGTAACTAATGAGCATAACTTGTATATAAGTGTTCTCATAAAAATTACTTTAGTTTGAGAAATTGGAGAAGACGCAATAAATGTAGAAACATCGGTTTAGAAATACAACACACAAATAAGAAAGGCGCCGGATATTACAGGCGCTTTTTTTATATCAAAAATCAAAAATCAAATATCAAAAATACAAATCAAAATTGAAAAAGTAATATTGCAGGCAGTAATAAAGTAATAGAATAAACAACTTACTCCCGGTTTATATTTTTGATTTTTAATATGAATTTTTGATATTTGATTTTTGATTTTTGATATTTTAGAATATTTCTTTGAAGAAAGTCTTCATTGCCTCCCATGAGCGTTTATCGGCTTTCTCGTTGTAGGCGGCGCCTTTGGAATTATCGTTACCGGCGGCAGGATTCGTAAAACTGTGCACCGCGCCGCTATAGATGAACAACTGGTAATCGACGCCGGCGTCTTTCATTTCTTTCTCGAAAGCCGCGACCTGTTCGCGGGGAACGAAGGGGTCATCGCCGCCGTGAAGCACGAGGACTTTCCCTTTTATATTCTTCGCATCCTGCGGCGTCGGGGTATCGAGTCCGCCGTGGAAAGTAACGGTGCCTTTGACGTTCGCGCCGCTTCTGGAAAGTTCGAGGGCGACGGTGCCGCCGAAACAGTAGCCCATCACGGCAATCTTATCGGTATTCACAAAACTTTTTTTACTCAGTTCATCGAAAGCGAGGTTTATTCTTCTCCTCATAAGAGTTCTGTCGTTCTTGAAAGTGCCGGCAAGTTTTCCGGCTTCCTGAGTGTCTTTGGGACGTGAATCTATGCCGTATATATCCACGGCAAAGCCGACGTAACCAAGTTTCGCAATTGATTCAGCCTTTTCCTTCACGAACGGACCTACGCCCATCCAGTCGTGTACTATGATGACTGCCGGCATTCTATCCTTTACGGATTCATCGTAGGCGATATATCCTTCCAGCGTGATATCGCCGTCTTTGTAAGTAACAGTTTCTGTCTTTATCTGTGAAAAAACCTGATGGGATAAAACAGTAAGTAATACGATTATTAGTGTTTTAAAGTATTTCATCTTTTTTCAATTCCAAACGAAACTAGAACATTAATAATTCCTCATATTATGGTATAGAATGAAACCGTTAAAACGGTTGTATATATCCCAATGAAAAACCACACGGCTGAAGCCGTGGGCTACACAAAAAGCAAAATATTAATTTGAATAATTATGGACTTCTGAAAAACTATATCTTTTAAAAAACGCAAAACCAAAAAGCGCATTCCTGTTATGTGTCCCGGCGTTTAAGAGCGAACCGCTTCGCGGTTTCGCCGGATGACAAAGTTGAAATGAAGAGTTTTCAGAAGTCTATAATTAATCATCAAAAAGAATCGGACAGCAAAAGGGCCGAACTGAATATGCTATTCTATTGTATCTTACTTCAGAAGTTAAAATAAATTTTCGTACTAAGCCCGACGAAAGTAATATTCGTAGAAGTATTCATCGCAAGAGGTGAATCCGGGTTTCTTTTCGGGAAAAAATTCGTGACTTTGAATTCCGCTTCCGCGGTTGTAAACGGCGAGAGCGGGTACTGAAAACCGATTGAGGCCTTCACGCCGTTAAGCCATTTTTTCGAAGAAGCCGAGCCGACGAGGTAACCGTAATCGTTGTAATTATAATTGTAATCATACTCCTCTCTAATTCTGTCCATAGATTCCGAAGTATACTGCATGCCGTACCCGCCGCTAATGAAGAAGGAGGAGCGGCTTCTTCCAAAGGGATAAATCTTAACGTTAAGAAAAAGAGGAACAGCGAACAATTGGGCGTTATCCCATTTATCTATATAACTTATGCCGCCGGTTTCGCCTGTCACATAATTCCTTGAAGGTCTTCCGCCGTAATGCCATATAAATGAAGATTCGAGGTTCAAGGCAGCATGGTCGGTTACGTTGTAATCAAAGCCGATGTCAAAAATCAGCGGAGCGTAGAAATCGTACCTGTCATACTGAGGATGGTAGTAATAATTGTTATAATAGTATGAATCATTATATCGAGAATACGGGAAAGAAAATGCGTAAGTACTGCCGAAATCGGCTCCGGTATAAGAGCCGAACGTAGTACCGAAAGAAATTCCGAACGCGGGTTTTACCTGCGCTTGAGCAGAGCAGGCAACAGCAAGCAACAGCGCGGCAATAAGATATAATCTTTTCATAATATTGTTCATTTACTTTTTTACTCCGTTTACAGACGTATGTTCCCTTGTGCCTATACTATTGTTTTATTAATTATTTATCAAGGACAAAATAACTTTATACTTAATGAAATTGATTACAATTTGCATTCATTTTTTTAAATATTATACTTAAATTGCACTATAATCAAAACTAAAATAAGGAGTAATATACTTTGGCAGTAAAGATAACAGACGAGTGCATTGCTTGCGGAGCATGCGAAGCAGAATGTCCGAATGAAGCAATATACGAAGCAGGAAAAGAATGGGTAGTCGGCGGCGAGTCTCATCCGGCATTATCGGAAGAGCATACATACATTGTTCACGACAAGTGCACGGAATGTGTAGGATTCCACGATGAGCCTCAGTGCATCCCCGCATGTCCGACGGAAGCAATCATTCAGGATCCGGATCATCAGGAATCAAAGGAACAGTTAATGGCCAAGAAAGAGCATCTGGATCAGGTAGGCAGATAATTCCAAGGTTTTTTTTACAAAACAAAAGCCCCTTTTAAAGGGGCTTTTGTTTTTCCGGGCACACACCTTTAAAAAATCAAATATCAAAAATAAAAAATCAAAAATAAAAATTAAAAATCAAATA
>JAJTBN010000182.1 GCA_021286895.1 Bacteroidota bacterium | reverse complement strand
GTCTATCATGCGCAGTCCGCCGATTGGCACGGCGTTGAGTATGATGTCGTTATGTGTGATTACCTTTTCAGTGAGAACGCATATATCCAGCGGGTCGCCGTCGCCCTTGATTCCCTTTCTTCCCGTTTTATCGCAGCAGAATTCCGCTACGCGGTTTCCGCAGTACGTCTGCGGTATAAGTCCGTAAGGCGTCGGGCAAATGTTCGAGAACAACTGCGGCCTGTCAATTTTCAGGTAGCCCGACTGTTTGTCGAGTTCAAATTTCAGCGTGTCGGTCGGCACGATTTCTATGTACGTCGATACTATTTCCGGCGCGCCCTTTCCTATATAAACTCCGTGCCACGGGTGCGCTTTTAGCAATGGTCTTACTCTGCGGAAAAAATCCGCTGGTTCGTTGCTGTTCATATTATACTCTTGAAATGTAGTTTAACGATTTTTTAATTAAGTCTTCCGTATTCAGTTTCTCTCCGGGATTGCTTTTCAGCACTTCCCTTATAATCTTTTCCGCGTCGGCGCGCTGGTAGCCGAGATTCATGAGCGCGGTGAGCGCTTCGAGTCTCGATGTTTCTTCTTCCGGACCGTTTCCTTTGAATACCTCCGCGTTTTCCATGTCGGCTGTAATCTTAAACACTTTGTCTTTCAGCGCGAGCGATATCATTTCCATTTTCTTCGGCCCGATGCCCGGGATTTTTATTCCCGTCATTGTCTTGTTAGAAATTAGTCCGAGTATGTCCTCGAACGAGGCATGAAGAAGAATAGTGTGCGCGGTCTTCGCACTTATGCCGCTCACGGATATGAGCATCCTGAATATTTCCCTCTCGCGCTCGTCGTGGAAACCGAAAAGCATCAGAGAGTTTTCCTTAACGTCGAGGTACGTCAGAAGCGAGAACGCGTTTCCCGTTTCGGGAAGGCTGTCCCTTACTTTTCCCGAGATGTATACGGAGTATCCCACGCCGCCGACGTCGAGAATAATTTCGTTGTTCGACTTCGAAACGAGCGTGCCTTTTAGCATCGATATCATTTTACCCTCCTGAATATTTTACCCGGATTATTTTCTACGAACTGTTTCCAGTCCGTTTTCTTTGGCGATTTTTTTACGATAAGCGATTTACTGTTAAGCGAGCCGTAGTAATGGCAGAGCGCGATTGCGAGCGCGTCGGAAGCGTCGCTGAGCATTCTTGTTTCTTTTATAGAAAGGATTCTTCTTACCATATTCTGCACCTGCGTTTTCGAGGCCGCTCCGTTTCCAGTCACTGATTTCTTGATTTCGCGGGGCGAATATTCCGAGACGCCGAGACCGCTGTTGAGAGCGGAGAGCATGACGACACCGCGTACCTGTCCGAGTTTGAGCGTTGACTGAATGTTCTTGCCGAAGAACGCGGTTTCGACCGACAGTTGTTCGGGATTATACTTTTGGATTTTGGCGATGCAGAAGTCATAAATCTTTTTGAGTCTCGCGGGCATAGACATTTTCGAATTCATTTTGAGAGCGTCAAAGTCGAGAACTCCGGGGGTTCCGTTGACGATTTCGATAACACCGGCTCCGGTTATGACGGAGCCGGGGTCTATACCGATGATTCTCATTTTTTATAAGTCGGCGTTTGTGAATATGTTTTGAACGTCGTCGTTCTCTTCGACGAAATCGAGGAACTTCATTATATCCGCGGCTTTCGATTCATCGAGCGCGACTATATCCTTCGGCAGATACTGCATATTAGCCGATTCAATCTTGTAGCCTTTTTCCTCGACCGCTTTTCTTACCTTTTCGAGATTCTCGATTGAAGAAACGATTTCGAAAAATTCTTCTTCGTTTTTAAGGTCGTCCGCGCCGGCGTCGAGAATAACTTCCATTACGTCGTCCTCGGAATGTTTTCCCTTTTCAATAGTAACGACGCCTTTTCTTTCGAACATCCACGCGACCGAGCCTGATTCGCCGAGGTTTCCGTTATGTTTCGAAATCAGGTGTCTGAGTTCTGCTACCGTTCTGTTGCGGTTATCCGTAACGCACTGAATTATGCACGCGATGCCGTGGGGCGCGTATGCTTCATAGTTAATTTCCTCGTACCTGACGCCTTCGAGTTCGCCAGTTCCTTTCTTGACCGCTCTGGTTATGTTGTCCTGAGGCATGTTGCTTGCTTTCGCCTGCTGAATCGCGAGTCTGAGACGGGGATTACCCGCGGGGTCGCCGCCGCCGTCGCGCGCCGCGATTGTGATTTCCTTAATAATCTTCGTGAAGACTTTTCCTCTTGCTGCGTCAGTCGCGGCTTTTTTTCTCTTGATGGTCGCCCATTTTGAATGTCCGGACATAAAGAATGAATTTTAAATTTATGTAATTATTTTAATGTATTCTGATGTCTTTGATGATTAATTTCGTATAACCGTTCCTGTTGTTCTTGTCAATCGTATAGCAGATATCGCATATTGTATCTTTTGAAATATTGTCGAGATGCTCCTTTGAGTTGTAGAACACGGCGTTCCATGTCCTGTCTGATATTCCGTCGCTTACCTTGAACACATGCGATTCCACTTTCGTGAACTTAACGTCGTCAATAATCTTCACGTTCTTCGTCATGAAGACAGGCTGCGGATTTCCCGGACCGAACGGCTCGAAGAACGAAATAATTTTTATGAAAGTCGGGTTGATATCCTCGAAGTTAATCTCTAGGTCAACGTCGATTTCACGTTTAAAGTCGTCGCTGATGAGTTCTTTCTTAGCGATATCGTTGAACCTTTTCCTGAACTCGTCGATTTTATCAACTTCAATCTCGAGTCCCGCCGCGTGGGCGTGTCCCCCGTACTGAACGAGAAGGTCTTCGCAGTTTTTAAGAGCGTCATATACGTTGAAGCCGTTGATGCTTCGGGCGCTTCCCTTGGCTGTGCCTTTGATTGTCGTAAGAACGATTGTCGGGCGGTTATACTTTTCGACCATGCGCGCCGCTACGATGCTGATAACGCCCGGATGCCAGTCCTCGTTATGCAGTACGATGCAGAAATCGTCGCCGTTCTTATACTGCTCTTCATACAAGTGGTATGCCTTTTCCGTGATATTTTTATCAATCTCGCGGCGGTTGGCATTTTCCTCGTCGAGAATGTTGACGAGGTCGTCGAGTTCTTTCACGTTGTCGCTTATAAGCATATCGACGGCGCGGTCGGCTTCACCGAGGCGGCCGACAGCGTTAATGCGCGGAGCGAGAGAAAATACAATGTTGGTTGTATTGACTTTGTTTTCCTTCAGGCCGATTTTTTCGATAAGCGCCTTGATTGACGGGCGCGGGTTCGAATTGATTTTAGCAAATCCTTCGTTGACGAGAATTCTGTTCTCGTCCGTAATCGGAACTATATCGGATGAAGTCGCGATTGCGACAAAATCGAGAAGCGTAAACGCGAACTCTTCGCCGCCGAGTTTTCTGCATACGGACTGAATGAGTTTGAAGGCGACGCCCGTGCCGCAGAGATGCTTGAACGGATACTCGCAGCCAGGCTGAATCGGGTCCATGATAGCGTAAGCGTTCGGGAGCACTTCGGGAGGCTGATGATGGTCGCAGACAATCACGTCAATGCCTTTTTCGTTCGAGTAATCGACGGTGCTAATCGCGGTGATGCCGCAGTCGATGGCGACAAGCAGTTTTATGTAATCCTCTTTCGCCTCGTCGATTGCGTTCTTCGAAAGTCCGTACTCCTGGCTGATTCTGTTGGGAATAAAAATCGAGACATCGGCGCCGTAGTGCTTAAGGAAGAGCGAGAACATCGACGCGCCGATAATTCCGTCGACGTCGTAATCGCCGAGAATCATTACCTTTTCCTTGTTTTGAATCGCTTCGAGGACCCTTCGGGTTGCGAGGTCGCAGCCTTTCATAAGCATAGGGTCATGCAGTTTGTCGAGTGTCGGTTTGAAGAACCTGATTACTTTATCGTAATCGGTGACTCCTCTCATGTAGAGAAGTTTTGCTACAGAATCGGGAATTTTGATTCTGCCTTTAAGGCCGCGTACGTCGTTGATAAAAGTATCAAATCGGACGTACCCGTCCCCCCCGTCTTCCGGGAATAAATTTTTTAACTTCCAATTTTTTTCCAATTTCTCTCATATTTATTTTTTTGTGCTCAAAGGGGGACTCGAACCCCCACCCAAGTACATGGACTGCACCCTGAATGCAGCGCGTCTACCAGTTCCGCCATTTGAGCATTACTGAAGCACGAGAGATTTTGAAGATACTAAATCAGCCCTGCAATTTCAATTTCAAAATCGGGCAATTTTCCGTCATAAAAAAACAGCCCTAAAACTAAATTTATATAATACAGCATTTTATAACTAAGAAAAACCGTGATTGAAAGACGGAAATAAAAAAGGCGGGCACAAGACCCGCCTCATACAGTACGAAAAATTATTTTACGAGAATCATTTTCTTTGTTTCAACATAGTTCGGCGTAGTGAGCCTGTAAAAATACACGCCGCTTGAGAGCGTGCCCGCGTCGAACTGAGTTTCGAAGTAACCCGCGCTTGTGTAACCGTCATGCAGGACTTTCACGAGCTGTCCGAGGTTGTTATAAACTTCGATTTTTGCCTGAGTACTTCTCGGAATATCGAACTTTATAGTAGTAGTCGGGTTAAACGGATTCGGATAGTTCTGATGGAGCGCGAAAGATTTCGGGAGATTTGTACCTATCTGGTTAATGCCGACCGTGCCGAGCATCTGGACTTTATCCACGAAGACGACGAAACCGTCATGAGCGCAATCCATGTTATACCTGAATGCTATACGAATGTCCATACCCGCAAAGTACGCAAGGTCGTACTGATAATGAGTGAAATTGCCATAAACGGAACCTTCAGGCCACGATATGGAGCCGAGTCTGAATACAAAACTCGACGGAAGCGAATCCGAGTTACTTATCCAAATTTGCATGCTATCGGCATATGATGTGCTGCCGCCACTTGCATAGAATGAAAGTTTTGCATCGGGCGGAAGATTTGTAAACAATTTTGTCACAAGATAAGCATCCGAAATTGTAGGCGTAGTCCCGTTAGTATCGATTGACGTATTCCATGATACCATAATAGATTTAGTACCGTCATATGATTTTGCTCCTCTTCCGGGAGAAAACTCTATACCGGGAATCGCAACTCCGGAATCTCTTACCGTCCAATTTGACAAAGGATCAATGGGAAAATTCGCGTTATTGAAGACAAACCAGTCTGATGGGAGGTGAATAGAGTCCGAAGTTTCAAAACTCTCCGAATAAAATGCCGGTTGAGAAAAAACATTAAACAAAGGGAAAAGCGAAATAACTAAAATGGTAAAAATTAATTTCTTCATAGCAAATCCTTTCATCTTAGTTTAAATGGAATTTAATTAAAAATTACAAATAATAAACTGTTATTTTATAAATCGCGGATAAGGGTATACCCGTAAACAAATTCTATTTACTTTTTTTGCTCGCTAGTATCTTTTCCTGAAGCGTCATCAGGGCGTTAAGAAGGTTGTCTGGTCTTGGGGGACATCCGGCAACGTAAACGTCGACGGGCAGGAATTGGTCAATTCCCTGAACGACTGAATAGGAGCGGTACATTCCGCCCGAGGAGGTGCATGCGCCCATTGCGATTACCCACTTGGGGTCGGGCATCTGGTCGTAGATTTTTCTGACGACCTGCGCCATTTTGTAAGTGGTTGTTCCTGCTACTATCATCACGTCGCTCTGGCGGGGCGAGAAGCGGAAAACTTCGGAACCGAACCTTGAGATGTCGAATCTGGATGCCGCGGCGGCCATCATTTCGATAGCACAGCAGGAAATGCCCATAGGCATGGGCCAGAGAGAATTCTTGCGCGACCACTCTATGAGGTCGCTGAGTTTAGAAGTTATAAATCCGTCTTTGCTGAGTTTTTCTTCTAATCCCATTTTAGCACTCCTTTCCTGTATTCGTACACAAGACCGGCAATGAGAATAACGATGAAAATCATAGCGATTGAGAGCGAATAGAGCATTTCAGGCCTCGGCAGGCTGAGAAATGAGACCGCCCAGGGATAGAGAAAAACTATTTCGATATCGAACACAATGAAACTCACCGCCACCATATAGTATTTCACGGAGAATCTTTCACGCGCGGTCTGGATTGGCTCCATGCCGCTTTCGTAGGTCGATTCTTTCTCTTTGTTCGGATTCCTCGGACCGAAAAACACGGTCAATCTAACCATAACAACTGCGAAAATCAGCGCGAATCCTGTAATAACCAGTATTGGAACGTATGATGAAAGCATGATTAAATATATATTTTATAACAAAGAGATTAAACGGAAAATTCAATCCTTGCTTGAGAGCAGAAGTTAGAAGTTAGTAGTTAGAAGAGAGCTTTGAGAATCTGGGAATAAGAATCTAGAATCTAGAATTTAGGTAGTGTCTAAAATTTTGTGTTTATAAGAAAACTGTATTTAAAGGATATATCC
>JAJTBN010000181.1 GCA_021286895.1 Bacteroidota bacterium | reverse complement strand
TTTGCCGATATCGTAATACAGGCAGTTCGAATTCTTCTCCGACGCTTTAATTTTCTTGTCCTCGCACTTGCGGAGTTTGAATGAGTCGTAAATATGTTTGTAAATCTGCCGTATCGTCCCCCTGCTTCCAAACGGTCCGTAATAGTACGCGCCGTCGTTCTCGATTTCATAAACCGTATCGATTTTCGGAAATTCGTTCTGTATGTCGAGTTTTAGAAACGGATGAAACCTGAACCGCTTTATCGCCGTGTTGAACCTCGGCTTGTGCTTCTTAATCATCTTCGATTCGAGTATCAGCGCGGAGAGTTCGGAGTCCGTGATTGTCCATTCAAGCGCGCGGACGCTCGTAAGCATCTTCTTTATCTTAAATGAAAGGTTTTCGTTATGCCGGAAGTACGACGATAGCCTGTCGCGCAGACTCTTCGCCTTGCCGATGTATATATTCTCGCCCGAAGAACTCTTCATGAAATATACGCCCGGGTCTCTGGGGATGTCCTTAAGTTCGATGTTAATCCGTTTCAGCGCGGCGGGTTTGTTTTCCGAAGTGAAAATCTTCGAGTTCTGAAATTTAATCACCTCGTCTATAGTCTCAAACTCGTATTCGTCTTCGAGCGTCTCAAGAAATTCGAAAAGTATTTTTGCGGTTGTCAAAGTATCGTCGTACGCGCGGTGTTTCCGCTTCTGGCTTATGCCGAAATGCGCGGCGACGTTCGCGAGCGATTTGCTCTTAAGTTTCCGCAGAATACGCCTTGCGAGTTTGCACGTGCAGAGAGTCTTGAATTCGAAATCGAGCGGCTCGCGCATGCGGTTAAAAGATTCGCGGACGAATGAATAGTCGAACCCGACGTTGTGCCCGGTGAAAATAATTTCCTCCGACTCGCCGTCCTGAATGAAGTTGATAATGTCCTTAGCGATATCATCGAAAGGCGGCTTGTCGAAAACGTCTTCGTTCGAGATGCCTGTCAGTTGTGTGATGCCGGCGGGAATATGCTGTCCGGGATTTACAAGAGTTGTGTACGTGTCAATGATTTCATCGTACTTGACCTTAATGAGCGCGATTTCCGTTATGCGGTTATAGACCGGCGAGAGTCCCGTCGTTTCCACGTCGCAGACTATAAATGTCGTGTCGGATAAACTTGTTTTTTTCTTTTGACCTGTACTTCCCATTTGCTTTTTAAAATATAACAATCCCTTTCATTATTCAATTTAATTGAAAATGACGGGAGGAGATTATCAAGTGATGATAATTATTTTAGTGTCCCCAGCTGGCGGGGCCGAAGGGTCGCCGTGGAGATGTGCCCCGACGTACATCGGGGCGGGGGTGGGATTATTATTAATATCATATTTTTTCCCTCGTGCCCAAAGTCCTCTTTGGGCACGCGATTTGAAGTCATATTGCCATGAAAACCAAAATAGCGGGTGACAAATCCCTTTTTCCCTCGTGCCCAAAGTCCTCTTTGGGCACGCGTATAATTTTATTCGTGGTTCCCAAAGAGGACTTTGGGAAACAGAAAAAAAAATAAAATAAATACTAATACAAAACGGCGGGTCTCCCCGCCGTTTTGGTATGGATTCCGGCTCATACCGGAATGATAAATCTATTGATAATATTTATTTTCACCCACCCCCGCCCCGATAAATCGGGGCACCCCCGCCAGCGGGGGACACCGGGATTTACTCCATCATCAGAAATTCTATATCTTCGACTTCCTTCGGCAGCGCGTCCGAGAGCACTTCCCTGCCTGTCTTCGTCACCAGCACGTCGTCTTCAATGCGCACGCCTATTTTCCTGTACTTCGCCGGAATTTCCTTCGCGCTTTCCGGGAAGTAAAGTCCGGGTTCGACAGTAATTATGTTGCCGACCAGCAATGTATCGAAATCGGTTTTGCCGATATTCTTGTTCGCGACCGCGTCGTGAGTGTCAAGCCCGATGTGGTGGCCGACTCCGTGAAGCGTGTATTCCGTTATGTCGTGACCCTTCTTCAGAAGTCCGAGTTTTTGTACGCCCTTCTTCAGCTGCTCCACGCTGTATTTCTTAAGGTCCGTAAGCTTCACGCCGGGTTTGATTTTCTTTATCACTGCGTACTGAGCGTCAAGTACTATCTGATAAATTTCCCTCTGCTCTTTCGTGAACTTCCCGCTTACAGGTATAGTCCTCGTAAGGTCGCCGTTGTAATAATTGTATTCCGCGCCCGAGTCTATAAGCAGAAGGTCGCCCGCTTTAATTTTATTCCTGTTTGTGTTGTAATGCAGTATGCACGTGTTGTTCCCGCCCGCGACAATCGTCTCGAACGCCACGTCCGCGCATCCGAATTTCTTGTAGTAATACTCGAGCATTGCCTGCACCTGATACTCGTACATGCCCGGCTTTACCTGCTGTATTGAATTGTAGAACGCCGATGCTGTAACGGTCGATGCGTAACGTATCTGCTCGATTTCAAAATCGTTCTTTACAAACCGCATCTTGCCGACGATGTAATTCAAATCCATTAACTGCACGTTCGTCGAAAGCGTTATCCACGAGCGCGTGAATCCCTTCAACTGGTCTTTTATTTCCCCGTCGAGAGCGTCAAGGTCGTTGAGACTGACGTATATCTTGTTAATGTTATCGCCCGAAAGCACATCAGAAATAATGTCGCCGAGTTTCGAATTTTCGAGCGCGTAATTTATTCCGAGTTCGCTTTTTACCTTGTCGAATCCGAGTCTTTTGCCGAACCATGTTTCCTTAAGCGGGTCGGCTTTCTGAACGAAAAGTGCTTCCTTCGTCTTTACTATCCTGTTTGTCTTTTCGTCGTATATTTCCATCCCACCGGGAGCCATGAGCAGCGTGGCGTTCGGCTGATTGAAGCCCGTGAAATAATAAAAGTTCTTGTTCTGTTTGAACCTGTGGATGTCGTCGTATGAACGCGGCACGTTCGTCGAGCCGAGTACTATTACGAGCGAATTTTCATCCAGTATGTTGAGTAATTTCGAGCGTCTCGAGAGATGAAACTGTTTTTGTGCGTTTTCCATATTCTTATTTTAATTATTCTTCGTCAAATTTCGCTTTCTCCTCTTCGTCTTTCTCTATCGGCAGAGGATATTCGCGGGTAAAACAAGCGGTGCAGTAATCTGTTTTTTCTGTCGTGCGCGGAACGGAGGCAAGCAACTGCTCAACCGACAGGTATTCAAGCGATTCTACGCCGAGCATCTTCCGTATTTCCTCGACGTTGCCGTTGTACTGGTTCGCTATGAGTTCGTCCTTCGACGGAAAATCCATGCCGTAGTAGCAAGGAGAAACAATCGGTGGAGATGTTATTCGCAGATGTATTTCTTTCGGATTCGCTTTCTTTATCAGGTCAACAAGAAGTTTAAGAGTCGTGCCCCTTACTATCGAATCGTCAACGATGACAACCTTCCTGTTCTCGAGCACGCCCTTCACAACGTTGAACTTCGTCTTAACCTTCATCTGCCTGTGGTCCTGCCCGGGCTCGATAAACGTTCTTCCCACGTAGTGGCTTCTAATCAGACCGATTTCGTGCTTCAGGTTCTTTGTCTTCTTCACCATCTCGTTGAAATATCCGAGCGTAGCGGTGTTCGACGAGTCGGGCACGTTTATTATTATTACTTTCTTTTCGTTTTCATCGTCGGGATTGTCTTTGTCAGGAGGCGGTTTTTCAATCGCAAGGTTCGCGCCGATTCTTCTTCTTACCTTATCGACTTTCTCTTTGAAAATCTGGCTGTCCGGTCTGCTGAAATATATGTATTCGAAAATGCAGTGCTTGTATTTCGGCGCTTCCTCGATTATGTATGATTTAACATTGCCTGTTTCTATTACTTCCCTGTCAACGACAATCACTTCGCCGGGGTCCACTTCCCTTACGTACTCCGCGTTGAGAATATCGAGAGACGTCGTTTCCGAAGCGAATATAATGCTGTCGTCGAGTTTTCCCATGACGAAAGGCCTTATGCCGAGCGGGTCGCGTGCGGCAATGAGTTTGTCGTCCGTCAGGATACATATTGAATATGAACCTTTAATCTGCCTGAACACGTCAAGAATCTTTTCGACGAAATCTTCTTTTTTGCTCCGCGCGAGAAGATGCAGAATTATTTCGGTGTCTGTAGTCGTCTGAAAAATTGTGCCTTCGTCCTGAAGTTTCTTTCTAAGGTAGTTCGCGTTCGTCAGGTTGCCGTTATGGGAAAGCGCGAGATTGCCGTCCTTGTAAGTGACCTTGAACGGCTGTATGTTGTTCTTGTTGCTCGACGAGCCTGTTGTTGAATACCTGTTATGCCCTATCGCGGCTGTTCCCCTCAGAGTTTGTGTCAGTATTTCCTCGTCGCCGAAAACTCCGAGAACGAGCCCGACACCCTTATGAACATTGAAGTGGTGTTTCCCCTTTTCGGGAATGTATTCCGATGTAACGATACCCGCGGCTTCCTGCCCCCTGTGCTGCAGTGCATGAAGGCCGTAGTATGCCATGATGGCAGCCTTTGGATGGTTATATATGCCAAAGACTCCGCAGTTTGCCCTGATGGATTTTTCCTCCAAAAGGACGGAGTCTTCATTTAAATTTATTTCTTTCATTTGCCTTATTTACGGTGTTACCCTGATGTGATTTGAAAATATCCACGCCCTGTCGCCTACCCAGCATTCAACCCTGTAACATCCGGGCTCGTCATCATCCCATGTCCCGCCGAAACCTTTCTGCTCTTCAACAACTTTTCCGTTCTTAACGAATTTTACGAGGCATTCTTTCGGAGTATAGAAACTGAATACGACTTTCTTTCCGCTGTTTGAAAGTTTTATATCGTCGCCCATCTGATGCTTCTCTCCGCCGTATTCGGCGAAAAACCTGAACCCTTTTGAATCCCCGTAATAACTGTTCGTTATGTACGACCTTCCGTGCTTAAGCGCGGAAACAATTTCCTTCTTGTATTCCTGAAATTTTTCTTCGTTTCCTTTTTCTATAGGATTTTCGAGAAGCACGTGTGTCCTTACTGATTTGAAAAGAACCTTGTACGGAAAAACCTCGACGTTGTAAAATCCCATGAGGTTCATCTTGTGCGCGTGCGCGTCGATGCTCCCTACAGCCGCGACGCGGCGTCTCATGTTAAGTTCATCCCATTTCCTTACTGCTTCCTCGTCAGGACGGATAATCGATTTAAGCGGATGAATGAACCTCTGCATCTTGTTGTTTTCGTTCAGCCCTTCCACCCATTCGCTCATGTGATTCCATATCTCGATACCGTCGAATTCGTCTGTATCCCATTCCGTCCATGGATACGGCGGATGCTCAGGGAAACTGTTTCTTTTTTCGAAAGGATGCGCGATAAAACCCGCGCCCCCTTTTTCCTTTATAAGCCTGACGTATTCCTTTGCGGTAAGATTGCACCCGAGTTCGCCGTTATGCAGCACCCTGTATGTGCCGACAAGTTCGTCAAGACCGAGAACGAGATAATGGTTCTTGTTGTGCGTATCATTCACTTCATATCCGGCAATCATCATAATATTGCCGTACCAGTGTTCCTGCCCGTTGTCTTTCGCGAGCAGAGTGTTATGGTCAGTCAGAATAATGAAATCGAGACCTGTCTCGTTCGCGCATCCGGCAATATGCTCTACCGTGCCGGTGCCGTCCGAATAGGTCGAATGAATGTGCATTGCGCCTGTATATTCGTGCATCATGATTTAAAAATAACCGTAAATTAATTGACATTCAAATCAATACCATTGAGAAATTACGCGGGCGGATTTCCTTCTCCGGGTATGCTCTTTCTTCTTTTATCCAGAATAGTGACGCCGAGAAGCGCGCCTATGGCTCCGAACAGCGGATATATTATTATGTTTGAGATGAAAGTGAAAACGGCCAGCGTCGGGGAAAAACCGTATCTGTTGAATTCGTCTGCGAGTTTGTTCATCTGGGTATTGACCTCCGGCGGAAGATTCTTTCCGAACTCTCCAAGCATGCTCATGCTTTCGGTTACGGGATTCGCTTTCGAATACATCAGCATTATTATGTTTATTCCCGAAACTGTCACGGCCGATAAAACTCCGCTTAGTATTCCGATTATTACGCCGTCCCTGTACGTCAGCCTCACGCTCGTATCGTGTATCTGTTTGTAATAACTTATAACGCCTATATAACCGCCGATAATTATTCCCGCGCAGAAAAACAAATTTATGAAATTAATCAGCGGCAATACTGATATCGCGGTCATCACCGAACTTCCCCATATTACCGGAGCCAGCCTGTTTATTCTTTTTTCCATCTATTTTTTATCTTCATGTATTTTGACGTAAATCTCGCCGAAAAAGTTCACCGAGCCTGGTATCAGATAAAACGGCAGAACGAATCCGATGAACCCGCCGGTTATCATTCTTGAAATGAACGTATTGCTTACCATTCCCGCTATATCCAGAAATACGTCCGCCGCAAGCAATGCCAGAGCAGTAAACAAAAGAAACAATGACGGCATTTTAATATTGTCAATTCCCCTTATGAACGGA
>JAJTBN010000180.1 GCA_021286895.1 Bacteroidota bacterium | reverse complement strand
TATTTTATTAGCTGTTACAGCTCTTTATATTTTTTAAGCGGGACACTACTGATTATTAATTACTAATTATTAATTGCTCTCATAACCGTTTTTCAGTCCCTTTTCCAACGCGGGTATTCCTTTGCTCATCCACTCCGGCTCGGGCGCGCCTTTCAGGAGATGGTCAAAGAACTGCTTCATCCTAGTTGAAACGTCGACTCTGTTGGGCCATTTCACAAGATTGTGCTCGTCGCCGTTGTAGTTCAGGAGCCAGACTTTTTTATCCAGTCTTCTCAGTGATACGAAATATTCGACTCCCTGATGCCACGGCACCGCGCCGTCTCCGTCGTTTGCCATGATAAGAAGCGGGGTCGTAACTTTGTCCGCTTTAAAGAGAGGGGAGTTTTCAATATACAAATCGAATTTTTCCCACAGAGTTCCGCCAATTCTGCTCTGCTCTTTTTCGTACTGGAATATCCTGTTAACGCCCGACTCAAGCCTGATTCCGCCGTACGCGCTCGTCATATTCGCCACCGGCGCGCCGCTCATAGCCGCTTTGAAAAAATCCGTATTCGCGATAAGATACGCGACCTGATATCCGCCCCAGCTCTGTCCCTGTATTCCGATGTTATCCCTGTCGATGTATGAGTATGTGTCCGCGAGATACTGACAACCGCTTACTATCGTATTGTACGCGCTTTTTCCGGGATGACCGATTTCATAAAATATATCGGGCACGAAAACAAAATATCCGTTGCTCACGTAAAGCGGTATGTTCAATGCCGGCCTGCTCGGCGCGGGTATGTAATGAACGTTGAACCTGTCAGTATTTCTCTCATAGAAATAAGAAATCATCGGATACTTCTTTGAAGCGTCGAAATTTTCCGGTTTGTATAAAAGACCCTTCTGGTCTTTTCCGTCAAAACTTTTCCAGTTAACAATTTCAACCGAGCCCCAGTAATAATTCTTCTGCTGGGGGTTGGCGTCGGTAAGTTTTTTTATCTTTCCGAATGACATATCCGTAACCCACAAATCGGGATATTCGACGAACGAGGATTTCTGAAAAAGAACTTTGTCTGATTTAGCCGCTTTGTACACGGATACAAATTTATTATCGAGAGTAATAAGCCTGTTCATTGCCTGACTGCTTATCACGTACTCGCAGAATCCTTCCTGCCAGTTGGTTTCATCAGTCGTCTTAAGTAAAATCTTATCGTTGCCGGGAATGTTTACCGAATCCTTGTTCAGGCCCTGATATCTGTAAACCGTATTTTCCTCGCGCCCTTTCGTAAGTCTTACAGGCGCGTAGAGGTTTTCCGGACTTACTTTCCAGATGTCAAACCTGTCATACACAAGCAGGTCGTTGTCGTTCGTCGTCCAACCCGCCGTGCCGTAAGGCAGAGGAATATTCGGTACATCGTTCAGTTCGTCGCAAACTTTGACTCCGATATCCTTGGTTACATTTAATGAAGTACCTTTCTCATTTGAATAAACATACCACGAACTATCCGCATCATTGAACCATTGCATGTATTTTCCTGACGGAGAAATATTAAATCCGTACTGCGCTCCTTCCGTTATAAGTTCTTTCTTACCGGTTCTGTAATTCAGCGAATATATGTCGTACTGGTCGGGCTGTATCCACGATGAAGAGCGCTTATAAGGATTCTGGTCTATGCCCAGATAAAAATCGCTCTTTCCGTTATGCGATGACCAAACTACTTCGAATTGCTCCGAGCCGATTTGAAAAACGCTCTGCATATCAGCGTCATAAACCGCGGTATAGTTCTGCTTCTTCGTTTTTTCAAGGTCGTGCAATTGCTGTGTCTGAAGGAACGGGTCCTGCCAGTTCCATACGTCAACCTTGAACTTTTCCTCGTCAAGCAGCGTGTCTTTCGGTTCCGGCATTATCTTAGGCGTGGTCCCGAAAAAAAGTTTTTTCCCGTCCGACGAAAACTTCAAATCGCAATACGGACTTATCTCCCAGCCGTCCGGAAAAGCCGCGCAAGTAGTGTCCGCCGCGAGTTTTACCGTCAAACCGCTTCCATAATATAAACCGTACCGCTTTACCTTAGCCGTGTCCTGCGTGTGCATGAACGCTATGTTCTTTCCTGATTCTCCTATTTCAAAATTTACCCCGTAACCTTTTTTCGAGAACACCATTTCTGTATTTCCTTTTTCAAGGTCAGTGACGAATACCTGCGTCGTATCGACTTTTCCTTTCTTGAGCGCGATAAAACCAAGGTACTTTCCGTTCTTCGAAAAATCGTATTCGGTCACACCGTGAAACTCGTTCTTTTTACCCGTAACCGGGTCGAGCAGAGTCATATCATAAACATCAATATCGCTCTTTGAAAGCGTGTCTTTCTTCTTCCTGTCGATTTCCGTCAGATAAGCCAGTCTTGAAAAACCATTCGGATTAACTTTAAAACTCTTTAAATTCAAAACTTTAGCAATGCTGTCTTTGTCTGAAAGATTTTCTTTCAGCAGCGCGTAACCGAATGAATCTTTCGGAAAACTTTCCTTTTTCTTCTTTTCAAACTTGTATTTTCTCGTTGAATCTTCGGGCACTTTTATTCTGAACGCCGCGAAATCGCCGTTAGGCGAGAAACTGCATTCGGCTCCTCGGGGAATAATCAATACGGTCTCATTGCCGGGATTTTCTATGTATAATTTCCCGTCGCCTCTCTGGGGGTTGATTTCATAGGATGTAAATTTTCCGTCAGCGGATATTTTTATATTCTCAAGCCGTTTCCAGAATCCGTAAACATCATGGTCTAGCGCCTTTTTTGTAGAGTCATTCTGTGCCTGAACGCACGTGAAAGTCAGCAGTAGTGCTAATCCGAATATTATTTTTTTCATGTGGTTTTGTTTGAATTTTTCAAAATATCTCATGTTTTTCCGAATAACAACGCAATTAGATTTCTGTTTTCTCGGGATATATTATTTAAAAGAGAACAAAATTACAGTTTCTTTAGTTAAAATATTAATTATTTGAATTTTTTGTTATTATTTAGTTGATTAAATTGTTAGATTGTATAAAATGGATAAGCACAATAAAGATAATATAAATAATGATTTAAACGGAGAGCCTGTTTCCCCGGAACCCCTTGAAAATAAGGATGAATCGCAGGGTTTTGGAAAGAATACCGGTGACAACGTTATAAATGAATCGCATACGGAAAATGCGGGTAATCCCGCCGATAATGATGCCGTTCACGATGATAATACTGTAAGCTCTGAAGATTTGAAAAAACCGGAAGAGACTGCGGATGATTCGAAGCCGGAGCAGGAAAAATCTGTAGAGGAAACTCAGGAAACGGCAAAAGATGAAAATAAAACGGAAAAAATTTCCGCGAAAGAGGAAACAATTGCAGCACCCGCGGCTGAAACGGATACAGCAGGCAGTGTCAGCGACAGCAACTATCAGGTAAGTCTTATAGACGAGAACGTGCTTATGGTCAAAGTCGCTACGGTTGAATCAGTGCTGGTCGAATGTTCCGTCAAAGATAAAGCGATGGGAAAGACATCCGAAGAAATTCAGTCCAACAGAATTTTCATACATCCCGTCGCGGGAGAGTTCAAGCAGGAAGTCGAAGTGCTTGTTACGGTCGGCGGGCAGGCAAAACCTGAAATAGAATCGAAGCCCGTTGAAGAGACCGCGGAAACCAACGAAACTCCCGCCGCGCCGGAAACCGTTCCTGCCGAAGAGCAAAAGCCGAAGATATCGAAAGAGACAAACTATCAGGTTACTCTTACAGACGCGAATATTCTCAGGATAAAAATTCCCACGAAGAAATCAGTTACGATTGAAAGCAGCGTGAAAGATACATCCGGCGAATCCGAATCTGAGGAAATACAGTCGAACAGGATTTTTATTCATCCGAAAAGCGGCACGCTCAGGAGGGAAGTCGAGATTTTCATAAAGATAGGCGTAGAGGAAACGCACGGATATTCCGATGCGCCGCGCGGCCGTGAAGAAAAGCATGAACCGAAAAAATCATCAGGGATAAAACTCACACCGAATCCCATAGTCGCCGACCTTATAGACAAGTTTCGCGAGCCAAAAGAAGAGGCGATTGTAATCAACGGCAGGACGCCTGAGGAAATCCTCGAGGACAGGCTCGGCAGAAAAAACCCGTGGAGAATTTACCACCGCATTCTCGAAAGGAATCTCCTAAGAGGCGCTGTCGCGGCGAATGTTATCGCGATTATTGCCGCAATTATAGTTTTCGTGATTACGCCCAAGACGGTTAAGGAAGACGAAACGACAGAGCAGAAGCGTCTTATAGTTATGCAGGACCTTCCGGAAAACCTGAACCAGCAGATGCAGAGCATCGATGACCCTAACAAGCCGCCCGAAACACCGAAAGAAGACGGCACGACGGGAAGCGATGTAACGACGCCGAAGATAACGACCCCTAAAATCAAGGCGCCGAGAATTACCGTTCCGAAGGTCAATGTGAAACAGGATACGAGCATCGCGAACCTTAACAACGAACTCGATTCGCTCAGAAAGAAAAATATTTCCGGCAATTATACCGGCAAAGTAAACGGAACGGATACGGGAAAAGTAAATACATCGCTTATGCCCGATTCGCTTCTTAAAAACCTTACTGAGAATGAAGTAGGGCTTATCGGCAAATTCCCGCCGAACTGGAAACAGATTGATTCGAGAAGCATCAACATAAACCAGAAGGAATTTTCGGGAATAATCCTTGTGGATACGACCGCGAAGAAAAAAGAAGAAGCGCTTAACATGAGCATTCAACTCGATTCAAAAGGGGACTACTGGAAGCAATTCCAGTTTAAGAATGTTTTAGAGGAGGATTCGCTTAGGACGATATATTCACTCGACCCGAAAATCGAGGCGAAACTTACCTATTACAGATTTTACGTCGCTTCGAAAATTGACAACGTTTTTATTGCCGCCTACGTTGAGCCATCGTTATTCGATAAATACAAGGCAGAGATTGAACAGGTGGTAAAAACAATAAGAATTTCAAAGCCTGAAAAAAAATAACGGCATTCATTTGAATGCCGTTATTAAAACCGGTAAAGCCCCGTTTTTAAAGTTCGCTTTCCGCGAAGAAAAATCCGACTTCTATTTTCCCGTTCTCGACTGAATCAGAGCCATGCACCGCGTTTTCCTGTTTTGAATTCGCGAACATTTTTCTTACGGTTCCTTCTTTCGCTTCCGCCGGATCAGTCGCGCCGATAAGATATCTGTAATCCGTTACGGCGTTGTCTTTTTCAAGCGCTATTGTTACAACCGGACCCGATGTCATGAAATCGACCAGGTCATTATAAAAGGGCCTTTCTTTATGTACTTCATAAAACTTCTGAGCCTGCTTTTTTGAGAGGTGTAACATCTTCATGCCGAGAATTTTGAATCCGGCATCGAGTATCATCTGAATTATGCTGCCCTGAACTTTCTTCTTTACAGCATCTGGTTTGATAATACAAAGCGTTCTTTCCATTTTTATCCTTTCGTGTTTTATTTATTTGTTCTGTTCTTCTGCTTTTTCGATTGAAAGCGGCGCCGACGCGAGGGAGTCCCTGCTCTCATGCGTCATCGTGCATTTTCTGTTTGTAATCTTCTTGTTTATGAGGTCTGTCGCCGACGGGCATGTTGAATTAGCGAGTAGTCCCGTTATGGTACATATCGAAGCCTCCGTTACGTTTGACGGCATGAGAAAATACTGCACAGGGAAATCGAAATTTTCGTCGGAATACAGCAGTTTCATGAACCGCCCCCATATAGGCGCGGCCGCCTTGCCGCCCTGACCGTATGCTCCGCCGAACTTGATTCTCGCGTCGTCGAATCCTAACCAGCATCCGGCAACGAACTGCGGCGTGTATCCAATGAACCAGGCATCGGTGAAATTCTGCGATGTTCCTGTCTTGCCCGCCGCGGGTCTGTGGAAGAACTGCCTTATCGAAGCCGCAGTACCACTGTTAACTACGCCTTCCATCATGTCCGACATTATGTACGCGGTTTCTTCGCTCAGTACTTCGCGAGTTTCCGGGGTCGACTGTTCGATAATATTTCCGTTTCTGTCCTCTATCTTTGTAATGGCAATCGGCTCAACCCATATGCCTTCGTTAGCGAAAGTGCCGAACGCGTTAGTCATCTCGAGCGGGGTCACTTCGCCTACTCCGAGCGCCAGTGAAAGGAAATTCGGCAGTTCGGATTTGATTCCCATCTTGTGAGCGAGTTCAATGACTTTATCAATCGGGGCGATTTCCATCGCTGTTCTTACGGCGACGACGTTGATTGATTTCATTATCGCTTCTCTCATCGACATCATTCCGCCGGTGCCACCGCCTTTAGGGGTCCACATTTTTCCGCCCATGTTTACGGAAAGCGGGTCGTTCGATATCATGTAGCCCGGTGAATAACCGTTGTTGACCGCTACCGAATAAACAAACGGTTTGAAAGACGAACCCGGCTGGCGCTTGACCTGAGTCACGTGATTTAGTCCGTACTTGGTGCGTGTGTACGGATTCGCGCCGACCATTGCCTTTATATCTCCCGTTTTCGGGTTCATTACAACAAA
>JAJTBN010000179.1 GCA_021286895.1 Bacteroidota bacterium | reverse complement strand
TCAGAACCGTTATCCCGTGTTTCAGCGCCAGGCCGCTTCTCGGGCGCACCTGTCCTTCGTATCCTGACGGAATTTCTATGAGAAGGTTAGTCGGGATAAGTTTCGTCTCACCGGGTCTAACGGTTATTATCTGTTTTGATGATGAAGAAAGGTCCATTCCCGCCGAGCCGTCCGTGGCGTAGGATGGGATAACACATTCCTCTTCGTGATTGAATTTTTTAAATTTAATTTCCATATACAAAAAAAGGCTGCCGGAAATGCTCCCGGCAGCCGCGTTTAAAAACTATAATCAATGATTGAGCGCGCTGCCTAAGACACCGAGCGCGAGCAATATTACGACAACTATTAAGCCAAGAATACCGAGAATGACCTGGATTATTCCGAGCCACATGCCTATCTGCGCCATTGTCTTGCCCGAAGCGTCTGACTGTCCGGCGTTAATTGCGTTAATTTCCTTTTTACCTATTATCCATGCGGGTATGGCAGAAAAAATTCCACAGAGAACCCATGATAATATACCTAATACAAGCGCCCAAATAGCGTTGCTGCTTGCTTTTCCGGTCGATACCGGGCTTCCGCCCATCGGAGGTGGGGGAGGAGGCGGTGGCGGAGGTGCGAAACCTGTCCCGCTGTCCTGAAAATGTAAGTTATTGTCCATAGCATTTGATTAAGTTTAAGGTAGTCAAATATATAACAATTATTGTAGTTATTCAAGATTGATAAATATCAGATAGTTATCGAAAAATGGGAAATGGAAAATGGAAAATCGAATATTGAAAATGGATCCCGGCGTTATTAAGAGCGACCCGCTACGCGGGTTCGCCGGATGACAAATTAGAATCGAATGATTTTTCAGAAGTATCTGATTTTTATAAACAAAACAACAACCGAGAGTCCCCCATAGAATGGGGAGACTCTCGGTAACAAACGGGGAGACTCTCGGTAACAAACGTAGAGATAAAAATTATAGTAGCAGAGAAAATTATGGAAATGCTATTGGAATATTCCGGGAAATACTATTTCGGTATTTTTATGAATCGCATCGATAAGAGTATTCTCATCCATGTTTTTAATCTTCGCAATCTTTCTGATTGTATCAACTACGTAAGCCGGCTGATTCTTCTTTCCTCTGTGAGGCATTGGCGCAAGGAAAGGGGAGTCCGTTTCGGATAACATTTTCTCTACCGGCGTGTTTTCAACAAGAGTTACCGAATCGGATTTTTTATATGTAATGTTACCGCAATACGAAACATAGAAATTTTCGCAGGAGATTATCTGTTTCAATTCATCTGTATTTCCCGAAAAGCAGTGAAACTGCGCCTTTATCCTGTGCCTGTACTCATTTGTGATTTCAATCGCTTCCGCGACCGAATCCCTCGTATGTATAATTACCGGCAGATTGTATTTCGCGGCGAGTTCGAGATGGTTTCTGAAAAATACTTTTTGCTTGTCATTATATGTTTTGTCCCAGTAATAATCGAGCCCCGTTTCTCCTATGCCCACGACTTTATTTTCTTTAAGAAGCGGTTCGAGTTTATAAAATTCGGATTCGTCGAGGTTCTTTATATCTCCGGGATGCAGTCCCAGCGCGGCGTAAAGCATGTTGTATTTTGAAACAAGTCCGAGAATGGTTTCGCATGATTTGAAGTCAACTGCAGGCATGATTATTTTTTCTACTCCTGCCTTGAGCGAATTATCGATTATTTCTTCTATATTCTCGAGAATTTCCGGGAAATAAAAATGAGCGTGAGTATCAATAATCATTTATCAGGCGTTTGAGATATTCTGAAAACCTTTTATAAGCCCTTGCGCCCGCGTCCATGACTTCGTCGTGCGTCACTTTAACGGAAAAGCCGGAATAAAGTTTGTTCGTTATGCATGAGATGCCTAGCGTTTTTATTCCAAGTTCGTTTGCTCTGAGTATATCTGGTATTGTCGACATTCCCACGGCATCCGCCTTTACGCTTTTAAGAAAATTTATTTCGGATTGTGTTTCATAAACAGGACCCGATGAGGCGTAATAACATCCCTCGTACACTTTAATTGAATTCCGTGTCGCGCAGTCCCTCGCCCATTTCAGTATACCGTCATTTTCAGGGTACACAGGCTTCTCTATCAGCCTCTTCTGGAAGAAATTGATATGACTTTTAATAAGCATCAGGTCGGAAACACGGTACAGTGGATTGAGACCGCCGGCGGCGTTTGTCACAATAAGAAACTCTATGTTGAGGTCCTTCGCGAGATTAATATTTCTGTACACCTTATCCCGCGAATAGGTCTCATAAAAATGATTCCTCCCCGTGAACAGAAAAACGTGTTTTCCGCTGATTTTGCCCTCAAGAACAGATTTTTTATGAATTCCGCCGAGTTCCGAATAGATAATTTCC
Source organism: Bacteroidota bacterium (assembly GCA_021286895.1). GTDB lineage: Bacteria > Bacteroidota > Ignavibacteria > Tepidaquicellales > Tepidaquicellaceae > CAIKZJ01. The sequence goes on along the minus strand of JAJTBN010000179.1, from coordinate 4,155 downwards.
GGATTCTCAAGTTGTTTTGTGAAATTCGACAGTCCTGAGCCTAATATTATACCAATCTTTGACATCGAGGAAAAATAATGAAATTTGCGCAAATATTTAAGCCATAAGCCGGAAAAACGAAATTTATTGCTAATCAAAAGTATTATTTGAATACAATTTATCTTTCGATTTTAATATATTAGTTTAAATTAGATATTTTAAGAATTGTTAAAATATGGGAACAGAATATCTAATAGAGAAATCTAAAGAATATTTTGAAAAAGGTTACCGTCTGCACTCGGAAGGAAATTACGACGGAGCGATAGTTTTTTATGAAAAATCGCTCGAGGTATTTCCTACCGCTGAGGCTTTCACGTTTAAAGGTTGGAGTCTGAGCATGAAAGGCGAATATGAAAAGGCGATAGATGAATGCAAGAAGGCAATCGATATCGATCCGGATTACGGGAACCCGTACAACGACATAGGCGCTTATCTCATCAGTCTCGGACAGTACGAAGAAGCGGCTGCATGGCTTGAACTGGCGCTTAAAGCCGCAAAATACTCGAACAAGGAATTTGCTTTTTACAATCTCGGGGTTGTCTATGAAAAGATGGGATTATGGTTCGAAGCGCTCGCTGAATACAAGAAAGCTGAGGATGAAAATCCGGCATATATTGCCGCTTTAAAAGCCCGGGGTAAACTTCAATCTCTAATGAACTAATTTTTTAAATAAAAGAAATAAAATGAAAAAAATATTTCTGCCGCTATTGGCGCTTTTAATTATCGTAAGTGCGGTTCAGTCTCAGACATTTCAGTTTTACAGAACGTCACCTGCAATGATGTACGGCGATACGACGGCTACCAGCCTTGTTACGTGCAAAGCGTTTTATAAAAATACATCCTCGACGACACAGAATATAAAGTTTGTGAGAGTACTCAACAGTCTTCCGGGTCCTACATGGGGAAGCAGTATTTGCGCGGTTTTCTGTTACGGAGATGATGTCGATACCATACCTCCGAGAGGACAAAGTCCGATTTCGCTGACTCCTGGTCAGTCGGATACGTTAACAGTTGATGTTCACGGAAGGACACCCGGTACCGCGACGGTTGTCATCAAGGCTTTTCTTGAATCAAATCCGAGCGGTTTTCTTACCGATACGTTCCGCGTACAGCTCGGACCCGTCGGAATAAGACAGATTTCCACTGTTGTCGACGGATACAAACTTGACCAGAATTATCCGAACCCCTTCAACCCGGTGACGAAGATTAATTTCTCAGTCGCCAAATCCACGAACGTGTCATTGAAGGTTTACGATATTCTCGGTAATGAAGTAGCCGGCCTTATTTCGAACAAAATAATGAAGGCGGGTTCCTACGCATACGAATTCGACGCTAACGAATTCAGGCTTTCTTCGGGAGTGTATTATTATACTCTTAAGACTGACGATTTTGCATCGACAAGGAAAATGATTCTTGTAAAATAAATTTTATCTTAAAATAATCGTTCTCCGCGTTCACGGGGAACGATTATTTTATATACGGAATTATCATATATACCATCACAAGGAGACTTATGGATTATATCAAGTATAAGGATTTAACGCTTCTGGACAAGACGTACCTTCCGCAAATCGCGAAGGGTCTGGCGCTTACTCTGAGCCAGGTGTTTAAACCGAAGTTCACGCGGCAATACCCGGAAGAGAAATGGGAAACTCCTGCCAGTTTCAGAGGCAGACCTGTCCTCGTTCTCGAAGAAAACGGAACCGAAAGATGCGTCGCATGCGGCCTGTGTTCGCGCGTATGCCCGGCGCTAGCCATCGAAGTACAGGCGAACGAAACCGAACTTGAAAAAGAACGTTATCCGGAAAAATTTGAAATCAACATGGTGAGGTGCATATTCTGCGGATTCTGCGAAGAAGTCTGCCCGGAAGAAGCCATCGTCATGAGCAGCGAATATGAACTCGTTTTTAAATCGCAGGAAGAAGCAATTTTCGGAAAAGAAAAACTGCTGGTACCCCGGAAAAACCTTGAAGGCAGACTGAAGTTTTTGAAAGAAAGAAGATAAAACTTCATTTTGAAATCACTACTTTTTGATATAATCATTATCGGCATTCTGATTGTCCTCAACGCTTTCTTTGTAGCAGTTGAGTTCGCTATCGTGAAAGTAAGAATATCCGAGATCGAGACCGACGAGGAAGTAAAAGATACGCTAAGAGTTAAAACCCTCCGCCGCATAAAAAATAATCTCGATAAATTTGTTTCGGCGGCACAGCTCGGAATTACTCTGATTAATGTTTTGCTCGGATGGATAGGCGAAAAATCCCTCTCAAGATTCTTCATGCCGGTCGTGAACCTCACGGGTCTTGCCCCGAATATCAACTCCACTATCGCGTCAATTTGCGGTGTGCTCGTTATTACTTTCGTTACAGTTGTATTCAGCGAGCAGGCGCCTAAAATGGTCGCAATACAGTATCCGTTGGAAACGGCTTCATGGCTCTCGCTTCCACTGAGGCTGTTCTACAAGGTTTTCAAGCCCTTTATACTTATTCTTAATTATACCGCTAACGGAGTTATACGTCTCTTCGGACTCAAAACTGTCGCCAAGGAAGAACTTATACATTCCGAAGAGGAAATAAGATATCTTATCTCGGAAGGCAGAAAAACAGGAATTATAGATTCGACTGAACACCAGTTGATTGAGAAGATTTTCGATTTCAACGACAAACTCGCAAGGGATATAATGATTCCAAGGAACAATATAATCGCTATAAATATTAATGAAGAACGCGACAAGATAATTCGCAAAGTAATCGACGAGGGTTTCTCCCGAATACCTGTTTACAAGGATACTATAGATAATATTATCGGCATTATATATTCAAAAGACTTAATAAGCGCCGCCGAGCACCGTGAACTCATCGTGCTTTCAGATATCCTGCGCCCCGCTTATTTCGTACCCGAGACGAAACAGATAGGGGAGATTCTGAAAGAATACCAGAAGAAACGCATACATCTCGGGGTAGTCGTGAACGAGCACGGAAACGTGGAGGGCATAGTAACGCTTGAAGATATTATTGAGGAAATAGTCGGTGAGATTGAGGACGAGTACGATGTGGAGACAAGAACCGTACAAAAAGAGAAACTCGGAATATTTCTCGTTAATCCGCAGATAGGCATAGATGAGTTTAATAAAAATTTCAACGCGGATTTGCCTGTCGACAACGATGATTACCATACTCTGAGCGGATTCCTTCAGACAGTAACCGGACATATTCCTGACATATACGAGAGAATAGATTACAAAGGATTAATTTTTACGGTTACAAAGAAGTCGGGAAACCGTCTTCTTCAGATTAAAGTACAAAGATTATAAATTATCATACCGTGATTAAACTCATACTAAAAAAAATATTTACGTTCTTTAAGGATATTGAAAATTATTTCAGGCTCCTAACAGGAACGGTTGTTTATTTTCCGCGCGTCTTTAAGGACAGGAAACTTATACTTGACCAGATGGTGCACATAGGCGTAAATTCGCTTGCACTCGTTTCGATTATCGGTTTGTTCACGGGCGCTGTGTCGGCATGGCAGGTTGCTTACCAGATGAGAGGGCTCGTCCCGCTCAGCATTATGGGCTCCGCTACACCCAAAGCGATAATTATCGAACTCGGACCGGTCCTCGCCGCGATTGTTCTCGCCGGCAGGGTTGGGGCTTCTATAAGCGCGGAACTCGGCACGATGAAAGTAACGGAACAAATTGACGCTCTCGAAGCGATGGCGATTAACCCTTACAGGTATCTTGCGATGCCAAGGATAGTCGCCACTACGATAATGCTTCCGGTCCTTGTCATTTACGCCAGCGCGGTCGCTATTCTCGGCTGCTACCTGGTTTCGGTAATGTTCCTCGACATCTCGGGAGGAGCATTTATAAACGGATTCAGGAAAACATTTCAGATAAAGGACGTTAACGCGGCTTTTGTTAAAGCGCTCTTCTTCGGATTCGCGATTTCATCAATCGGATGTTTCGTCGGCTTCGATACATCGGGCGGAGCAGAAGGCGTTGGAAATTCCACGATTAAATCTTTCGTCATTTGCGCGGCAATGATTCTCATACTTGATGCCGTATTATGGAATTTTCTTATTGGTTAATAAATTGTAAATTACAGAGTTGGGCAA
>JAJTBN010000003.1 GCA_021286895.1 Bacteroidota bacterium | reverse complement strand
TGAATTTCGTTTATTTTATCGAAAATATTAATAATTAAGATAACATAAACTATCTTAAATTTATAGAGACTTTTTTAGCCTGAGGAAAGCGAAAATAGAATGATATTATTCTGTTTTAAGGATTTTTCTGACTATTTCCGACGCCGCAAGAAGATTGCCGGCGATGTGTTCGAGGATGATGTTTTCGGCGGCGCATTTTTTCTTTGTAGTTTCGCCATAGCCGGTGAGGACGAGGATTTTTTTGATACCGGCGTTTTGAGCGCACTGCATGTCGACGAGGGAGTCGCCGATGAATATGGACTGCGAGAGGTCGATGTTGTATTTCGCGGCGGCCTGCTCAATCATTCCGGTGCCGGGTTTGCGGGTTTCGTGTTCGATTGCGAATTCTTTTACAATTCCTTCGGAATGGTAAGGGGAATAAAAAATGTCGTCGATGAGTTTTTCTTCGGCGTTGAGAATTTTCAGGAATTCATCGTGGATTTCTTTGAGTTCTTCTTCGGTATAATATCCGCGGGCGATGCCCGACTGGTTTGTGATTACGATATTGAGGAAGCCGAGCCGCTTAAACGTCCGCAGCGCTTCGAAAGCGCCGGGCAGGATTTCGATGTCCTCTTTTCTTGAAAGGTAGCCGACGTCGCGGTTAATCGTGCCGTCCCTGTCGAGAAATACCGCTTTCGCCATACCGCTAAAAGACTATTTGCTCGAAATCAGGTTCTTGTACATCGACATGTACTTCGCCGCGGAAACTTTCCACGAGAAATCGAGAGCCATGCCGCTTCTAATCATCTGATTCCATTTTGTCCTGTTCTTCTTGTAGAGCGCGATTGCGGTCTTAATGGACGCGAGAAATTCTTTCGCGTCGAACTTATTGAACAGGAATCCGTTGCCGTCCGATTTCTTGTAATCGGTAATGGTATCTGCCAGACCGCCCGTGTTTCTTGCTATCGGAACGGTTCCGTAGGTTAGGCTGTACAGGTGCGTAAGACCGCACGGTTCGTATAACGACGGAGCAAGAATCATGTCGCAGCCCGCCTGCATGTGATGCGCGAGGTCTTCGTTGAATTCGATAACGACGCCGAGTTTGCCCGGGTACTTCTTCTTCGCCTGCATGAGGAATTTCTGATATTCCTCCTCGCCCGTGCCGAGAATAATCAACTGCGCATCTTCCTTCATAAGGTCTGGCAGGACTTTCTTAATGAGTTCAAATCCTTTCGATTCCACGAGACGGCTTATGACTCCGATAAGAGGCACGCCTTCTTTCATTTCAAAGTTGAACTTTTTGAGAAGTTCCCTTTTGTTTTCCCATTTAAGGGGGATTTCCTGCGATGTATATCTGTACGTAATAACCTTGTCGGTATTGGGATTCCAGACATTGCGGTCTATTCCGTTAAGAATGCCCGTAAGGTCTTTTCTTCTTTTGCTCAGAATATCTTCCATGCCGAAGGAATATTCTTTCTTTGTTCTGATTTCCTCGGCATAGTTTTCAGAAACCGTCGTTACTTTATCCGCGTAATAAAGTCCGGCGCGGAGATAGTTGAACCTGCCCTTTGCGAAGCCGACTTCACTGAGAACTTTCTCGGACATTCCTGTTTTCGCGAAAGTTGAGACAGGAAAATCGCCCTGATACCCGAGGTTGTGAACGGTCAGAACGGTTTTTATGCCTTTGGTATGCTGGTTATCCTTATAAACCGTTTTCAGGAGCGCGGGAATAAGCGCCGTCTGCCAGTCGTTGCAGTGAATAACGTCGGGTTTCCATTGCAGGACTTCGAGAATTTCAATTACTGTTTTGCAGAAGAAGAGAAATCTGTCGTCGTTATTTTCGAAATCTTTTTTAGTGCGGCTGTTTTCGTAGATGCCCTTGTTCTTGAAAAAATCGTTGTTTTCGAGAAGATACATCTGGGCTTTTGTGTTTTTTCCGTGGATGAACGAAGACTTGATGCTGAATTTATAACTTTTGCCGAGAAGGTCAACATTAAGGTCTTTCAGACGTTTAATTTCGTGAATCTGAAGGCGTCTTTCATCGAGCGGGCCGTACTTCGGTGTAATGATTCTGACTTCATTACCGAGAGAATTCATCGCCTGAGGCAGAGAATTCGAGATATCGGCGAGACCGCCGGTCTTTGAGTATGGAAATACCTCACTGGTAACAAAAAGAACGTTGTATCCTTTAGCCATCTACGTGTTTAATTTTTCGGAAATTAACGTAAACGGAAAAGATATACAATGCAATTAAAAATCAGTCTTCAATCTTCAATGTTCAATGAAGATATAGTGGACATAATTGAAATTGTTTAGTCTTCAAGGCTAAACGAAAACCCCCGGAGGCTTTTTCTAAGCCGGCGTAGCCGGCGAAACCGAATAGATATGACAATCCTGCAATTAATTAAGCCCCGTAGGGGCGGCACAAACAATCTTCAATATTTACTTCAATTGATTCAGGTGTCGCCCCTACGGGGCTTGTTTCCATTTCATATTTGCTGCTATTCGGTTTCGCCCCTACGGGGCTTGAGCTTCGGAATTAATTATTGCCGTCTTGCGGCGACGCGCCAGACAAACATCCCGAGTTCTCAAGACAGGCTCTGACGACACATAATCAATCTTCTATCTCCAATCTTCAAAGAAGAGCAAACTTATGTTATAATGTGAAAGAGGCTTTTATGCTGAAGTTGCGGGGCATGAAGGTGCCTCCGAACATTTCGTAATGCTGCTCGTCGAATATGTTATATACATACGCGCCTAACTGGAGGTTCTTCAGTATGTAATATCCCGCATTGAAATTGAAAATTTTATATGCAGGAACTACTCCCGCGTACGTTCCCGCCAGCCAGTCGAACCTGTCGGAATAAAGGAACGAAAGAGTCGCGTCGAATTTATTCTGCAACTGGTATGTTACCGACATGCCTGCCTTATTCGGCGACGTGTTCGGAAGAATGTCAGGGTCGCCCGGATTCTTGTCGATATTGTAATCATAGCGCGAATAATTTCCGGTCAGGTAAATGTTTCTGTTTATGTAATAACTGAGAGTTACGTCTACGCCGTACTGTTTCACGGTTCCTATGTTAGTGTTTGACACCACGAAAGCCGGCATGCCGTTGAAATACGAGAGCCTCTGCCTGTCGCGCGCTGAAAGTTGACTGTACACGATTGACGTCGCGAGACTGTTCCATCTCGCGAGAGAGTCGGGGAGGTTCGCCTGCCATGACGTGAAATTTTTATTGACCGAAGGCAGGAAGTTTGTGATGAAATCCGAAAGTATGTTGTAATAAAAATCAACGTTCACAAAAAACCTGTTGTTGAAATTACCGTTATAACCGAATTCGAAGCCGAGATTTTTCTCGACGTTCAGTCCTGAATTTCCGACGGCGTACGCGCGCGTACCGTCGAGATTAAGGTTTATGTTCGGGGACGACGAATATCCGCCGAGGACTTTAATCGAATCGGCAACAATCTTGTTAATTCCGAGCAGCGCGGGTTTCGGCGGTCCCGGCGCGGTGGCGAAAGCGGGAGCGTCGGGCGTCAGCCTGTAAAGGTCGGAATAGTTCGGTCTCTGGAATGAACGGCTTACTGAAATCCTGAACTGATGCTCTTTTACGGGCGAGATTACGAAAGCCGCGCGCGGCGAGAACTGCGCTTCATGTATGTTCGTGCGGTCGAAGCGCGCCGTGCCGACAAACTTAATAAAACCGCTGAACTTATGGCTGAACTGTCCGTAAACGCCCGTGTAGTTCGCGTAAACGTCGTTTGGTATGGATGTACCGCTTGTCCTGACGTTCTGGAACTGTTGTGACATTCCGAAAATAACCTGAGTGTTTTCCGATTTGCCGAGCAATTTATTGTACTGCGCGTCAAGCAGTATGTCGTCGCTGTTGTCGAGAAGCGGCGAACCGAGTTTGTTTCCGTTTCTCGGCAGCAGCAGCCACATTGTATCGAGAGTGTGGCGCTTCATGTAATGAGCGTGAAAATAAATATTATCGGAACTGAACTGCGCCTGCACATACGGCCGTTCGGTATTTTTCACGAATGTTCTTCCGAGTCCGAAAACAAAAGCCTCGTTAGTGTTGTTGGAGTAACCGCCTTCGATGTCAATCTTGTTCTTGTTGTTTATATCGTAATCGAACCGGAGCGTACCGTAATTCGAATACGTTGTCCTTTCGTCATCCTTTATCGGCCGCGCTTCCACCTGAAGTCCGCTGTATTCCAGGTACTGCGCTGAATCGCGTCTGTGCGCGAGATTGTAAGACTGCGAGCGTCCCAGCGTTACCTTGTATGAAAGTTTGTTCGTTATCATGCCTGCGTTTCTCACGTCGGCGCGGAGAGTCTTATAATCGCCTCCGAGCAGAGATATTTTAGTGCCCAACACTTCGCGGGGCGAGAAAGAAGTGAGATTAAGCACACCGTTGAACGCGTTCGCGCCGTAAAGCGACGCGGAAGGCCCTTTTACAAATTCGACTTTCGAAAATTCGTCGAGAGGATAAGCGAAAGAGTTCCACTCTATCGCGCCGAGCAGCGGCATCGCGACATCGCGTCCGTCCTGAAGCACGAGCAGCCGGCGGTTAAGACCGGAGTTGAATCCTCTTGTGTTAACGATATAATCGGTAGAGCCGTTGCGAAGAACATCGACGCCGGAGAGTCCCGTAAGCGCGCCGGCTATCTGGTTGCAGCGGGAAAGAGAATTTAATTTATCCCTGTAAAGCACATGCACAGCCGACGGCGATTCGGTAACTTTTTCAAAAGTTTTCGTCGCTCCGAACACGTATATATCATCGAGTTTATAGGTCTTCGGAGTAAGGTTCACGTCGACGATTCTCTCCCTGCCGGTTTCGACCTTTACATCGGTTTCATACTGTTCATAATTCATATTTTCACCGGCAACATACACTAGCGTGTAATTGCCTGACGGCACGTTTTCGAACGTGAACTTTCCTCTCGCGTCGGAAACGGTTTTATACGCCGTGTTTTTAAGTTCGAAACTGATTCCCTGAAGTTCTTTTCCGCTGTAAGCGTCATTAACGGTTCCGTTAAGAACGCCCTGAGCGAACGACACGGAAGTCAGCAGCATCAAAGAAAAAAGTAATTTTATTCTCATCCGGTTGATTTTTTTGAAATAAAAGGTATTTGAGAAACTCCGAGGGCGATTATACAGACAACGGAGTAAAAGTAGAACAACGTATATATAGATGAAATTCCTGTACCCGAAAGATAAAGAATGAAACCCGAAATCACGGGTCCGAGGAACTGTCCGAGGAGCGAGACCGTCCTGTTTATCGAAACGAGCGCGCCGCGCTGGTTTTCGGGAGCGAGTGAAATAACGAGAGTCTGAATGTTCGGCAGAATCATGCCGAAGCCCGCGCCGTAGATAATCATCGGCAGAAACAGCAGATGCCATTCATTGATGAGCGTAACCGCGAACAGAGCTGAGGACGTGAGCACGAACGAGTACACGAATATTCTTGCCTGGCTCATGTTCTTTGTAAGCCGTCCGAAGAAAATTGAAACGAACGAAGCCGTCAGCGAAAGACCCGCGAGCACGAATCCGTTTATCACGGAAGAGGAAAGAAATTTTTTTTCTATGATGAACGGAATATATGTCCAGACGGAGCCGAAGTGTATAATGTACACGAGCACGTTAACGAGAAAAATCATGAGGATTTTAAAATCCTTAACCGCCTTGACGAATTCCCTGAAATACGAAACCGATTTTCTTTCGGCGGTAACAGGTTCTTTGAAAGAAAAAAGTATGAACAGCGCGAGAGCGACAGCCAGCAGGGGAAGCAGGAAAACGTAGTTCCAGTGTATCTTCGCGAGCATGCCGCCGGCGATTGGAACGATAGTCGTTCCGAAATTAAGGGCGCTGTTGTTATAGCCGACGACCTTCCCTCTTGTTTCTGCGGGAAACAAATCGCCGATGAGGGCGACGTTAAGCGCGCCGAGAGACGCGGCGCCCATTCCCGATACGAAGCGGAATAGAAGGAGCAGATTAAAATCCCTGACGAAAAATCCCGCCGTTCCAAAGACGCCGAAGAGAAACAGCGACGGAACAAGAACATTTTTTCTTCCGTACTTATCGGCAAGCACGCCGTAAACGGGAGTGAAGAAAATTCCCGGAAGCGCGAAGAGTGAGACTACAAGCCCGATGCGGTCGGCGGTCACGTTAAGGTCTGCCGCGATGTACGGCAGAGACGGCGTGACGGAGACAATCCCCAGAATAGCCATTATGGAAATAGAAAATATAACCGAGATATTTTTTACGTAGTTCGGCGGCAATGTTCAGGGGTCTATTTTATAATGAAGGATATGGCGTTCGCGATACCGTAAAGTATGAGAAGCAGGCCAGTCTGCGCGAGGATTTTATTGAGTTTCGCGCCGGTGCTTTTGAATAGATTCAGGCAGATAATTAGCGATATCGGAAACACGAGAAGCGGCATAAGGAAATACCTGTTCTCGAGAGAGAAATAAAGAATGACGGGAACGATGAACGCGAGAAGGTTAATCACGACGTACATGATTTTCGCTGGGCGTTCGCCTATGCGGACGGCGAGCGTAATCTTGCCGGCTTTTTTGTCTGTAACGATATCGCGTATGTTGTTCACGCCGAGAATGTTCATTGAAAGAAATCCCGGAGCGAGAGACGCTATCAGGACTTCGGGAATCAGCCGCTGAGCCTGCAGGTAGTACGTTCCGGAAACGGCGATGATACCGAAGAACACGAGAACGAAAATATCGCTGAGTCCTTTATACGCAAGCGGATATGGTCCGCCGGTATATGCGTAGGCGAAGAAAAGCGAAATGATGCCGATTCCGAAAATGAAAATACCTCCGCCTGTGAAGACGAGATAGAGACCGATTAGAAAAGTTATCGCGACGAGTACACCCGTAACGGCTTTCATCGTACCGGGTTTTATCAATCCGGAGGCGACGGCGCGTCTCGGTCCGACACGTTCGTGAGTGTCTGCGCCTTTTTTAAAATCGTAAATCTCATTGACGAAGTTTGTGATAATCTGTATAAGGACGGAGCACACCAGTGTCAGGGCGAAGACGACGGGATTAAAGAATCCGTCGTAGTACGCCATGGCAGTTCCGATGAAGACTGGTACGACCCCTGCGGGAAGTGTTTTCGGTCTTAGCGCGTCAATCCAGATTTTAAGCATTAAAAAAATTCGATATTAAACTGTAAAATCGTGAAAATTTGGGAGAAAAGGAATGGAAAACGTAAGAAGAATCAAGAAGCAAGAATCAAGAATCAAGCTAAATCAAAAATCAAATATCATCCGCCGCGGCGGACAAAAATACATATAAAAAACAAAAATTCTATCGGAGTAGACCGCATTAAACTCTTGATTATTAATTGTTTATATAAGGTCATAAATGTGGCATAACCGAGAGACTCGCCACTTTTAGGGGGACTCCAGAAGCGGATTAAGAGCGGAAAGCCGAGAGTCCCCCGTTAAAACGGGGAGACTCTCGGATACAACTATATGTTACTCGTGCCCAAAGAGGATTTTGGGCACGAGGGAGAAAGATTTATTCGATGCAAGCCCCGGAGGGGCGGAACCGAATAGGAAAGACAAGATAAATAGTATAGCCCCGGAGGGGCAAAACAGGATAAATAAAAATTGTGCCGCCCATACGGGGCTTAGCGCATTTTTATTTTCATTATCTATTCGGTTTCGCTCCTACGGTGCTTTTCGGTTCGGCTTTTCTGTTTCGTAAATCGAAAATCCGCTGTAGCGAACTCTGGATTAAGAAGGAGGAGTAAGGACCTAAATTTATTTTATAATAAAATATTCAAGTGTTGGCGCTGCTTTCGGGTGAACATTTATTTCTTTCTTTATAAGTGATAACATATAATCCCGTTTGGCTTTATTACATGCCGCCAAATAAAACTCGGATAATTCGCACAAAGCAAATTGTCTGACTGTCAGATAATCGTAGCCCTCCATAATGCGAAAGCTTTCTTCATTATTTCCAAATACAGAAGAAGAATCACGGCTATGAAAGAACATATCAGGTTTCGGATAAGAACGCGGCATATCATTCCCTGAATTTATTACATCGTTCAAACACGCAAGATATTTTGCTGTGTCGCCTTTTTGCAGATAATATCTTCCGCGAAGATATTTCAGTTCTATATCGTCAGCGGAAACCGATTCATATTTATTAAGAATAGAATCAAGTCTTTCAAACGGAAAACGGTTTGCTTCACCGTTCCAGTTATTGTCTTTGAGAAGAAAATAACAAACAGCAATTTCATCTTCTCTTAACACCTCCTTCTCAATCTCCGCTGCGGTTGGATATCCATAAGAAGAAGGCTTAACAATATTCACATCATCGCCAAAATACTTTTGCAGATAATATTCCAGGCCGGCTTTGTGCGCGGCGCCGTACACCAAGAGAAGTGTTCCGCACTGATAGTTTACGGCGACATCGAGTATGTTCTGGGAGATTATCATATCGCGGAAAAGCATATAACGCCTGAAACCCTCGTCATTCCATTTCCCTTCAGCGGCGGGATTTGATATGTTATTGAGATAAAGCCTGTTGAATTCAAACGTGTCGATATCCGCGAAGAACAAATCGTAATCAGGATTAAATTCAAGTCCGTTGAAATCCGACTGAGGAAGAACACGCTTTCGTTTGTTAAAATCCATCTTTGTTCCGTACCTCTCGTCTGCTTTAATGTCCGGCTGCCAATCAACTCCGTAAACAGGCACGTTGTTTTTTTCCGCCCACGGGTAAGCTATACCCCATGATTCATACGAGAACGAAAAGAACTTTGCGGCAGCGATATATTCAGATTTCGTTTCGAGGCAGACAGCATCGGGCTTAACTCTGTTGAAAAAGGCACGAAACACAGCGGGCGACATTTTCGGGTTAATCAGCTGTGAACTGTGCTCGCATCCGAGTATAACAACATTTGTTTTACCTCTTTTATATATTTTTGAGATCTTCAAACTGAGGTCGTCGAAATACGCCTTTCCTTTGCCTAAAAGCAAATTCATCACCAAAATATATTTCGTTTCAGACGGCACATCAATTTTAGAACTAATTACCTGCCAATTACCGTTGCCCGAATATTTTTTGCTTCCGAAAGCGACAGGATTATTTGAACTGTCATTGCATCTGATAAAGAACTGAACGCTATCTGATACGGAAGCTTTGAACCTTGCGCTTAACTCAATTTCACAAGATTTCACATTATCCACTTTTTGCGAAAACATGGAACATTTTTCGGCGGGCGAAATAATATTTTCGAGCATAAGTATTTTATTTCCGCCGTCATCGACTATTCTGCAAACGGAGTTGCGATAATAATCCTTATTCCATTTCCAGCCGACGGGGATTGAATCCGAGGTCATTCCCAGTTCGAAATTACCGTTGATCAATAGATTGTTTTTTTCCTGCGACAGACAAAGAGAGGAGAAGAATAAAATACAGCAATATATCGCGATGTTAGGCTTCATAGTTTTACTCCATAATTATGGTTGTATTCAACAGGCTAACTACAGGTTATTCAAAATAACGAAATAATTGTTAATTATTAATTACTAATTATTAATCAAAGATGCAGGCCATCGGCCTGCGCGTCAGGTGGTAACACCTGACACCACTAATAAAGGCAGTGCATCCGCTTCAGTTTCAGCCAGGACTTAAGTTCCCGATTGAATCGGGACAGGCTCTGACGGGCACGGATAAGGGAGATACAAAATCAAAGAACTTTAGTCCTAGATAATATATATTCTGTGGCTAAAGCCGGGATTCTATTTCATTTCTTCACCCCACTCTAAAGAGTGGGGTTAGTATGTGTATACTTTAATTTTTCTTTTACTTTTTCAGAGACCTCTAATAAGTAATGTTTTATTATTGACGGCTGATTGTCAGATGAGGTTTGCGAGCAGGTGGATTGCTTTAAGCGCGGGGGTTTCGATGTTATTTGCCGCGGCGATTTTAAGTAGTTCGGATGTGAAGTATGTTACTTCGGCGGCGCGGCCTTTTTCCCTGTCCTGATACGCGGATGTTTTAGATATGCCGATTGTCTTCGTGTCGGTTACGACTTTCTTATAATCGTCTTTCGTGAACCTGATTTCTGCGGACGCGGCGACTTTTGATATTTCTTTGTAAAGGTCGTCGATAAGGCCTGTAATTTTTTTGTCTTTGAATAATTCTTCGACTGTACAGAACGCTATCGCCGTGAGCGTGTTGAATATTGTGTTCCATGCCAACTTAACCCAGATTTCGTGGAGTATGTAGTCCGAGATTTTGCATTTTATTCCCGGCACGCTCAGAAGTTTATGAATGGCTTTTATTCTTATGCTGATTTTCCCGTTCTCTTCTCCAATTACTATTATACCGAGCGCCGTATGCAGGACGGTATTTCCCTTCATCTCCGATGCGATGCGGCTTACAGTCTGCATCACGCGGGATTTGCCGAATTCCTTTTTCAGTATGTTAAAGTTGTAGATTCCGTTCTGAACCGAAATGATAATTGTTTTCGAAGTCGTAACTTTTTTCAGCGCGGGTATTAAAGGAAGCGTATCATTCGACTTCACGCACATTATAACGTAATCGAATTTTGTTCTAAAGGACGAGAGGTTATCGGATACGTTTATCTTTATTTTGAAATCACCGTGTATGCTTTTTACAGCGAGGCCTTTTTTCTTAAGAAGTTTGAGCGTATTACCGCGGGAAAGAAAATAAACTTTATAGTTTTTATTCAGCGCGAGACGTCCGCCGAAATAACCGCCCAGAGCGCCCGTTCCCGCTATAAGTATTTTCGGCGAAGTCATTTATACATTAAGTAGTTTTTCGACGAGAGGCGGCGTGCCCGTAGTCGCCTTCTCCGCTATGAATTCTAGGTTCCTGTGAATACCGGATACGTTGGGTTTATTCGGGTCGATTATGTATTTCATCGCTTCGCGCGGAACATAATCGATAAGACCGGCAGCTGGATAAACAACAAGCGATGTTCCGACGACAATAAAAATATCCGCGGAAGCCGCTACAGCGGCGGCGTCAGTCATGAGCGGAACCGCCTCGCCGAACCACACGATGTCGGGGCGCAATTGCGCGCCTTTTTCGCAGAGGTCGCCGTAATTAATGTCGCGGTAGCCGATGTCATAAACATTGTAAGGCGGAACCGTGCTCCGCGCTTTTGTGAGTTCGCCGTGAAGGTGGATAATGTTAGTCGAGCCTGCGCGCTCGTGAAGGTTATCGACGTTCTGAGTAACAATAACGACATCGTACTTCTTTTCAAGTTTCGCAAGGGCGATATGGGCTTCGTTCGGCTGAACCTCTTCCAATTGTCTCCTTCTCGCGTTATAGAAACGAAGAACGACTTCCGGGTCTTTCACCCATCCGCCGGGCGAGGCGACTTCGTACACGTCATGACCTTCCCATAAGCCGCCAGCGTCCCTGAAAGTGGAAAGCCCGCTCTCGGCGCTGATACCGGCGCCGCTCAGAACAACGATTTTTTTACGGGGCATAAATCAGATTATGTTTCCCTTAATTTAATAACTGCGGAATTAAATTATAAGTTAGATAATACTTTCTGCAATTTTACCATGAGATTTTCCGACAGTTCTTTGAGTTTCGGGTTATCGGAAACCATCGCGATAAGTCCGGGGTTGAAAACAGAAACCGTAACTTCGCCGCCTTTTTCGTGAACGACGACGTTGCAGGGCATAAGAAGCCCGACAGACTCTTCCGCTTTCAGAGCTTCGTACGCGAAGGGAGGATTGCAGGCGCCGAGAATGATGTACCTGTCGAAATCGACGTCTAGTTTTTTCTTAAGTGTTTCCTTAACGTCGATTGTTGTAAGCACGCCGAAACCTTCGTTCTTAAGGGTTTCCGTGGCTTTCATTATGGCTTCATCGTAGCCGTAATTTACTTTCTTTGAGAATCCGTAGTTCATAATATTATTTTTAATGTTTATAAATTTATTCGCTTTTTCTGTAACGCCAAACAGCGAGCGTCATCAAAACAATTCCAGAAACGATGAAAAAGTTCAAAGCCGGCAATACATCTTTGAACTGCGAGCCCTTCAGCATTATCATTCTCATCGCTTTGTTAAACTGCGCTATCGGATTGAAGTACGCTATTGTCTGCGCCCAGTCGGGCATGCTTTCAACGGGAGTAAAAATACCTCCCATAAGCATGAAGAGAACCATGAAGAACCAGGCGATGAACATCGCCTGCTGCTGTGTGTTCGTGACGGTGGAAACAAGCAGTCCTATCGCGAGAACAACAAACATGTACACAGACGCGAGAAGCAGTATAAGGAGCGGACTTCCGAGAAGCGGTACGTCGAAAAGAAATAAACCAAGATTGAGTCCGAATATCAGTTCGAAAATTCCGATAATCCAGAACGGCAGGAGTTTTCCGATTATGAACTGGTATTTCTTTATCGGGGTAACGTTTAACTGTTCAATCGTTCCGATTTCTTTTTCCTTCACAACGTTCATTCCCGAAAGAAAAGTGCCAATAAGCGTAACAAGCGCGACAAGTATGCCGGGAACCATGTACGTTCTGTAATCGAGTTCGGGATTGTACCAGTTCGAATATGTAATGTTCAGCAGCGGGGTTTTATCCGGCATCACGGAAGATTTCGTAACGATGTCGGCGTTATACTGCCGCGTTATGCTATTTGCGTAATTGTTTATGATGCCCGCCGCCGAAGCGTCCTCCGCGTTGATAATGAACTGCACTTCCGATTTTCCGTTCGTCCTGAAATCCTTTTCAAAGTCTTTCGGGATGTACACTACCAGTCTGGCGTCCAGCGTTTTGAAACTTTCTTCCGCTTCTTCGATATTAAACGATACCTTATTCAGAATAAAATAATTCGACGAAGTGAATTTGGACACGAGTTCTCGTGAGAAATAACTCTGGTCAAGGTCTACGACATTAAATTTGATATTTTTAATCTCATACGTTGCCGCGTTCGAAAGAATCAATAACTGGAAAAGAGGCATGAAGAAAATCAGAGGTATCATCGCCCTGTTCCTGAATATCTGCAGGAATTCTTTTTTCAGTAATACGAATATTGTACTCATTATTCCAGTCTGATTTTAAATTTTTTAATGCTGAGAGTTATGAAAAACAGAGTCATGCCGAGAAGTATAATGGTTTCTTTCCATATATAATCGAACGAAACCCCTTTAAGCATAATGCCTTTCACGATTCTGATATACCATTTAGCGGGTATAATGTTGCTTAATATCTGGAGTACTACCGGCATGTTCTCAATCGGGAATATGTAACCCGAGAGTATGATTGTCGGAAGCATCAGCGCGCCGAGGGATATCATCATCGCAGTCTGCTGGTTATTGCTGATTGTTGAAATCAGAATCCCGAGAGAAAGCGAAGTTATAAGGAACAGCGTGCTTTCAGCTATCAGGAGCGGCAGGCTTCCGACTGTCGGAACTTCAAACACATATTTCGCGAGAATAAGCACGGCCGCTGAATTAACGAGCGAAAGAAAAAGATAAGGAATTACTTTGCCGACGATTATCTGGAATGGATTTAAAGGAGAAACAAGAAGAACTTCCATGGTACTGAGTTCCTTTTCTTTCGTGATTGAAATCGAAGTCATCAGCGCGGATACGAGAAGAAGTATTACCGACATAAGCCCCGGCACGAACATGAACACGCTTTTCAGGTTCGGGTTGTAAAGCATTTTAATCTCGGGATTAATCATTGCCGGCAATGTTTTGCCCTTCGAGAGTTCTGACTGATAATCGGCTATTATCGATGTTGTATAACCTATGACCATATTCGCGAAGTTCGGGTCGGAAGCGTCGGCTACAAGTTGAATGTTCGCAGTTCCCGTCCTTTCGAGATTCTTTCCGAAGTCAGGCTCGAAGACTATTACTTCCTTGATTATTCCTTTGCGGAAAGCGGGTTCGATGTCTTTCGGAGACTGAAGGTTTTCATAAAGCATGAAATAACCGGACGAAAGAATCTTGTCGCTGATTTCCTTGGTAACGTTGTCTTTGGAAAAATCGAGTATCGCAATTTTCGCGTCCTTGATTTCATTCGTAATCGCGAAACCGAACAGCAGAACCTGCGCGACGGGCATGCCGAAAAGTATCAGCAGGGTTCTGTAGTCGCGCAATATGTGAAGGAATTCCTTCCAGACAAAATTTAAGAATCTTTTCATGCGCTTTGCGGTCTGGCTAATTTAACGAAAACTTCGTGCATCGTTCCGACGCCGAATTGCTCTTTTAATTTCGCGGGCGTATCAAGCGCCGCGATTCTTCCGTCCACCATCATTGAAATCCTGCCGCAGTATTCGGCCTCGTCCATATAGTGCGTCGTCACGAAGACCGTAACCTGCCTGTCGGCGGCTTCGTAAATCATATCCCAGAATTGTCTCCGCGTAATCGGGTCAACGCCGCCTGTCGGCTCGTCGAGGAAAACAATCTTCGGTTCGTGAATAATCGCGATCGAGAAAGCGAGTTTCTGTTTCCAGCCGAGGGGAAGTTCTTTTATGAGTTTGTTTCTCGCGTCCTGTATTTTCAGAAGGTCTATAAGGAATTCGGTCTTTTCTTTTCTCTGCTGTTTTGAAAGTCCGTAAACGCCGCCGTAGAAACCAATATTTTCCTTTACCGTAAGGTCCTCGTAGAGCGAGAACTTCTGGCTCATGTATCCGATATTTTTCTTTATGGATTCCGTCTGTTTATACACGTCGAAACCCGCTACCGTGGCCTTTCCCGAGGTGGGTATCGAAAGTCCGCAGAGCATTCTCATAGCGGTGGTTTTGCCGGCGCCGTTCGCGCCGAGAAATCCGAATATCTCGCCCGGTTCCACTTCGAACGATATTTTATCGACCGCGGTGAAAGAGCCGAATTTTTTCGTCAGGTCTTTCGCCGATATTATATATCTGTCTTCCATTTTATTTTCCGTTCATTAATGACATAAAACTGTCTTCTATTCCCGGACTGATTTCGTTAACCGAGAAATCCGCATGGCCTTTTAAAACCATTTCATTTTTCATTTGTACCTTATCGATGACTCCGCGTTTATCGGTGTAATGGAGAAAATCCCCGAATGAGAAAACAGTATCCGTATTTTCCTCCGCGCGGAGGTCAAGAATCAGTCTGTGCATGTTCGACGATTTCATGGCGTAAAGTTCTCTGTCGTACTTGCCGACTATATCCCTGAGAAAACCGATGTCGAGTATCTTTCCCTTCTGCATGAGCGCAATCCTGTCGCATTTGGAGGCTTCGTCCATGTAAGGCGTGGAGACGACGATTGTAATTCCTTCGGATTTCAGTTTGCCGAGCATATCCCAGAATTCGTTGCGCGAAACCGGGTCGACTCCCGTTGTAGGCTCGTCGAGGAAAAGCACGTCAGGCCTGTGAATCAGCGCGCACGAAAGCGCGAGTTTTTGTTTCATGCCGCCTGACAACTGTCCCGCCCTTCTTTTATTAAAGGGCTCGAGCATTACGTAAATATCCTTTATGAGGTCATAGTTTTCTTCTATCGTCGTGCCGAACACCCGCGCGAAGAATTTAAGGTTTTCCTCGACGCTTAAATCCTGATACAGTGAAAACCTGCCGGGCATGTAACCTACTGCGCCGCGTATTTTCTTGTAATCCTTTACTATGTCAAATCCGTCAACAACGGCGCTTCCGCTATCGGGAAGGAGAAGTGTCGTAAGCATTCTGAACAGTGTTGTCTTCCCCGCTCCGTCAGGACCTATAAATCCGAACAGTTCGCCTTTTTCGACGCTGAATGATACATCGTCTACGGCTTTTGTTTCGCCGAAGGATTTGGTGACGCTTTTTACTTCTACTGCGTATTCCATTTTTAAAATTATTACTCTTTATTCTTTTATTTGTTTTTGATTCCCGCTAAAATCATGCGGGGAATGACAAAATAGGTGCGTATTCCGTTTTATTTAAACACTACTTCTCCCGGCATGCCGATTTTTATCGCGCCGTCGTTCTTAACCCGCACCTTCACGGCGTATACAAGATTGACGCGCTCTTCCTTTGTCTGAATTATTTTGGGTGTAAATTCCGCTTTTGATGAAATCCAGCTGATTTCGCCTTCCATGTTCGTGAATCCGTCTTTGCCGTTATCGATAAGCACTTTAACATTCTGTCCTATTTTTATTTCGGGTAGCTGCGTTCCGCTGACGTAGACTCTGAGTTCCATTACGCTGAGGTCGGCAATTTTATAAAGCGGTTTGCCGAAGGAAACGACCTCGTTAGGTTCAACGTATTTCATGATTACGGTGCCTTTAACCGGATTAATAATCGAACTTTTCCCAAGCTGGTCTTCAATCTGTTTTATCTGAACGTCGTAGTTTTTCAGTTCCTCATTTGTCGTGTTGTTCTGTGTTTCAACCGCGGCAATCTGTTTGTTTATAACGTCGATATTGCCGTTTATATCGTCGAGCTGCTTGCCTGTGGCAGCGTTATCTTTCAGCAAACGCTCAATTCTGTCTCGTTCTTTTAACGCGACTCTTTTCTGTTCCTGATAGACAGCTATCTGCGAACTTACGTTTTTGAATTTAGTGCGCGTCAGGTTTTTTGTCGCTTCCAGTTGTTTCTTCTTCAGGTTCAATTGCACGGTGTCGATATAACCCGCGACATAATTCGCGTCGAGAATGCTGCCTTCCTCGACATTGAACTCTACAAGTTTGCCGCTTGATTCGGAAGACACAATCGTCTCTACCGCTTCAAAGTTTCCGAACGCGTCTGAGCGTTTGTCGTTCTTCGAGCATCCGCTTACGGCAAGAGCCGCGGCGAACACCGTAATTGCGATGAATAATTTTTTATACATATTAATATACTCCTTTTGCCGTTTGATAGTTTATTTTTGCCTGAAGCAGTTGTATTCTGTGGGTTTCCAGAAGAATCTGAGACTGCGTTTTGTTGTTGAGTTCAGTGAGATAAATTGTAGGCGTAACAGTGCCGTTCTGCATTTGTGAATAAACACTGCCGACAATCTTTTCGCGCAGCGATATCAACTCCTCGTCTTTTTTAATCAGGTCTTCGTACTTGCTTATTTCCGATTTATATTTTTCCAGATTTACTTTCAGGTTCTTGTCGAACGTTTCCTTTTGCGAATCTATTATTTTCCCGTTCACTGTATATATCTGTTTTTCGTTGTTATCCGAATTCCAGTTAACCGGATTCCATGACAGCGTCAGTCCGACCATATAATACGGCTGGAAAGTGTTATCCAGCATGTTAAGTCCGGGTCTGCCGTATCCCGCCTGGCCGAACGCCGAAAGTTTCGGGAGGATTCGGGTGGAGACGACATCCGAGTAAGAATTTAACTGCTCTTTCTGAAGCGAGAAAAGCCGGTACTCAGGGCGGTTTGAGAAATCGTTGTCATAAACAGGCGGAGATGTTTCAGGTTTAGCGAGCGGCACATCTTCGGGAATCGCGGCGCCTATAAGTTCACCGAGCATTTTAAGCGACGACTGCCTGTCGAGGTCGATGCTGCGGATATCCTCATCGGTCTGGATTAACTGAGCCTGAAGCATGTACAAACTGCTTGCAATCGCGGTTTCGTTCTTAATACGCGACTCCATTTCGGCAATTCTGTCGAGAAGGTCCTTTCTGACCGTTTCGTTCACCCTTTTCTTTTCCTGAAGAAGAAGAACGGAAAAATACAGGTCATTAATTTTCTGCTTCAGTCCGAAAAGTTCAACTTCAACTTTCTGGTTGTCGATAAGCACCTGCTTGTTTTCCGTTTCTTTCATCGAAGAAGTGCTTCCGCCGTCGTATATAAGTTGCTTTACGTCGAGCGTCAGTTTGTACTGGTCCTTGTTAAGTTCTTCCGGTTTGAAGAAAGGAAGCGAAATATTCAGTTTCGTAACGTCAGACTGGTATGTCGCCTGCCCTTTGAACGAAATCTGGGGAAGATAGTTGACGTTAAGATTTTTCAGTTTAAGGTCGTTTATCGATTTGTAATAGTCCCTCTGTTTTGCATTCGGATAGTTTTCATACGCGGTTTTATAGCAGTCTTTAAGCGTAATGAAAGTATCCTGCGCGTAGAGACCGGCGAAAGCCGCGAGAAAGACCACCAATAAGAACTTTCTCATATCAATTAATTTTAATTGAATTTATTATAAACTTTGCTACTTCTTTTTTTCTTGTTTCGATAAAATCCAGATACTCTTTATCGTTGAATTCCAGCATTAAGGTCAGCATAGGTCTTGCCGCGATTGGAAATATACATAACGCTATTATATTCACGATTAATTGCCTCGGGTCAACCGGTTTAATAAGTCCGAGTGAAACCGCCGTGGTAATATCGCCGAGAAATTTGTACTTCACAGAAAAAATCCGGTCGATAAACATATGTTTTATTTTTTCAGGGTTGTGGTGCATCTCGCTGATAATGAACGCGGGTATGTAAGAATTTTTCAATAAAAGTTCTGTGTAATTTTCCACGAAGTGTTCAATCTTTTCCAGCAGGGGGAGGTCGACATTTATCAAATCGGCAAGTTTATCAAAGAAACCGCAGCACTCTTCGCTGAAAATCGCCTCGAAGAGTTTATCCTTTGTACGAAAATAATAATGCAGCATAGCCTTATTAAGCCCGGCCTCATCGGCAATCTCCTGCATACGGGCGCCCGCGAGACCTTTTCTGTGGAAAACATCTTTCGCTGCTTTTAATATCAATTTTTCCGTACTTTTATCCGGATTTTCGTCTGTATTCAAATCTTTTATGTTGTCCATTTGCTTAAACCTAATAGTTTAACCATACACATTAACCGTTTGGTTAATACAAAAATACACCTGACAAACAATAATGTCAAGTGTATTTTAAAAAGTTTTTATTTTAGGACAACGAGTTTCCTGACATCGGAGTGTATTTCGGAATCGTTCTTTAGAAGCAGGCGATAGAAGTAAACGCCGTTGGCGATATAATCTCCGTCCGCATCTCGGCCGTCCCAGTATATATTGTTCAACCCCACTCTTCCGGGAGCATCGATTTCCTTAATCACTCTTCCGGCGACGCTGTAGATTTTTATCCTGTAATCTCCGGGGAGATCTGCGCCGGTTATTTCGAAAGTGAAGGTTGTGTTGTCTTTCATTGGGTTGGGAAAGTTGTATACTTTTAGGAATGATACTTCCGACGTCACGTTAAGCGCGAACTTCAGAGTATCATAAGTTTCGCCCTTATTAGAAATCAGGTTCAGGTAATTGATACCGTTCTGAAGTTTCGGTGAGAAGCGGACGATGAAATTCCCATTCTCCATATCTTTCACGACGTTCACGTCTTTATTCGTTTTTGAAGTCCCGTTGAGAGAGATAAAATTTCCGTTCAGCATAATTCTGAACAGCGAAGTATCGGTATTAATAAGTTCTTCTATGGATTTTCCCGATAGTTTGATTATAAGGTCGGGATTTGCTCTAACGTAGTCATTGCCGTAAAGCCTTGTGCCGTCAGAGTAAACCTCTGTCTGGAAATCGGCAAGAGAGCCTTTGACGTAGAAAGTAGAGATAACGGCATTATTGAACGCATAAAGGTCGTTCTGATTTACGGGAATAATTTCAAGAACGACGGCAATCTGATTAAGGTATTTCTTATAGATAGGCAAGCCGTTCACTTTGAAACTCGCTTTAACGTACATCGAGCTGTCGACTTTGAGCGGTGTATTTACAGTATCAGTTCTGAGAATGACTTTATTCCCTGCGCCGTCGAGCGCGTAGAAACTTCTTATATGCCTGTTAAGCGGAACGTAGCCGATATTGTAGTAATACCCCGCGATGCCAACGCTGTCGCCCATGGTTACGACGGAGTCCGATTTAAAAATCGAATTATTATCAAGCGCGATTTCAGGCGGGCCGATGTAATTCAGAGAAACGCCCGTTATGACGGGAGACTGCGTTCCCTCAAGTGTATCGACCAATTCATTCGCGACAAGTTTCAGATGCGGATACTGCAAAGCGTTTATAGTATGAATATCAACGAAGTTATTGGATGTCAAACCGGTAAGAAGTGTTGTTTCCGTATTATTGGCATCAATACCTACCACATCAAACTTTACGCTTGAGCCCGTGTAGACGTTCTGCAGCCAGTTAAAGTTTTGCCAGGTTTGTGAAGGGCCGAAAATTAGAGAAGCCGTTCCACTGGGATTCAGGAATGAAACGTTCATTGATGAATTAGCGGCATCCCAGGGCGAAAAAGTAATCTTGTAAGCTTCCGATTTTATCGGATTAGGTATCCTTATATAACTGACAAAGCTCCATCTCATCCAGTCAGCAACGTTAACAGAGTCTGCGTATACGCTTCCCATTAGTCTCAGGAGCGCCTTCGCCGAAGAATTCAGAGAATAGGATGTTCCGATCGGAGGTTCTTTCACAAGTGATAATATATGCGTTGTATCAAACGTACTAAGAAAATTCGCAAGTGAATCGCTGGATGTTGAAGCCGTAAAGAAAAAGTGTTTAATATCAAGGACCGAGCCTGTGATCTTCGACATTTTGGCTACAATAAGCCCGCTCAGAAAACTTGGATCAATAAAGGAATAATAATTTTTGTTCAGCATCATATAGGTCGGATTCGTCATATTCCCGCTGAACGAACTCGCGATAATACCTCCTGTATAGCTCGAAATGACAACCCCGATCTGCGACGAGGAAAGCCCTGTCAGCTCATCCGGATAGAACTGCCCCGGTTTATACCTGCTTATCAAAATAAGCGAATCGTTTCTGGCAAAAGACCCGTGATAAGTAAAAGACCTCGTATCCGACCAGCCGAGGGTATCTGTGTTATTTAGAATAGAATTCAGTCTCCAGTAATAAACAACCGTGCTGTCAAGATATGGCAGCCGGACTTTAATCTTTGTTCTCACGCCTGTCATGTTTTGTATCTGGTAATTCTGAACCGCAGAGGAGCCGAATGCCGCGGAAGTATCAAACTGGAGTAGCAGTTTAATGGTGTTTCTTCTAGTGTCAACATTAGGATTGATGCCTGTGATTTCGACAGTATCTTTATACACCGCCTGATTGTTCTCGGGTTTAAGAGGCATAAAAGAAAAATTCTTAACTGTTACGGGCACGACGAGCGTATTGTTCGATTTACTGTCGGTGGGATACCAGTTATCCGGATCAACGATAATTTTAAGAGAATAATCACCTGCTGTATCGAAAGACAGATAATAGCACAAAGTATCAATATTTCCGAATGAGCGAATAATTGTATCTTTTGTTTTATACGCGATATTTCTTTTAAGTACCTGAAATCTTATTTTACATGAATCAACATAGGTTCCAAGATTCTGGGGATAGACTTTAAAAGCAATATTCTTTTTGAACTGCGGATTATAATCGGAGATATAATAATCGTTGTTAAGCACGTCAAACTCCGGGTGTCTCGGCCAGAGCAGTTTTGTTGCCGGATCCCCCATTATATCGTAACAGTTAACTGTATTTCTGTTATAGAAATCGTTGGAATCCAGCATACCGGAAGATTTTTTTAATATGTCGCCGATTCTTCTTATCGTATCATGTGTAAAACTTGCGAGAATGATATCATTATACATGTTTCCTGTCCCATTAAAACTCCAGCCGGTAGTGCCTATAAATCCGATTGAGCCTTTGTTCGCGTTTACAATGAACTTTTCTGTATATCCTCTCAGGTTCGCCTCCGCATGTTTTCCCGTGAAGCATGTCTGGCTAATCACGAGCGGATATCTGTTCTGATTTGACAAAATCGCAGGATCATCGAAAAGATTAAGCCAGTATCCGTCCGGCGCGTGCGCCATATAATTTACGACCAGCGCGCCTTTATTTATTGATTTTATAGCCGAGTCAGGATAGTTATAAGTGACCATTCCCGTAGAATCACCCAGAAAAATTCTGGTCGGACTGGCGCTGAAAGGAGGCGTTGAAATATAATTATTTATCAGAACATTGGATTGATAGGCGAAATTTTGCTGCTCATTCATATCATAACCGCCGGCAATAAACACAGATTTTTTAATCCATGAAGGCAATCCCAGATTTTCATACGCAATGATTTTATTCACTACATCCTGAGCCTCCTGCGTTGATACAACGGGAAGCCGTCCGACCGCTATCTGGTGTTTATAGTACTGAGTCGCCATGCTGAAATTCGCAAAATACCCGTCAGTAACCGGATTACCGAAAACAGGAACGAAATTCTGGGATAAAACTGAATTTGATTGAAGTCTTTTAGGGTCAGTCGACCCCCTCCCGAACAAACACAAATATCCCGGTTTTGGAACTGCCCAATTTTCAAACGCGTTCTTTACAAAATACCTGACGGCGATAGGATCTTCCATGCCATAATTGAAAATATCATAAATATCTTCTATTTCGGCTTTAATTGATCTGAACCCGTCGTGAGAATTTCTATAGGCCCTTAATTGTTCTGCTTGTGTCTCAAACACTTTATTGTATACGAGGATATAATCCGCACCCGTCGAATTGGTTACAAGATTTGGCACCTGTTTTTGTTTAACCCTGAAAGGCTTTCTCGTTATATATTTATTATATATTTCGAATGTTCCGTTTGTCGGGCCTGTAAAGTAAAGCGTGTCATTTGAAAACGAATAATTCGTTATTCGGTAACCGTTTTTTGTATCATATATAGAAATCGGATTAGATGACACCGCTCCTTTTACCCAAAACAATGAAGGTGAAGCTGAAGTAAGTTCACTGGTAAAGCCAAGATAGCTGCTATCGAATTGAAATCGCCTGGATGTAGTAATTTCATAAAAATCAAAAAAAGTGTACAGAGTAATTCCGCCAGAATTAATAGGCATATATTTTATCATGGATGTATTCGCACCCGCATTAAGTATCGAACTCTGAAAATATATAGTTGTATCCTGTCTGGCAAAATCATCGAATCTTAAAGTGTCAAATTGTGTTGCGTTTATCTTCACGACAAACCGATGTTCGTTTGTAATAGCAGTATTCTGATTATACGGATAGGCATAGAATCTAAATTTGCACTGTTGCACAGTATTTGAAAGATTGCTTATGTTGAATGAACTTGCCATTTGATTATTAAAAGCCATAGCCGCCCAAAACCAGCCTTCGCCTTTATATTTGTCATTAAGAAAATTGAAATAATCGTTTGAATTAATGTTTTGACCAAGATTATATACTTGATCATTTTCAAAATGAAGTGTTGCGTTGTAATAATCCAGCGAATAAGGAACCGAGGAAGCGTTCGAATAATCCGCAAACCTTAAACCGTTCGCGCCGCCCCATCCAATCCAGTAAACTGAAGTATCGGAATACGGGTTATAATATTCATTAGTTGTGTATGCTACATTCCCGGCTTCATCGTATGTGTTCGTCAGCCCTCCGTAATTCCGGGTTCCGTAAAAATCAAAATAATCGCCGTCGTCGAAAGTACCGTCACCTTCACCGTAGAAATATATCGGCACCTGGTTCCCTTTGTAATAAACTTTCACAGTTCTCGGGTCAAGGCCTGTAACTGATATTCCGGCATTGGTAAAGTCGGCTTTTTCTATCCTGTGTATGCCGTTATTAATAACATACATCTTGAGGTATGTAGTGTTCGGAGTAATCCAGTTGTAATTCTGTGAACGTACAGAACATACCAATAAAAATAATAATAGAACAATAAAAATTTTTTTCATTTTAGTACAACTAATTTCTGCAATGCCGTTTCGGTTTTGCTGTTACCTTCGATTATTAACTTATACAAATATACTCCATTTGCAATATAATCGCCATCCGCATCCCTGCCATCCCATGGTATCTGGTTGTAACCTATGCTCAGGTTTGCATTAATCGTTTTTATATTTCTTCCGGCAACCGTAAATATTTTAATTTTAGCCGAAGACGGAGGATAACTGCCGGAAAGATTTACAAGGAAAAGCGTCTCGTTCTTCATGGGATTCGGATAATTAATGAGGCTTTCAATCTTCAGGTCGGGATTGACGTTCATGTAATGAACGATAGTATCGGCATAATTCCCATTCGCGTCTGTAGAAGCAAACTCGAACATTCTTTCTCCGTTTGACAATTTAGGATTGTAGTAAACCGTTGCCTGCCTGTACTTTCCGGCAGTAAAAACAATATCAAGGTCCGGATTCTTAACACCGTTAAGGAAATACCATACAGGCTCACCGTCGAGTTTTATCCGTATATTTGAGGTATCTTTAATAAAAATCTTGCTGTCATCAAGAAACTTCAGCACTATATGCGGATTTGCCGAAATGTATTCGCCCGAAAGTGCTTTTATACCGTCGTAAGTTATTTCCATTTCCGGTTTCAGAGTATCGCCTGTGACGACTATACGGGACGCGGCAACATTATTATAAGTGAAGAACTCATTCTGCCGGATTAATCCGGCTTCAAAATACACCGTTACTGTATCGAATCTTTTATTCCTGTCGCGAAGACCTATCGTCGGAAGTTTCGCGGATACTGTCACCATAGAATCAATTTTAAGAGCGCTGATAAGCGTATCGATTCTCAGAACTCTAAGTCCCGACGGAGAAGTCGCCGACCATTTTGCGATGTATCCCGATGCATCCGAGTAACCATAGTTTCCGAATGAAACGGAAACGTTGACGGTATCCCCTTCCTGCAGTACGCTGTCGCTCTTAATGAATGAATTATTATCGGCTATAATTTCCGGAGCCGGCGTATAATTGAACCTGAAACCGTTTAGCACGGGCGAATCTGTTCCGTTAAGGGAATCGATACGAAGTTTCGAAATGATTTTTACACTGGGATAGTTATATGCATTAAGCGTATCGAGCAAAACGTTCGAATTCCATGTGAGGTTTCCGTAAAGAAGCACATTCTGATTCTGCCTGTTAACACCGTAAACATCGAAGGTCATTCCTGAATACGACGGCAGAGTCTGACCCCAGTTAAAATGCGACCACGTCTGCGCGGGACCCATAGTATTGTAAACATACGCCGAGTCATACATGAAAACCGGCTGCATCGAGCATACCGCGGGGTTGAACGCCGTGTTATAACTTTCCGCCGATACTACCGATGGCTGAACGCTGTAATTGATGAAACTCCAGCAGGAGTAAGACTGTAGACTGACAGAATCTACATACGTACTGCCGAGAATTCTGATACGGGCTCTGAGACTGCTGTTTATCGTAAAGTTTGTATTATAAGGAGAAGTCTTTAAAATCACCAGTACATTGTTATCAGTAAATGTGTTAAGATAATTTATAACCGAATCGTTTGCTTGTATTGTCGAGAACGCAAAATGTCTCTTCTCCAGAAGCCGGGCATCGGTTTTATTAAGTTTAATAACATTAAGCCCGCCCCATGAGGCTGTATCGACCATCTGAAACTCGTTGTTGTTAACAGTCAGACGGGTCATATTGAACAGGTTGTTCCCCCATGATTGCGCCGTTATATTTCCCGAATACCTGCTGATTGAAATTCCCAGGGGATTTCCGGAAGCATTGTACAGATCAGCCGCGTCGTACTGTCCGGCTTTTATTTTATTAACTGCTATCTCTTTATCAGTTATTCCCCGGCTCTGCTGAGTGAAATTCCGGTTCGGGGCAAAATAGTAATTTCCATAAATAAACCTTCTTGTCTCCGACCATCCTGACGTGTCAGTATTATTGATTATCGAATTCATTCTTAAATAATACACTGTGTTACTGTCTTTAAACGGCACCGCGTATCCAAACCTTGTTATTACTCCCTGACCGCCGGATGTAAAGAACGTCCTGCTCAGGGGCGAAGTAAACGAAGACGATGTGTCGACCTGAAGCAAAAGCCTCACGCTGTTTCCCCTGCTGACATTCGGATTGATTCCTGTAATCAACACAGTATCACCGCCGACAACCTCGTTATCAACCGGCTTGAGCGGAATGAATGAAAGATTTTTAAGGTTTATCGGAAAAGTGATTGCATTATTTGTCCTGATTTCCTTTGTATTCCAGTGATCGGGATCGAGAAATATATTCATGGAATAACTTCCGGCCGAATCTATCGAGAATACATAATTAAGCGTATCGACAAACCCAAAACCGCGGACAAGTGTATCTTTAACTCTGATGGCCGCACTGTTCTTTAACAAAGTGAATCTTACTTTGACGGAATCCGAATATATTCCGAGATTTCTCGGATACGCAGTAAGCGTAATCTGTTCTTTTACAGAAGGAAATGGATTTGAGAGTTTATAATTTGACATGTCAATTGCATACTCGGGATATTTGGGTATTAGCAGAGTCGCCGCGGGATCACCCATTAACCCGTAACAGTTTATCGTATTTCTCGATGCGAAACTTACAGGGTCCGAATAAAGTCTCGCCGAAGCGGACCTTAGAACATCGCCGATACGCCTCAGTGTATCGAACGCAAATCCTTTTAAAATGTATCCATTAAGAGTGTTTCCGGAACCTGAAAAACTCCATCCGGTAGTTCCCACAAACCCGATTGCTCCCCTGTTCGCAAGATAAAGAAATTTTTCGCCGAAACTTCTCAGTGAGGTTTCGGCATTCTTGCCTGTAAAGCATGTCATACTGAGAATTAGCGACAGTTTATTCTGGTTAGTTAATATTCCCGGATCATCAAGACCGTTATCCCATGTAGTACTTCCTGCATGCCCGATGTAATTGGTAATTATTCCGCCGCGGTTAATCGCGTTTTTAATAGAATCGGAATAATTATACGTTACGTAACCGCTTGAATCATTCCTGTATATTCTTACGGGATACCCGGATACCGGAGACGGAAGTATATATGTATTTATAAAAATCTCGGCCTGACCCGCGAACGAAATCTGCTCCGAACGGTTTTGTCCTCCTGTTATAAAAACGAATGTTTTAAAGAAATTTTCAGGATTGACAGTTTGGTTCTCGTATGCAATTGTTTTGTTTATGATATCAGAAGCCTCGGCAGAGGTCAGCGCGGGAATTCTTCCTACGGCTATCTGATGATAATACGTTCCTGCATTTGCGGTAAAATTCGCGAAATATCCGTCCGACGGAGGATTCCCGTAAACAGGAATCAGGTTTGAGAAATAAACTGAGAGCGGAGAATTTCCTTTCGGGTCAAGCGAGCCTCTGCCGATAAGGCAGAGGTATTTCATTTTCGGCTGCTGCCAGTTATCATAAACGTATTTCGTGAAATTTCTTACTGCAACGGGATTTTCCATTCCGAAATTGAATATATCATAAACGTCCTCAATCTCCGCTTTGAATGACCTGAAACCGTCATGGCTGTTTCGGTACTGTCTTAACTGCTCCGCGGGTGTTTCCATAAGTTTATTGTACACAATCAGATAGTCCGTTCCGTTCGACGCGGAGATAAGGTCCGGAACCTGTCTTTGTTTTATCCTGAAAGGTTTTTTTGTTATGTAGGAGTTTGCAATCTCGAACTGTCCGTTGCCCTTTCCTGAAAAAACGAGCGTATCCGCGCTTGACAAGGAAACAGAAATCCGTAAATTATTCTTCACGTCGTATATATTGATATCATTGCCCGTTACGAGCCCTTTCACTTTAAATACTTTCGCAGAAGTATCGGAAAGTCCCGCGTTAAACGATATGGAGTTGTTTACAAACTCGAACCGTGCCGGGTACTGTAAGCTGATATAATCAAGGTACATGTGTCCCGGATAATTTCCGGCGCCTTTATATATTACCGATACCTGATTCTGTCCCTGTGTAAGGTTCGAAGAAGAAAACGTTATTACGGTATCAATTCTGTTATAATCATTCGTAAAGAGAGTATCAATATTATTTCCGTTTACTTTTATTATAAGGCTGTGTTCGTTGTATATGGTATCGGAATAAGAATTAGGATAGGCAAAAATCCTGAACGAAACATTTTGCGGCAATGCGAACAGATTGTTAAGGCTGAAATAAGTCGTAAGAGTGGTCGAACTCGGGTTACCGAACATAAGTTCTTTCCAGTACCACCCTTCACCCGATATTTTCTCGGTATTAAAGAACCTGTAATCGTCGTTTGAACGATGCTCTCCCGGATTATATACGGAATCCTTTTCAAGTTGAATTTTTGAATAATAGTACTGATTCGGGAACAAAGAAGATGTAGAATAACCGTAATCCGCGAACCGCAGGCCGGACGCGCCGCCCCAGTCAATCCAATAACAGGATGTATCGGAGTAAAGATTAAAATATTCGTCCGTTGTGTAATCAACAATAGCGAGTGTATCATTTGTCGCTTTGTATGTGACAGTTGTTCCTCCGTAATTGCGCTTTCCGTAGAAATCAAAATAATCATTGTCGTTGAAAACGCCGTCCTGTTCACCGTAAAAATAAATCGGAATCTGAGAGCCCTTATAAATCACCTTCACGGTTCTTGGGTCGATCGATGCAGTGGAAATACCCGCCTGCGTAAAATCCGTTTTGTTGATTCTGTAGATGCCGTCTTCAGCGACATACATTTTCAGATAAGTTTTATTGGGGGTTATCCAGTTATAGTTCTGGGAAAATGCCGGAACGGCGGACAATATTAGAAGTAGGAGTAAAACACGCTTCATCTACGTATTCCCTTGTTTTTCGGTTAATTTAAGTTTTTGCTGTATAACTTTAAATATAAAAAAAGGATTCATAACAAGATATCTTTTCCATAATCTCACGGGTTCGGAAAAAAGCCTGTAAAGCCACTCCATGCCGAGTTTTCTCATGAATAACGGCGCCCGTCTCTTTTTACCGGTAAGGAAATCAATTCCGCTTCCTGTGGCTATAATAACAGGAACGTTTACTCTATCCCTGTTAAGTATAATCCACTTTTCCTGAGCGGACGTGCCGAGCGCGACGAATAAAATTCCGGCATTTGAATTGTTGATTTTTTCTATGTCGGCATCCGTTCCTGACGGTTTGTGAATGAACCCGCGTACATCGACATGTCCGCCGAAATTTTTTCTCAACAGTTCCGGACTGTCCGGAGGGCCGCCGAGAACGAAACAGCTGAACGCCCTGCCGCAGGTGAAAAGCCTGCGATAAAGGTCGGTTCCGTTCATACGGGCAAGACCATATTCAAATGGATAAAGAAACCGGCAGGCTTTGTGAACGGCGATTCCGTCCCGGTGAACAATGTCGAATTTCTCGAGGCAATCATGCAGCAAGCAATCCTTAGCGGCGGATATGCATATATGCGAATTCGCATAAGTTAAAGTTAGTTTTTTCCCTTTTTCAACATTTTCGAAAATTAGCGACAATAAGGTGTCGTAATCCGCAAAATCAATCCGTGTATTTAAGATTCTTTTATTCATTCTTCCCCGAGCAATTTTCTTACATACGGAACAACATCTTCGAGCGTTAAACTTTTAAGGGGGTTTACACGAATGAAATTTCTTGAACCCGAAGAAAGCACCGAACCGGGATTTGTAGGGCCGAATATACCGAGAAGATTTACTCCGTACGCTTCAGCGGGATGCAAAAGGAAAGAATCAACAGATATGAACATGCCGGATGATACTATCCTGCTCATAGTTTCTCTGAAATTATAACTCTCGGGAAAGACAATGTAATCGGGTTTCTCACTGAAATCGCCTTCGAAATCGAGCAGACAAACCTGTCTGTTAAATACCTTAGATATGTATTCTGACAACTCATTAACCAATTTTAACCCGATGCGACGGTTTTCTTCTTTGGACGAATAATTTATCAAAACTTCACCCGGAATATTATTGCGAAGATTCGGGTTGAAACTGAAAACAGGTTTTGCGAGCGAATTATCGTTGCCGAATGCCAAATCAAGAAGCAGTTTAATCCGCAGGAGATAGTTCATCGACGGCTCCCACACCTTGTCTGTTTTTTGGGAATTATAGTATACATGCTGAGACGCGCCGGACCAGTCTTCAAGTTTCAGAATGTTTTTGTAGTAGTATTTATTCGGAGATACTGACTGCATGACAAGCAGAGAATTCATCCTTCCCGGGAAGAAAGAGAACACGAAATTATACTTTCTTTCGCCGAGAAATTTTCTTGTTTTAAGCAGCTCTCTTGCTCCGCGTTTTTCTATGAAGAACACATTATCAAATCCGAGGTATTCGGTAAAAAACGAACAGTCCTGAATAGTCAGAAGATCTATGACCGAACCGGGTAATATATCTCTTATAATCTTTATCGCAGAGGACGAAAGATATGTGTCGCCGAAAGCGTTTGTGGAAATAATCAGAACTTTCATTATTTCACCCTCCTTGCGAGCAAAAACTCAGCAAATCCGAACAGGTCCCAGAACGCGCTTCCTCTGACGTATCCCAGTTTAATCAGAGATTTAACGACCATGTACGGAATACCGGCAATCCTGAGAATATCCCGTTTCACACCGCACTTCAGAATTTCAAACCCGTTTCCCGACAAAACATTCTTTAATTTATTTAAATCATAAAATCTTTTATGCGTCGGATCGTCATAAAAATTCAAGGTTCCTTTCATGGACGGTAAGCGTGCGGATTTCGCAGAGGGATATTCCGCATACATCAGGCCGCCGTTTCGAATCTTTAAAGCAAGTTTTTCAAGCGCTTTTTCGCCGTTATCGATATGTTCTATCACATGCGACAAAACAACATAATCGTAATGATTATCAGGTATCTCAGACAGATCGTCTTTTTCAAGATCGGCTTTATAGAATCTGTTAATTAGTTTCTTTCCTTTCTCCGAAAGGCATTCCTCGTCAATATCCAGCGCATCATATTCATAACCTTTAAAGTAAGAGAAAAACATCTCGGGGCTGCCGTTCGCAGCGCCAACGTCAAGAATATTTTTCCCTCCGGTATTCAGAAGTTTAACAAATTTATATTTATAAGGTGCAAAGAACGCCATCGGTTCTGATCCGCCCTTTCATCGAATTTATTGTATGTTAATATATGAAAATGATATTTATATTAAATAAATAATGGCAAAATTTCAGTCCAAATATTATA
Source organism: Bacteroidota bacterium (assembly GCA_021286895.1). Taxonomy (GTDB): domain Bacteria; phylum Bacteroidota; class Ignavibacteria; order Tepidaquicellales; family Tepidaquicellaceae; genus CAIKZJ01. The sequence continues at coordinate 10,589 of JAJTBN010000003.1, read as the reverse complement.
TTTCTCCTGATCAAAAGTTGATTTTTAAATCTTTAAATATATTTTGTTTTACTGAAAGAACTTCATATTACAAAAGCAGTTACAGACTTTTTGGCCTATCACAAACTTTTCTCATCCCGTTAATATAAGTCAGAAATGATTACTGTGTTGATGCCGACATATAATAATTCCGAATACGTCTCACTGGCAATCAGAAGCATTTTGAATCAAACTTTCGGAAATTTTGAATTTCTTATTATCGACGACTATTCTTCTGATGATACGATAAATAAGATTGAAGCCTTCAATGATAAAAGAATAAGACTTATTGTAAACGATAAAAACACCGGGCTCGGTAACACACTGAATAAGGGTCTTAGGGAATCAAAATTTGAACTCATAGCAAGGATGGACGGGGATGACATATCTTTACCCGAAAGACTTGAAAAACAGTTCAAATTCATGAACGAATACGGACACATCCATGTACTTTCTTGTCATTATGCTATGTTCTCCGGCAGTAAAGTTTTATTCGACATCAGAACATGCACGGAGCATGAGGACATCAAGCGAAGGCTTTCTCTTCACTCCGAGGTTATTCACCCTGGTGTCATGTACAGAAAGAGTGTAATATTGGATCACGGAGGATACAGCGGCGGTTTTATTGAGGATTACGAACTGTGGCTACGGATAAAAGATAAAATCCGTTTTCACAATCTTCCCGAGACTCTTCTTTTGAAGCGTTATCACGGAAAATCAATATCGCTCGATATCGAAAAGAAAAACAGAACCGTATATTCATACACTGAAAAATATTTCATAAATCCCGTAGCGGAATTCGGAATAACGAAAAGCGGCGAGAATATAATACGCGGATGGCGAGAATATTTTTACGGAAGCAAAAAGAGCGCGAGAGCATATTTCAGAAAAGCGCCGGCGTGGCTTTTCTTATTCTCACGGATATTCCCCGGGTATTTATCCACCTTTTTAAGCAAAGGACTTTTTGTAAAATTCAGGGAAATGAGAATTCGTTTCCGGATATCGTATCTTTTAAATTATTTTTCCGAAAGAAATAGAAAAATCCGGAATTTCCTCAGACAGACAGGCTCGGTTCAGGATAAGATTTCCCCGTAAAGTTGCAGATGCTCTTTAACCATTTTTTCAACTGAATACTCTTTTTTGATGTTCTGGTACAAACCTCTGTATGATTCTACGAGCCTGTCTGAATTATCTGCAGCGTAAATCATCTTATCGGCGAGCTCTTCGGCATTGCCGGGTTTAAAAAGCAGGCCGTTAAAAGGAACCGGAAACAAATCCCCTGCCCCTTCGTACGCGGAAGAAACAACAAGGCAACCCGATAATACCGATTCAAGCAGAACGGTCGGAAGGCCTTCCCTCGCCTCAGAGGGAAAGACAAACACCCGCGCAGAAGTAAGATATTTTTTATAATCTTTCACGAAAGCCACCGCGCCACCGACCTGAGAGCTTTGCTGCATCAGACGTTTTTCTTCGTCTCCCTCGCCCGCAATATAGAATTTGAATTTGCCGGGATATTTTGATTCAATGGCGTTAGAAGCAGATATGTATTTATCGAGTCCTTTTTCTTTCGAGTACCTTGAAGCAGCCAGAAACGAGTTTTTTATTTTCGCCTTAATATCTGTTATTTCTGGGATTCCCGGCTTAATCAACCGTATCCTTTCTTCCGGAATGCCTTTTTCAGCAAGATGTCTCAACACCCCTGCGTTCAACGCGATATGATAATCGGCATTAAAAAGGTTCAGCTTTCCCTTGTCCGGAAAAAATCCGTGATTGGTCTGAACAGTAGAAACGCCGGTTAACATCGACACGAAACGGGCAATGTTGGCCGCATAATGATTGTGAGAATGTATAATTCCGACATTGTTTTTCTTTACAAAATCCCTGACGTATTTCACCGCCGAGGCGAAAATCCGAATACTGCGGGTTTTATGGTTGACGCTCCGATTTATTTCGGTTATGATTTCTGTGTTTGTAAATAATCCGGTATTATTCCCTCCGCCGGCAATAATAAAAATCTCCCCCTGAAAAACCCGGGAAAGACCGTTAAGCAGTACAAACGTGTGGTTAGTAACGCCGTCCACGGTATTCAGTTCGTTCGTTATATGAAGAATGTTTTTTTTCACCTGATTACTTCATTATATAATTTTTCGTAAGCGTCCGTCATCATTTTTGTTTTAAACCTAAAGGAGGGATTCTTCCTTTTCCTCAAGGTTCCGGAATAAATTTTATCCATGATAAGCCCCGCAGTAGCTTCCGGGGATTTATCTTTTATTTCGGCAAGCATTTCGTAGCCTTCAAGCATTTCCCTGTTACCGCCGGACAGGTCAGTGACAAGAGGGATACCGCACGCTGCGGCTTCAAGTATAACCAGATCGAAAATTATTCTTTCCGACATCATAATAACAGCACCGGAAGATTTCATCAACGATATAAGTTCGCTATGGCTGATTTTTCCGGCGAGAACGACATTTCTTCCCAGATTTTTATTTTTTATTAAGGAATTCAAATCGCCCGTCAGTGGTCCCGAACCGGCATTTATCAGAAGCGGATTCCTTTTCATACTTACCAGTTTTTCAACCGTAGCAATAACCAGGTCAATATTCTTTTGCCTTACATGGGCAGCCGGATTAAGCAGTACAATATCGTGAGAAGGTTTCAGCCCGTATTTTTCGAGGAGGCTTTTTTCGGGTTTTACTTCCGATATAAATTCCGTGTCGATTCCGTTTTGTATAACTCGAAGGTCTTTATCACGGCGGAGTTTTATACCGTAATCGGAAAGAAAGAGTTCCTTTGCATAAGTACCCGGAAACGTAACTACGTCCGCACTGTTATAAGCCTCAATTTCTCTTTTTTTAAATTCCGGAATAAATTCTTTAATATATTTGTTTTTCGAAGCAGCGTCAGCCCAGTCGCTTTCAATCGATCCATTTCCGTGAATGGTAAGAATTTTTACGGCTTTTTTGTCCGGCCTGAAATAATAACCCGAAAGAGTGTCGTGAGAATGCACTATCTCATAAATTTCATTACCGGAATATTTCGCGAAATATCTGTCTCTGCTTTCAAAATGTCTTTTAAGATAAAAACTGTTAGCGGTCAGCATTCTGTAAACCCTCGATTTGCAATAAAGATAATCCGTAACGGTTTTTTTCAGGCCCGGTTTTATTTCCGTGGAAGTTTTCAGGAGAGGATTAATGAGATAATTCCCGTAGGAAAGGAAATCACATGAATATTTTTCCCTGTTTATTGTTTTAAGAATCTTAAAAATAATATTGCCGGGGCCTCCCTGCGTTTCCCGAGGAATCCCATCAAATGAAGTGAACAATATTTTTTTGTTTTGCCTCAAGCCAGTTTTGAAAAATCTTTCAGGCACATTGCCACGACCTGCCCCACGTCATAATACTGAAAAGCGGGGTGCATGCCTGTAAAATAAACGTTATTTAATTTTGCCGCTTCGTTCTTATAAAGAGAAAATATTTTAAGAGCTTCCGGGGTCCGTTTCGGATAGAATCTTTCTCCCTCTTTATCCGAATACTCGGTACAAATAGTGGTTGAACCGGAATTTCCGCCTGTTATGTGCTTGAACTCTGTTATCCTGTAAAAAGGTTCATCACCCGGGAAATTAATTACCGCATGCTTCTGGAATAAATCTTTATCATGCTTTTCAAACACCATTTTAATCCCTCTGTAAGGCAGAATTCCGTATTCATAACCGAAGTAAGCATCGATAGGGCCCGTATAAACAAGTTTACCGTAAAGAGCCCTGTCGACATCCCTGAAATCGGTATTAAGTTTTACGTCTATCATCGGATTATCCAGCATACTTTCCACCAATTTAGTAAACCCGTTTGCCGGCATATACTGATATTTGTCGGTGAAGTACCTGCAGTCATCGTTATACCTGACATTAATTCTTCCGCACACATTCGGTGCAAGGTTTGAAGGGTGTTCGAACCATATTTTTTCAGTAAACTTTTCGAAAAATTTCTCATACAGGTCTCTTCCGATTCTTCCTGTAATAATTTTCTCCGAGTTTTCGCCCCCGTTCTTTTCAGCGGCGGAGTCGAAATAATTTTTCACTTCGTCTTCAGTTTTCAGTTCGAGCCCGTAAAGTAAGTTAAGGGTTATCATGTTTACAGGCACTGGATAATCTTTTCCTCCGATTCTGGATACGACCCTGTGCTCATATTTTTTCCACTCCGTGAACCCCGAAAGATATTCAAAGACTTTTTTATCGTTCGTGTGAAATATATGCGGACCGTATTGTTGCACGAGAATCCCGTTTTCATCCGTAAAATCGTAAGCGTTACCCGCGACATGCCCGCGTTTCTCCGCGACGAGAACTTTTGCGCCGAGTATATTCGCGATACGCTCGGCGGTTACCGAGCCCGCGAATCCGGCTCCCGCTATCAAATAATCGTACTTCATTCGTAATTAAGCAGTTTTTTTCTCTTCACAAACAAAGCCATTAAAAGTAGAACCAGTAATTCTGTTCCTGTAATTGCAATCGCCGTTCCTTCTGCCCTGAAAAAGGGGACGAGCGTGAAGGAAACTGTGAGAAAGAATAAAAGAGACGCTGAAATTATACGTAAAAAATCTTTCTTGTAACCCATATTGAGTATAGTCTGTACGCCGAGCAGGTTATTCAGCGGCAAAAACAAAGGAATCAGTGACATTATCCTAAGCAACGGAACGGTTGAAGCGAATTCATCGCCGAAAATTACAAGAACCAGCGGTTTAGCAAAAATGAACAGCAGAAAAGAGAATGACAACGATACAGTCCCGATTATTTTCGCGGACATCTTAATCATCTCAACGCCTTTTTCCCTGTTTTCAACGAGCAGCGAAGAAATGCGGGGATATGTGCTTTCGTTCAGATTGGAAATGATGCCGACTATTCCCGATACAATCTTGTCAGACGCCGCATAGAATCCGACAACCTTCAGGTCAGAAAAAAGCCCGAGGATAAACGTGTTGGCATAGCCGTAAACGCTCGTACAAATTATCGAATAAAAAACCTCAAGTCCTTCGCGGAAATCCTTCCACAGTACCCGCCGAGAGGGGAAATAAAATTTATACCTGAATTTAACCGCGACTATCAGAATACCGGTAATTCCGAGCAGAAAGTTGCCGCCGTTAAGAAGAAGGGCATAAACTACGTAATCCGATTTTTCTCTGACGGCAAAGAACACCAAAAGCGTTGCCGCCGCGCGGATTACAATTCCCGGAACCGTGACATAAAGCATCTTTTCCATACCCTTGAAGAACCACTGCGGAAAAAGTGCCATACCTGCCAGAGTTCCGAGACTGATAAAGAAAACCGGCCTTTCGTAAAAAATACCCGGAAAAAGGAATACACCCGATACGAATATCAACACAGACAACAAGAGCAAAAGTAATTTCAGCGTCAGTACGGAATTAAATATTTCCATGCATTTATCCCTGTCATTTCTGTTCTTCGCAATGTCCCTGTTCGCGGTGAAGTTAAATCCGTAATCGCTTATAATTATGAAGAACCCTGCAAAAGCGGCGGCAAAATTTATAAGCCCGAAATATTCTGCACCAATTACCCTCACTGCATAGGGCACGGACACAAGCGGAATAATGATGTTGAATGCCTGCAGAGCCGACAATATGCCGAAATTCGAAAATATTATTTTGATATCTTTATTCTTAATACTATTGATATTATTTTGTACAGGTTGTGAAATTTACATTATTAAACATTAATATTTAGTGATATTATTCGTGAATATCGCGGCAGTCATAACGGATGTATAAAAAGTTTTTTAAATACACGGCGTCTCTGCTTTTTGCGGTGTTTCTTCTGCAGTCGATTTATTATTCTTTTCTTTTCCATAGAGTAGACGGTTTAATTTATTCGGTTTATCTTTCCTCGTTCTTCTTTATTTGCGTTATGTTTCAGAGTCTGAACTGGAAAAATGCGCATGAATTTTTGTTTTATATATTATTCGCTGCTTCGGCAATACTCACATCGTACGGATTCTTTGCCGCGATCAAATCTCCGGAATTGCGTCTTTCCGGTCTGCTTGGAGACAGAGCAAACGAGGCAGATACCTCCGTAGGTTTATTCATGTACTTTTCCGCGATGTTTCTTCTAATTAAAAAAAATAAAATAAAGGTAACATTAAGTGGTATGGCTTTGTTTCTATTATTTGCTTATCTCTTACTGCTACGTGTCAAAACGGCATACGCCGCCGTTGCATTGTGCCTTATAGCCGCGTTAATAATTTTTATACTACAATTTAGAAAAAGAAATAACAATATCGGATTATCTTATAGAAGATTGATTGTACTAGCCTTACTGATACTATCTGCTACATTCGCGCAAACGACCGTTCCTTTCATACAGCCTTCCGACAGAGACAGTTTGTCAAAGTCGTTAAAGGCAATGTTCAACTTAAACAACTCAACAAACGGTGCCCGTATTGAATTCTGGAACGCTTCTCTGAGAATGTTTTCAGAACATCCGATTACAGGAATCGGTGCGGGCATGTGGCCGGGAGTATATCCCGAATTCAACGGTACTGTTTATACTGATGAGAATGTAGATATGAATTCCGCTATAAACCCGCACAACGATTATTTGAGGTTTATTTCAGAGTTCGGCATATCCGGGATATTTTATTTTCTGTTCATTTCCGGCAGCGTTTTGATTCTTTTCAATAAATCGCTTACGGAAAAAAACAACCTCCCTTTTTTATTTACCTCTACTTGTTATTTCGTCACTTCGATATTTAATTTTACTTATGATAATGTTTTCGCCATGATGCTGTTTTTGTTCAGTCTTTCAACTGCTTATGCGGATTCAAACAGTCTGTCGAGAACACTTCGCAGGGAAAAATGGCCGTTGTCAGTTTTGATTATTGTCGCCTTAATTCTTATGTCCTTGAGATTATCATACCAGAAAGATTATGAAAATGCCATACGGATGAAATTCCAAGGAGATTATTATGGGGCGGCGAAAAAACTTGAAAGTATTAACGACGTAATTTATCCCGTTGATCCGAATAAAATTCCAGTAAGTTATTATTTGGGAACATCATATTTTGAATTGAAAAATTACCGTCTCGCGAGTTTTTGTTTTGAACGTGCTTCAACACTGATGCCTTTTTATCCTTCTGTGATGGGAAATACCGCGGCAACTCTGTACAAAGACGGCAATGTTGGGGAATCTATAAATATGTTTAAGAAAATGTGTGAATTGTATCCGAATTTTTTCGAACCTCAGATAAATCTTCTATCGGTATACGCGAACGAAAAAATGAACGCTGAGGCGAAGATTTTAATAAATGATTTAAATCGCCGTATTATCGAACATCAATTCATCAAAAATTATATTGTATTTTTGGAGATTAAAAATTACTATCAAAAAAACGGGCTATGAAGTTTTTGTGTTTTACCATCATCTATTTTGTTTTTTTTACTTGTGCATATTCACAGGGACCGTTACATTACGTTCAATCAGTAGTTCCGGATACAGGTTCCCAAGGGGTCTCGTTTCCAATCGTAGTGCACAGCACAAACACAGAATTTACTCTTTCTCCGTATTGGGTAGTAAATTTCGACAGCCTTGGAGTTGGAACTGTGAATAACAGCGTGGTTATTGTAAACGACACTACATTAACGGCTGTTCTTTTCATCGATGGTCAGGCTTCGTTGGGCTGGCACAGGTGCATAGTCGCCGATCAGTACAATAATATTTTTGATAAAGACAGCTCATTCTGGGTTTTTCTGAGCATTCCGACAGTACCGCAGCCACTGCTCCCATTGAACAATTCCTCCAACATTCCTGCTAATCCTGTTTTTTACTGGGACAGCAACTGGTATGCTCTAACGTACCATTTCCAGATAGCCAGTGATTCAACGTTTCCAACAGGAACAATTATTTTCGACACAACACTTTCAAACGCATCACTTCCGTTAAGAACCGGAATATTAAACTATGATACAAGATATTTTTGGAGGCTCAACGCGACAAATTCATTAGGAACAAGCGACTGGTCTGTTATATTCAAATTCCGTGTGAGAACGATCGGCATACAGAATATTTCGACCGTAATCCCGGAAAAGTTTGCCCTTATGCCCAATTTCCCTAACCCGTTTAATCCCGTTACGAAGATACGTTTTATGCTGCCGAAAAGCGGAAATGTGAAACTTAAAATTTTCGACATGTCCGGGAAAGAACTTGAATCTCCCGTTAACCAGTATCTTCAGCCCGGTACGTATGAGTACTCATGGAACGCGTCGCAGTATGCCTCGGGAATATATTTTTACGTTCTTGAATCGAACGATTACAGGGAAGTAAGAAAAGCGGTGCTAATAAAATAATAACGGCATTCACTTTTGGTTAACAATGAATGCCGCAAAAATTTTTCGGTTTTACCCCATCAAAAATGATACGGTGGAAGTGACTATTATCCACAGTATCCAGATTCCGAAGACGACGCCGTAGGCTTTGCCGGACGTGATTTTCCCGATTTTTGACAATCCAATCCCAATCAGAAAATAAAACCAGATTGCGAATACGTCTATCTTGGATATGAGTTCGTGTACTTTAAGCCCTACTGATGAGTCTTTTAAAACAAGTCCGAGACTTACCGTCGACATCTCCCCTGTTATTACCGACAACACGAAGCCTATGACCGCGCCGACAATCGTTACAAGCATCGACAGCCCGACAACGTTCAGTATGTTCGTGAACTCAAATTCAGCCTTCATTATCTTAAGCGCAACCAGATAAACAAGACTTAGAACGAATAAAATCAGGAAGGGCGATACAAGCGCTCCACCGTATCCGATTATCTGAAAGAAGGCGCCTTTCGGGTCCATGAATTTTTCGGCCTGCTCTATCGAGACCTTTGCCTGTTCACCCGATATTTTTCCGCTCTTTACCTGTTCTTCCATTCTTTTTTCAAGCGCGGCTTTCTGCTTGTCCATTACGCCCGATATAAGCTGCTCGTCCCTGAAGAAAAGAAACGTCAGCACGATTCCTACCACAACCGATATTATAACCGGTATTACCCAGTACGTCTTCTTAGGCGTCCTTACTATTGTTTCAAATGTTTCGCCCGGACTCGTGAATACGCCTGTTATGGCGTCCGATACAGTAAGCTGTTCAGGAGTTTCCGCAACCGGGGCGTTTTCTACGGGATTTGATTGATTGTTCTCTTCCATGATTGATTTATTGTTTATCAAAAATAGTAAAGATAGATTAAATAAAGTAGAGACTTTTGAAAAACGACGTCTCCCGTCGTATCCGGGAGTCCCCAGTTAAACCGGAAGATTTCAGGACACTAATCGTATTATTTATACAATCCGTTCTCTTTTATGTAACTTTCGACTTTTTCGTCGACGAGATATTTTACGGATTTTCCGTTTTTTATTCTCTTTCGTATGTCGGTCGAGGAAATATCAAGCATCGGAACGCTCAGATACCTGGCTTTGCGGGCGTACTCTTCGCTCACGTCCTGCACAAGAAAACCCGGACGGTTCATCACAATCACTTCCGAAAGCGCAAATAGTTTTTCAGGGTTCTTCCATTTCGGAAATTCTATGAGGTTGTCGATTCCGATTATTAGATAAAGTTTTATGAAGTCGTTTTTGTATTTTTCATAAAGGCTCATGAGCGTATCGACTGTATAGTTTGTTACGCCCGATTTCGCTTTTTCAATTTCAATATCCGATACTTCGAAATTCGGGTCACCGCCGAAAGCAATTTCCGCCATAGCCAGCCTGTGTTCGGGCGACACCATATTATCCCCGTCCTTGAGAGCGTGTTTTCCCGAAGGGATGAAAACAATCTTGTCGAGAAACAATTGCTCTCTTACGTTTTCCGCCAGTATCGAATGTCCAACGTGAGGCGGATTGAAACTGCCGCCCATTATTCCGTACCGTTTCATTGCGTGTTGTTTAATATTTTAACTGTTTCCTTAAATACTTCATCTACGGTTATGCTTTTCATGCATTCACCGGTTCCGAGCCGGCAGATGAAATTATCGCCGTTCCAGTATTCCCTATTCTTCCTGTCAACCGCAGAAGACGGCGTATAGCACGGGCTGCACGGGAGTTCCTGTCTGATAAACACGTTTCTTCCGTCGCCGTCGGGAGGGGCTACAAGCAGCGGGTCTGACGGCCCGAAAAGCCCTACAGTCGGCACGCCGAGGGCAGCCGCGATATGAAGCGGGCCTGTATCCGCCGATATGAACACTCCGCAGGCAGGGATAAGGTTGAAATCAATTGTCCTCACTCTGTAGTTGCTTTTCAAATTAATTCCCGCGGGATATTTTTCATCTTCTTCTCTGCCCTCAAAAAGCACAATACCGGTTTCCGTTTTTTCGGACAGCATTTCGGCAAGACGCAGATAGTTCGAGACATCCCAGCGCTTGATACGCATCTTTGTCCCGGGGTTCACACCGCCGAAAGGAAACAGACCTATTACAGTTTTATATTTTTCAAGCCCGAGTGATTTTTTAATTTCGTTTTTATCGAAGTTCCTCTTCAAAACGGGTACGGGTGAGACTGTCGCGTAATTATTCTGCGTGAGAACTTCC